>JBMFOP010000111.1:0-8493 GCA_049969675.1 Myxococcota bacterium | reverse complement strand
ATCTGGTGTTTTACATTGATAACGGGGCTGCCCGAATTTCCACCCACTATATCTGCGGTAGAGACGAAATTGAGAGGTGCCTTCATATTCAAAAACTTCTCCCTTTCAATATATCTCGGCGGGAGATTAAAAGGTGGCTTATTATCAAAATTTGCTGCCCTCTCATAAAGCCCATAGAAGCTCGTCTTATAAGGGGCTATTGTCCCTCCCATCTCATAACCTTTTACAACCCCATAGGCAATTCTCGGCGTAAATGTGGCATCCGGCGGCAAACTCTTACCATATACCTTAAATCTAATGTTCTGAATTACTCTTGCAGAGCCCCTCTCAACACTCTCAACCTTATCCTCGTACATCTTGCGATTCTTTCTGACAATCGGTTCAATCAGATATGCTACTCTTAAAAGCGGGTCATCAACTTTTGATAAAAACTCCCTCCATTCAGACTCTTTCATAGAATCGCCCTTTTTGACCAGTTCCTTCCTGTACTCTACATCGTAGATACGGCTCTTCTCAACCACTTCATCTACGAACTCATCTACCTTCTTTCCAGATAGAAGGACCCTGATAAATTCATTCTTATCAGAAAGGTCATTTATGGCTTCATTGATAGCAGTTTTTAACAGTACCTTCTCAACTCCTTTATATATCGGGGCAGTTGAATAGAGCTGGTGCTCAAGAGAAGGGAGTCCCGTATCTCTATACTCCTCAAAACGTTCTTCATTTGGCTTCTTCTTCTCCAGCACCATCTGCACAATTGTAAATGCCCTTGAGAATAGTTCCGAGTAGTTGACTATTGTGCGAATCGCCATTGCAAGAGGGAAGAGTTTCTTATATTCATTTTGAGCACTCTCAATCTTCTTCAATGCCTCTCTTAAATCCTTTGAGTCCTGCGGGTTATTTGCAACAGAGGATAAGAGTGACTTCTCCTCTGAGACCTTCTTATCAAAGACCTCCTTACTCAAAAGTGCATCCAGCATACCTTTATTTGCCTTATATGAATTCTCAAACATAAAGATGAGTTCTTTCGTCTCTCTTGCATTTTCATCAGAGCCTGATGCATATTTCTTGAGTGACTCAATGAATCTTGACGCCTTCTTCACCCTTGCTGGATAGAAGATATCCCGCTGAAAGATGAGCTGTGAAACCGTATTGAGTCTTCTTGTGGTACCAGGATTTCCTACTACAAAAACAAGTTCATTCTCCTTTGCCCCGCTCTCACTAAATTTGAAATAATATTCAGGCTGATACGGTTTCCCATTTTCATATATTCTGAAAAATGTTATATCAAGGTCGTATCTGGGGTATGTAAAATTATCGGGGTCTCCCCCAAAGAATGCTATCTGCTGTTCGGGGGCAAAGACCAATCTCACATCGGTAAACTTCTTATATCTATAGAGCACATATTGTCCACCACCGTAAAGAGTAACCACATTACATCTGAGACCGGTCTTCTCATTGCACTCCTTCTCAATCTTTGCCATCTCCATCTTCCTCCTCTTACCTCTCTCCTTATCATCTTTTGCCCCCTGCTCTTGAGCAAGAACCCTCTCTGTCACATCTTCAAGAGAATAGAGCATATTCACCTCAAGGTCTGGACATCTCGCCTCCTCTTCTCTACTCTTTGCCATAAAACCATCTCTGACATAATCCTTTTCTCTGCTTGATATCTTCTGAATACAATCAAAACCGATGTGGTGATTGGTCATCACAAGACCATTCTTTGATACAAAAGAGCCTGAACCACCATTATTAAACCTCAGAGATGCCTTCATTGAATGTTCAAACCAATTTTTATCAAGTCTTATATTATACTTCTTCTCAATCTGCTCAATTGGTGGATTATCAAAAGTAAACATCCCCTCATCTGCATAGATAGAGGCAGATAAAAGGAAAAAGGCAATAAATGAAAATCCTTTTAACATAAAAACCTCCTCTGAAGTAATTAACCATTACACAAGAGTTGTATTTAAGACAAGGAAAATCTTTGGTCTTCAATATTCAATTGTTTAAAGGGGATAACAAATTTCATTTTACTCTCTAATTAAACATATCAAATCACTGCTGTACAGAATAATCTGCCTTGAGAAGTTAACTATTTGTAAAATAAGACTTTTCAGACTACTAATTCCATATTTTCAAAATCAGGTGATCCCCCTTATACTTACTATCAAAGAATTTAATATGGATAAAATATGTAAAAGATTGCTGAGATAGCAAATAGCACCCACAAACCGGATGGAATCTCCTTAATCCTGCCAGTTAGAAGTTTGATGAGTGGATATATGACAAAGCCGGCTGTCATACCTATTCCTATATTGTATGTAAATGACATGAGAGCCACAACGACAAAGGCTGGAATTACCTCTGTTAGATCCTCAAAGTTGAGTCTTACTATTGGAGAAAACATAAGCATACCTACGATGATAAGTGCAGGGGAATAGGCACAGACCGGCACCGCCGAAAATAGAGGTGCAAAGAACAGACACAACAGGAAGAGGATCGCGGTAATTACACTTGAAAGGCCTGTCCTCGCACCGGCAGCGATTCCAGTTGCAGATTCTATATATGCACCACTCGTAGTAGTCCCCAAAAGAGAGGCAACTGTGGTGGCAATGGCATCTGCAAGCATCGGTCTCTCAATATCTTTAACCTCACCATTTTCATTTAAGAGATTTGCCTTCATAGCGAGTGCTATCAAAGTCCCTATTGTATCAATAAATGCCATTACAAAGAGCGTCAGAATCACAGAGATAAATCCAAAATTTAATGCCCCTAATATATCCAGTTTCAAAAATATATCTGAAAAATCTGGTGGCATTGAGAGTACCTTCTCCGGTAGCGGAGCGGCCTTCAAGATAAATGCAAGGATTGTTATTGTAAAAATACTCAGCAATATTGCCCCTGAAACCCTCTTTATTGTAAGTAGCGCCATCAATAAGAATCCGGCTACTGCAAGTATAACCTCTATATTCTTTAAATTTCCAATATGTACAGGTGCACCCGCAACTCCCGGTACCACTATACCTGCATCGTTCAGACCAATAAATGTCATAAATAGACCTATTCCAACAGAAAAGCCGATTTTGAGACTGAGCGGTATTGAATTTGCAAGCCAGCTTCTAATTTTTAGGACTGTAATCAGGAGGAATATTACTCCACTTATGAAGATAGCACCGAGTGCAGTCTGCCAGGGATATCCCATAACCTTTACCACAGTGTAAGCAATAAATGCATTCTCTCCCATATAAGGTGCAATCGCTATAGGCATCTTTGCATAAACTCCCATAATCAGTGTCCCCAAAAAGGCAGTGAGAATTGTCGCTACCATTGACGCACCAAAAGGTATCCCAGCAGCCTCCAGAATCTTGGGATTTACCACCACTATATAGACCATTGTAATAAAGGTCGTGGCACCACCTATAATCTCCTTTGAAAGGGTCGTATTGTATCTCTTAAATTCAAAATATCTCTCTAACATTCTTCCCTCCTGCGTAAGACCCTTTATACCCAATATTATAAAATTCGCAAGTCTATCTCTTCTGCTTAAAAATATCATAAAACAAATTAATTGACTCAAATGATAAATAATTATAGTAATTAATATACCTATGAACGATGAAGATATTCAGATATTATCCGGTAAGGGCTGGTTATATAAGCTCAATGATATGCTCTATGGACCGGTCCCCTCTCAGGTAATTGCAGATATGATAAATAAAGGTATATTAAATGCCAATTCTGAGGTCGCCATTGAGGATGGGGAATGGAAGAAGATAAAGGATATTCAGCAGTTCAATCAGTTTGTAATTCAATATGAGGCACGTAAAAGAAGAGAGGCTATTGAACGAGAAGAGAGGAGGCAGAAGAGACTCAGTATTCTGGTTCTAATAATTAAGATAACTTCTGGTCTACTTCTTCTCTCAATCCTCGGGATGGGCGGTTATTTTGGATACAAGAAATTCATCTCTTCAAGAAAGACGGCAAATCCACCTGTAGAGGACGACTCCATTGAGATTACCGGTGTAACTATGGATGAATGGCTTGAAAAGCATCCACCTCTGGTTGCCCTCGGCACAAAAAAGATTGAGACACGGGCAGAAGAACAGAAAGTTGAAGATAAAAAAGAGAGAGAAGTTACGAAGAGAGGGAAAAATATAAAAGAGAGAAAAGGCTCAAGAGAGACTGAAAAAGGGACAAAGGTAGCAAAGGTGGATATCCCGGAGAAGAGTCTCAACGACCCCAATATGCCAGAGCAGCTTACTGATGCAGAGATATATGAGATGATTCAGAAAAACATCTCCAAACTCTTTATATGCATAAAGGAAGAGATTCAACGCACCCCGGATTTGCGAGGAGAGCTCTTAATTGAATTTGTAATAAAAAATGATGGAAGGATTGCCGACCTTAAGATTGAGGACCCAAGATTCCAATCTGGACCGATGTATGACTGCTTCCTCAAAAAGTTGATGATGTGGAAGTTCAGAGCTTTCTATGGTGAAAGAAAGATAGTCAAATACCCATTTTATATCAAATCAAAGAAGTAACCTTATGCAACCCCTCCTTATCCTCTCTTTGGTGATAACAATTCTTCTCTCCAATCCGGATTGTAATCAGAGAGATGTTGCTATATCTGATGACATCCTGCAAATCTCATCTGCAAATAGTTTTAATTGGCATTAAGTCTCAAATTGTGCTATCTGAAACACCATTGTAAGGAGAACCAGATGAGAGATATTGAGATCGCAAGAATCAAAAAGAGAGAGATGAAAAACATTAAACAGATTGCATCACAGATTGGGATAAGAGAGGATGAATTAACACTATATGGAGATTTTATCGCCAAGGTTGACTATCAATCCATTCTCAAACGTACAGAACAGAACAGGAAGGGGAGATTGATAGTCATTACAGCCACAACCCCTACACCTCTTGGAGAGGGAAAGACGGTCACATCAATTGGACTTACACAGGGCATAGGGCGACTCAATAGGAAAGTATCACTCTGTATCCGCCAGCCCTCACTCGGGCCGGTCTTTGGAATCAAAGGAGGGGCATCCGGTGGTGGATATTCACAGGTCCTCCCGATGGAGGAGTTCAATCTACACTTCACCGGAGATATGTATGCGGTAAATACCGCTCATAATCTGCTCTGTGCAATGACAGAGGCATCCATATTTCACAAAAATCCACTAACAATAAATCCACAAAGAATCAAAATTAAACGGGTAATAGACATAAACGAAAGGGCATTAAGAAACATTATCATCGCTGTTGGAGGGAAGGATGGAATAATCAGGGAGACCGGGTTTGATATAACACCAGCAAGTGAGATTATGGCAATTCTTGGACTCTCTCAGTCCATAAAAGAACTGAAGGAGAGATTATCAAAGATTATAGTTGCATATTCCTATAATGGTGAGCCGATATTTGCAAAAGATATAAATGCGACTGGCTCTATGGCAGTTTTATTGAGGGATGCACTCAAACCAAATTTAATTCAGACTATGGAGGGTCAGCCGGTATTCGTTCACACAGGACCATTTGGAAATATAGCCCATGGGAATTCATCAATTCTTGCAGATAGAATAGCGCTTGCTCTCTCAGATTATGTCGTAACAGAGGCTGGATTCGGGGCTGATCTGGGTCTTGAAAAGTTTGTCCATATAAAGTGTCGTACCGCCTCATACTCTCCATCCTGTATCGTTATAGTAACATCCATCCGCTCCCTAAAAATGCACGGTGGGGCTTACAGGATTCCACCGGGCAAGACCATCAGTGATGACATAATGTTTCAAAAGAATGCAGATGCCCTTAAAAGAGGGTTTGAGAATTTGAGAGTTCATATTGAAAATTCAAAACTCTTTGGGGTCCCAATTGTGGTAGCAATAAACAAATTCCCAAAGGATGATACATCTGAAATTGATTTGTTAAGAGAACTTATCTCAAAAACTGGCATAGAATCTGAACTGTCAGAGGCATATGAAAAAGGTGGCGAAGGCTCAGTTGAACTCGCAAAGAAGGTTATAGAGTTATGTGAAAAGGAATCAGACTTAAAATACCTATATTCATTGGATGCACCCATAAAGGATAAGATAGAAATCCTTACAAAGAATATCTACAGGGCAAGGGGAGTAGATTATTCAAAATCTGCATCAAAGGAGATTGAGGAGATAGAAAAGAGATTTGGGAGCAAATATCCCATCTGTATGGCAAAGACACAACTCTCTATCTCAGATAAACCAGAATTAAAAGGCGCACCACCAGAATATACATTTCAGATAAATGAAATCAGATTTTCAAATGGTGCTGGATTTGTGGTCCCTGTTGCAGGGGATATCTCCACTATGCCCGGACTTGGCTCAAAACCTGCTGCGATCAACATTGACATATCAGATGACGGAATTATAGAAGGGCTCTTTTGAGGAGGCTTTATATGTACACCCTGATAGATGGCAGATTAATATCAACAAAGATTAGAGAAGAACTCAAGAATAAAGTTCAGATGTTAAGAGATAGATACCATCTCAAACTAAAACTCGCAACAATACTTGTAGGAAAGGACACCGCCTCTCAAATTTACATAAAGAATAAGATAAATGCCTGCTCTGAGGTTGGGATTCAATCATCACATATTAACCTTGCAGAAAATACCACTGAAGATGAATTACTTACTACTATTGATAGACTAAACAACGACAATGAGACAGATGGAATTCTGGTTCAGTTGCCTCTTCCTTCGCACATTCCGCCCGAGAAGATAATTTCAGAGATCTCACCAGAAAAGGATGTAGACGGATTTCATCCATATAATCAGGGGATGCTTCTCACCGCCAGAGACTATAATCAACTAATCACCTCCAATATACCGATTCCCTGTACACCATTTGGATGCATAAAACTGCTTGAATACTACAACATCGACCCATCTGGTAAGAGAGTTGTTATAATTGGACGCTCAAATATAGTGGGGAAACCACTTGCAATACTATTCCTTCTTAAGAACTCTACGGTAACAATCTGTCATTCAAAGACCATCAGGGTAGAAGATATAATCAGAGAGGCAGATATTGTAGTCTGCGCCACAGGCAAAAGAGGACTCCTGAAAGGAGATGCAGTCAAAGATGGTGTTGTCGTAATAGATGTCGGAATCAATAGAGGAGAAGACGGTAAAATATATGGAGATGCTGACTTTGAGAGTGTAAGGCAGAAGGCCTCTTTTATTACTCCGGTGCCGGGCGGAGTTGGACCTATGACCATTACAATGTTACTCCTTAACACCTATAGATTAGGAGTGAGAAGGAGAGGAATCACTGAATTATGAATTTTATTGAAAAACTAAATCACAAAATTCCAACGCTCTCCTTTGAACTCTTCCCACCTAAAAAACCAGATGGCTGGGCTATATTATATAGAACACTATCTGAGATATCTCAACTCAGACCAGACCTCACATCGGTTACTTATGGTGCAGGTGGTTCCACAAGGGAGAAGACCATTGATATTGTCACAAGGCTCAAGGATGAACTTGCAGTAGAGGCGATGGCACATATCACCTGTATAAATCATACAAAAGATGAGATAGATGTAATCCTTAATCGCCTACGTGATGCAAATATACTACATCTACTTGCCTTAAGAGGGGACTCACAGGGGGGTGGAAGATTTGAGAGGGTCAAAGACGGATTCGGCTTCGCCTTTGAACTCATAAGGTATATAAGTTTTAAATATAAATTTATCATTGGCTGTGCAACTTACCCCGAAAAACACATTGAATCCGAAAGTCTAAATAAAGATATTGAATACCTCAAAATCAAACAGGATATGGGGGCAAGATTTGCAATTACACAACTCTTCTTCATAAATGATAATTTTTATAGATTTAGGGATATGGCAACAAAGTCTGGAATACATATTCCAATCATAGCCGGCATAATGCCCGTTATTGATATATCACAGATTGAGAGATTTAAAAAACTTTGTGGCTGTTTAATCCCCGAAGACCTTAGGAAGAAGATATCAGAATATCCAGAGCAGACAATTGAAATAGGCATAGAATATTCGTTTAACCAATGTATGGATCTATTAAAAAATGGTGTCTCCGGCATCCACTTCTTCACCCTTAATAGATACTACTCTGTAGTAAAAATTATAGAAGAACTTAAAAATGCAGGATATTTCAAATAACCATCCTATGCTGAATAGAGATTACAAACTTACATAACTCATTGCTGTCCAGAACGATCTGCTTTGAGAAGTTAACCCTAACTTCCCAATTTTTAAGTAATAATATGATGGTTTGTTTTTTCTATCAATCTCCTCGTTCGTCTGGCTATTTCAAAGGGCTATTAAGTGGATTAAAAACTTACGGATCAATTAAAAGGCTATCCAAAATCTAATATCTTTTTTGCTCTGCATCGGGCACAACAGGTAAGGTCTCAGAGGGTTAATTCCAATCAGTCCTGAATGGTAACCCCCGTTTGGAAACTCGGC
>JBMFOP010000110.1:0-8568 GCA_049969675.1 Myxococcota bacterium | reverse complement strand
TGATAAGATTAGAGGAATAGATGGTGCATTTAAGAGGGCAATAGAATCTTTTAATATACTTTCTTCTTCAGAAATGATAAAGTGTTATTTTCAAATTACTATATCAGGCTACAATATATTTGTAATTGAAGATATCTTATCTACTCTATCTTTGTATGGGCATTGTGTGATTACTTTTGCTCACAAGCTGGATCTATATAAGAATGCAGACGAGGATATGACAGTGGAAAACTACAAAAGAGAGATAATAAATTTTATTAACAAATTCTGTAAAAACAACAAGATAAGAGAACTTCCTTCTATTGTGACAGTCCTGTATTTGAAAGGTATGAAATACTTTCTGGTTAATGGTAGACTACCGGTCAGGTGTGCATCGCTTCGATCAACAATTACGATAGACCCTTTTGGCAATATTCTGACCTGTCCTTATAAGACCACCCCTGTTGTAAATTTAGAAGATTATGAATTTGACCCTTTTAAGATGTTGTTGACAGAAAAAGGATATCTACTATCAGGAAAGAGAACGAGGAGTGTAATATGTGCTGGCAGAATTGTGAGGCAATACCTTCATTGTTTATACACCCCTTACATTTTTTTATAATTTATTATGAATAAGATATTATTGATAAAATCATTTTCTAAAAAAATGAAGATAAAAGCCATTACCCAACCGTTGGGACTTATGTATCTGTCTGCATATATTAAAAGCAAAAGTAAGAATTATGAGATAAGAATATTTGACAGCAGGTTTTATTATGATGATACGAGTGAGCTTGAGCTGGTCATTAAGGATTTTTGCCCTGATATTGTAGGCCTGAGTGCGTTAACGCAGGAGGCAGACGGAATGCATTACATAGCCCATCTTGTGAAGGGATTTAATAATAAGACAATTACTGTTGCCGGAGGTCCTCATCCAACCCAATTTTACGACGATGTATTATCAGATAAAAATATTGATTTCGTGATAAGAGGAGAGGGTGAAGAAGTATTTTATGAACTTTTAGAGAGGATTAGAAAGAACGAGAATATAGAGGGCATAGAAGGTATTTCATATAGGTCTGGAAACAGGATAATAGATGGCGGTAGGGCATTATTAAAAATAGATATCAATGACCTCCCTTATCCAGATTATGAGAGTATTGAAATGGAGAGATATTTTAATTGTTTTTCTATGGCTACGATAGGAAAACGTAGATATGCTGCTGTAAGCACCTCACGTGGATGCCCATTTGAATGTATATATTGTCATAATATTTTTGGCAGAAGATTCAGATATATGCGTCCAGAGAGAATAGTATCGGAAATTGAATACCTTGTAAGAAAATTTCAAATTACAGATATTGAATTTGTAGAAGATATATTTAATCTGAATAGAGAGAGAACTGAGAAGATTCTTGATATGTTAATACAGAAAGATTTCAGACTTAATCTGGCATTTCCAAATGGTCTCAGGACAGATATGCTTGACAAAGAAATGCTTATAAAATTCAGGAAAGCGGGAACAATATTTATTAGTTTTGCTATAGAGACGGCTTCATCAGAACAACAGAGGAAGATAAAGAAGAAACTCAATCTTGACACAGCAAGAGAGATGATAGACTTTGCCGCAGACCTCGGCATTTTATGTAATGGGTTCTTCATGCTTGGTTTCCCTGGTGAAAGCAGAGAGGAAATCAAAAGCACAATTGATTTTGCCCTGAATAGCAGATTGCATACAGCATATTTCTTTATTGTAAATCCATTTAAGGGGACTTTACTATATGAGATGAACAAAGATGTAATAGAAAACCTTACTGTAAGTAAAAAATATGATGAATATTCTTATTTTCTCGGAAGATTTAATCTGAGTAAGGTCTCTACATCAGAGTTATTGGGGATGCAGAGGGATGCATATATAAAATTCTATTTAAACCCTCTAAGGATTTTCAGGATAATTAATGGATACCTACACCTCCCTTCAGGTGTACAATATTTAACTTATTATGGTCTTAAGACTATTCACTTAATAATTGATAGAGCAATTAAGGGTATTTTGCATTATGAAGATTCTTCTAATAAAACCAAAGATGCATCCAGATAACATCCAGCCACCACTCGGACTTGGATATCTTGCATCAAATATTCTAAGAAGTGGCAATTCTGTCAAAATATTTGACCTTGAGTTGTTAAAAATTAATAGTTATCAAATTGATAAGATACTGAAACAAGAAGAACCCGATATTGTAGGAATCCAGTGTTATACTTATGGTATTAGAATCGTTAAAGAATATTTGAGGGCAGTAAAGAGATATAGAGAATCAATTATTACTGTCCTTGGTGGACCTCAAGCAACAAGCGCTCCAGAAGAAACTTTGCAATATATGTCGCCATATGTAGATTACATAATTTGTGGAGAAGCCGAAGAAGAGTTCGTTAAATTTATAAAATCTATAGAGTCTGGGAATGATTCTGCTGAGAAGATTATCAGAGCAGGATTGATTGAGGATTTAAACAGATTACCACTCCCTTTGTGGGAGCAGATTGATCCTAATAAATATCCTCCGGCACCACATGGGGCTTTTTTTAGAAAACTACCTGTGGCTCCGATTATTGCCTCAAGGGGCTGCCCATATAACTGTTATTTCTGTTCAGCAACCCATATTTCTGGCAGCAAGGTTCGATATAGATCTGTAGAAAACATAATTGAAGAAATTGAATATATTGTAAAACATTTTGGAGTAAAGGAAATTCACTTTGTAGATGACAATTTTACTTTTAATAGGAATTTCGTAATAGATTTTTGCGATAAAATAATGTCGAAGAACATCAAGTTATCTTTTGCCTGTCCAAATGGAGTGCGAATAGATACAATTGATAGAGAATTGTTATTGATGATGAAGAAAGCCGGTTTTTACTCACTTGCTCTGGGGATTGAGTCGGGTTCTCCGCAGATACTTGAAAAGATTAATAAAAATATTCAGATTGAAAAGGTTAAAAAGACCGTTAATTTAATCAGAGAAATGGATATGTTTACTATAGGTTTCTTTATAATTGGACTACCCTTTGAGACTACAGAGGATAT
This sequence comes from Myxococcota bacterium, assembly GCA_049969675.1. Taxonomy (GTDB): domain Bacteria; phylum Myxococcota; class SpSt-1050; order SpSt-1050; family SpSt-1050; genus SpSt-1050. The sequence goes on along the minus strand of JBMFOP010000110.1, from coordinate 5,507 downwards.
TGAAAAGACCATTGAATTTGCCTGCTCACTTGACCTGACGCTTGCAAATTTTATGCTCTATCATCCTCTTCCGGGGACAGTTTTATTTGAAAAAATGAGGGGTGAGGGATTAAATAAACTTATTGATTATGATGCAGTATCTTTCTCTCATTCCGCATATTCTCATAATGGGATAGGGAAATATCAGTTAAAATCACTTCAGGTAAAGGCATTTATGCATTTCTATGGTAGACCTAAATACTTTCTACAAACATTGAAGTTTGTTAGATCTCTCAACCATTTGGTGCATATATTGAAAAGGATAAATCGCTGGTTAATAAGTTCATGGTTTAGGATATGCATGTACTGTTGTTAAATCCACCGGGTGAGAAGATATATTTGAGGGATTGCTATTGTTCAACGATATCTAAGTTGGGATATATCTGGCAACCCGCCGATCTGCTTGTCGCCTCTGGCATTTTTCGCAGTAGATATAGGATTAGTATTTTAGATAGTATTGCAGAAAGGATAAATAAAGATAAATCATTAGAAAAGATTAAAAATATAAATCCGGACATTGTTTACATGCTTGCATCTTCTATTTCCCTCTCAGATGATATAATGTTTGCCAAAGAAATAACTAAAAGATTTAAAAACATAAAAATTTTATGTTCTGGAGAACCAGTTCTTAACTCCATCTTCTCCACGAGTTATCCGTTCTTTGATGTTATTATAAAGAACTATACATCATCTCGCTTAATTGATATTGTTGAAGAGTTGAAATGTAAAAAAGATAGTAACCCTATCATAATTGAAGAGAAAGATATAAAAAGAGAATTTCAAATCGGACTACCACTCCATCAAGGATTTAAAAAAGATAAGTACTGGATACCATTCGTTAGGATGCCTTTTGCAACTTTGATTACTGATTTTGGTTGTCCATACCAATGCAAGTTCTGCAATAGTAACCTTTTTTATGCAACCAGAGATCTCAATGAAATTATTGAAGATATTAGATATATTGCAAAGGCAGGGTATAGGCATATATTTATAAAAGATATGACATTTCTGATAAATAGGGAACGTTCTCTTCAAATAGCATATGAGATATCACGCCATAATTTAACTTTTAATTGTTATAGCAGGATTGATCTTGTGGATGAGGATGTGCTATTGGAGTTAAAAAAAATGGGATTGCGACTGATTCAATTTGGGATTGAAGATTATAGTAAGTCTATATTAAAGAGCGAGGGAAAGGAACTTTCAATTGATAAGGCTATTTCTATTTTTCATTTTTTAAACAATATAGAAGTATTCACCGGTGCGCACTTTATTATAAATCTTCCTGCCCACAACGGCGGTTTTGATTTTAATAATCTTTTGATACTAATAAAGGATTTAAGACCGAGCTATATATCATTGAATCTATTTAATATTAGATCAGGCTCATATTATGATAGACACGGTATCCATACAGATAAAATAGACTCTGATGTTAGTTATATCAAGCGATTGATGTTCTATTCCTGTTTGAGGAGCCCCTCTTTGATTATTGACCCGATAAAAGATTTCAACATAAGAAATATAACATGGTATTTAAAAGCTCTATGGGAGATACTCCAGAGGTGATAGATGGCAGATATCCTTTTTATAATGCCACGAATAGGATATATGGATTCAAAAAGAAGCAGTCCTGCTTTGCCACTGAGTGTCCTTAGTGCTGTAAATCTTGTCAGCAGGGAATATTCAATAAAGATTCTGGATATGAGAATAAGTCATAATCCTGTTCGAGAGCTAATAGAAGAGTTAAAGAACAAGCCAGTATTAGTAGCCTCAACCTGCTGGACTGGTCCAATGATAAAAGATGTTGTAAAAATGCTCAAAATAGTTAAGGAATTTGGAGATATTCCTGTTGTGCTCGGAGGAGTTCATCCAACATTACTTCCTGAACAAACTATATCTTCCCCCTATGTAGATTTTATTGTAAGTGGGGAGGGTGAGCTGGCTCTGTTGGGGCTTGTAAAGATAATAAAGAATAGCGGAAGTATAGATTCTATACCCAATCTTTATTATAAACAAAATGGGGCGGTAAAGTTTACATATTCTGGGGAACCACTTGACCTTGATAAATTACCATCATTACCGTATAAATTAATTGATATAAAAAGACACCTTCCACTTTATCAGGGGAGACGAAGTATCTCCTATGAAAGTTCACGTGGCTGCCCATTTAAGTGCAAATATTGCTACCAGGCTCCTTTTAATAGACAGAGAGTTAGATTTATGTCACCGGAAAGAGTAATTGCCGATGTCTTGAACCTGAGACAAAAATACGGGGTTGAGGATATTTATTTTATTGATGATAATTTTTATATTGATATTGAAAGAGGCATTGAGATAGCAAAAGGTTTAATGAAGAGCGATATTACTTATCAGATTCAAGGTGTGGACATTATTACGCTCTCTAAAATGGATGATAAACAACTGGATTTGCTTGAGAAGAGCGGGCTGAAAAGGATTACAATAGGTATAGAAACTGGCTCTATGAGACTTAGAAAATATTTACTTAAGAAAGGTGATATAGAAACTATTATAGAGGTAATAAAAAGACTTGCAAAGCGGAAGATAATTGTTTATTGTAGTTTCTTTGGTGGTTATCCCCAAGAGACTTTAGAAGATATAAGGATGAGTATTGACCTTATATTGAAACTGATTGAGATTAATCCAAATGTCAGAATATCCCCTTATTATATCTATATCCCTTTCCCAGGAACAGAACTTTATCAGGAGATAGTGAATAAAGGACTATTTATCGAGCCTGTTTCATTTGAGAGCTGGGGAGAATTTTCGTGGGAGGATAACCCCTATATTAATACGTTTGGTAAAGAGAAAGCAGAATTTTATAGAAGGCTCTATCTTCTTACACTATTTGCTGATGATAAATATAAAGAATATGAATATTCTTTGGGGAGGAAAACTTTAGCCTTTATATATCACAATATTGCTCTGTTTCGGCTAAAATATTTCTTTTTCAATTTTATGCCAGAAATGATGTTCTATAAATACATTCTAAAAGACTAAGATTTAGGTTATGAGGAACGATTATGTTATATGATGTAATTGTTGTTGGTGCAGGTATAGGTGGGTTAACTGCAGCATCCATACTTAGTGCGCAGGGATATTCCATACTAATTTTGGAAAAACAAAACCTCTTAGGTGGTAACTGTAATTACTTTGAAGAAGAAGGGATTAGATTTGAGTATGCAGTTCATCAAATAGCCGGATCATGTAAACACTTGATAGAGTATCTGGGGAAATATGGCATAGAACTAAAATTAATAAAGATTGATAGTTTAATTGATATCTACTATCCAGATAAAGTGTTTCATATAAGTGGTGGATACGATAATTTTCTTGAGATGCTTAATAAATTCAAGAATGACAAACAAAATAAAAAATTTATTGAATTTCTAAAAAATGTTAATACTATTGTTGAACATTATGAGTGGATCCAATATATCAACAAAACGAGTGCCCCAGAATTTCCACTAAAATTTGCACTGAGAGGTGCTACTTCTCTTTATAAATTTTGGGAAAGTAGAAATATGACGGCAACAGGTTTTATGCAGAGATTTTTCACAGAGATTGCAGATAATGAAATTGCTTATTTTTTATCTCCGTATATTGGACTACCACCAAGTCGTAGCTCTGCTACTCTTAATATATGTGCAAATGCCTCGTATATAGGTTATGGATCATTTTATCCACAAGGTGGTAGCCGAGCACTCACAACCACATTTTACAATGCTATCAAAAAGGTTGGAGTAGATATAAGATTGGATTGTGAAGTCATACAGGTAAAGAAAAGTGATGATAAATTTATAGTATTAACTGGCGATGAACAAATCTTTATGTCAAGAGCGATTATTCTAAATGCCCCGGTAAAAAATTTTTTTGAAAAGATTTATGCAGGGGAAGAGGCAGGAACCTATAAGAAGAAATTATTAAATCTTAAGATATCATTAGCCCCAATCAGAATTTTTTGCATATATGAAGGAGATGTTTCTGCGTTAAATAAGTTTGGATATGAGAGTTTTATTTATGATACCAGATCTATTGAAGATTATTTTTCAGGGGTTGAAGATGGAAGGTTTTATGGCTTTTCGCTTCTATTTCCATTTAAAATAGACACGACAAATCACAATGAAAATAAATATCCAGTAGTTATTACAACTCTTTCAAAGTATATGGACTGTTTAGAGTTTGAGAATAAAAAAGATGATATTCTTGGTCAGATTTTCGACATTCTGGATAAATATACTAATAATCTTTCAAAGAAATTAAAAATTGTGTCTATTTTAACACCAGATAGGTTAAGGAATAGAACAAATGTTGACCGCGGTGCAATGTATGGATGGGAGTGTTCTCCTGCTCAGACTTTTTTTAATAGACTGGGGCATCGTACAGACATTGCTGGAATTTTCCTTACTGGACACTGGACAAGACCTGCTAATGGAATATCTTCTGTTATGAGGTCCGGAATAAATTGTGCAAAGTATGTAAAAAAATATATCAAAAAATCTTAATCTTAAGTTAAATAATAATTACATTCTCTCATACTTGTCCAAAATGTTTTTGTTTGAATAATGATATGTGTTAAAAAGTTGACCATTTCCCACAATAATCTTTACAATTATTTAAGATTTCAAAGTTTGAGACATAGTTGATAAAGAAAAAACAAAGAATAAATTACAAAAAATCACATAGTGTTCGATTAGATTAGATAATTTATAATCATAAGGTCATCTATTCTAATTTGGCATAGCCGAAACCAAAATACTTGTAAAATCTTCTGCGCATTTTGCGTAGAAGTTACGATTAATGAATCTAATGTGGGGGATTTAAGTTGGTGGTAATATTGGTGAAAGTAATCTTTGTTAAAAATAATTTGTAATATTCCTTATTATATGATACGTTTCCTTTACTAAGAAGGAGGTCTGTATGAAAAGTATTTACATTGTGATTATTTCAATGCTGGCAATTATCTCTGCGATATTTATTTACTGTTCTGGTAATAGCAATCCATCAGATAATAAAACAGATGATGTAGGCATCAAACCATCTTCCCAGATATGCCCCAAATTACCTAAGTGCTTTAATAACGCCTATCCACCATTTATTGGTTATGATAAGTCTTCCTGTATGAAGACCATCAATACATTTGATGAGGCACTTATTCAGGAATTGCTGGATGCAAATGGGGACTGTGAGCAGTACAAGAGCCTTTTATACAATTTCATTCTTACTGAAATGTGTAAAGTATTCCAGAAATGTTTCGATGCCGAGATTTTTAATAAAAAGTTAGGTGGTTCGATTGAGAGCTGCGTAAATATTTTGAGAGAGGGAAAGGAGGATATGGGACTGGCAAGTTGTATATACTCTGCCTCAAGAAATAACGACTGTAATGGTGTTAACCAGTGTATCAATATCGCACAGGCTGATGTGGGTTTTGATACGATATTTACTGA
>JBMFOP010000109.1:0-8653 GCA_049969675.1 Myxococcota bacterium | reverse complement strand
GCTATCTCCTCTGCCTCTACCCTCTCATATTCCTTTCGCTCCACCGCCTCATTTAATATCCTCTCCCTCTCCTGCAATAATTTTACTTCATTAAGGGCATTTTGATACATCTCCTCTGCCTTTAATCTTTTAGACTCCTTCTCCTCAATCAGAACATTTAAGTCCTTTATCTCTTTTAATGTCTTACTATATGCATCCTCTGCAATAACCCTATTATGCTCAATCTCCTCTATCTTTTTATTTAACTCCCCTATCCTGTGTTCCAGACTCTTTATATCTTCAAGGTATTTTACTGCAACTCTCTCTGCATTATCTCTCTCAATCTCTTTCTTCTCAAGCATCTCATTTAATCTCTCTATCTCAATTAATGCCTGCTGATAGACCTCCTCTGCCCTTGCCCTCTCCCTTTCAATCCTTTCAGTGAGCAGTTGCAACTGATTCAATTCACTCTGATACCTATTGAATAAATCATCAAATTTGAGAAACAACTCGCCCAAATATTTTAAATATGTTCTATCGTCAAACTCTTCAAAGAGGGAGTGCAATCTAAAATCTTTTGAGAGAGAGAAAAACCATTCGGGTTTAATCAATCTATCCTTCTCTGTCTTATAAAGGAAATTTATTCCATCTATCTCTTTAAATAAATAACCATTATTAGAATTAATTATCTCAAAGTTCTGTTCCGAATTACTACCAGAGACCTTCAGTGATTTTAAGATTACATCGCCCATTATATTTATCTCAAATAGCACCCCATACCGAGAAGGTAAGATCGCTTCAGATATTGAAATATTAAGATTATTAGAATCACTATTTAGAGATAGATTACCCAATAACTTATATCTATCAAAGACCGGATCATAAGCCATAATGTTCAACTCTGATTCTGAGTTTACCCTAATCTCAATCTCAATCTTTGAATCAGGTAATATATTGAGCGGGAGAGAGAATCTAATTCCGATATCCTCCCCTGCCAATCTTAAACCATCCTCCTCAAAGTTATATCTTCCTCTTAAAATACTAAACTGTGGATATGGATAAAACGGCTTCAATTCAGAGATAAGAAATGTTGGAGAAAAATGCAGTTCATTTGTTGACAATATAGAGGATTCGCCAGATACAGATATCTTTTGAGGTTGAAAATCAATCCCATCTCTGACATATAGTAGTAGAATCTCCAATCTATCTGGTCTCCTCTTCCACAACTGATAATTGCGATTTAAGAATGAATATTCCAGTATATCATTTATACGCTCTACAAAATGTCGTGACTTTGCAATATCCTTTCTATTCTCTGCCCCACAGAATGGACAGGTCGTATCTGTATCCGAGATAAATTCATTAAAAATATGTCTATATTTTACAAAAGGCGTTATCGTGCTCTGATAAATTTCGCCAGCAAAAACAGATAATCTCACAGAGAAACCTACAAACAGATTCAAAAAGTCCTTCAATTCAAATGAACGTTTATGTAGATTTGTGTGAAATTCACCCCCACACTTTTTACATCTGGCATAATTGAAGAGCAGGTTCTCCATAAAAGGGACCGAGAGTATAATATATTTTCTTGAGACCCTCTTTATCTCATCAATTGCCCTCATAAATCTCTCTGTATCCAGATGCTCAAGGACATCATTTACCATTACAAGGTCAAAAGAGGAATCCTCAAATGGTAGATTATCAATTGAGGCAACAAATCTCTTCCCGGTCCTGACAAAACTCAATGCAGTTTCACTAATATCACAGGCAGTTATATCATATCCATCTTTCAGATTATTACAGATAACCCCGTTACCACAACCTGCATCAAGAATGGATTTTACATCCTCAGGGATAATCTTTTGTATCTCCTCAAGGATATCCCTTTGATAATCTGCTGGTTCTCTTGTCCAGATCTCTATATTCTCATAGTAATCCTTTTCAAACTTCATTTGAGATCTCCCACCTGACATCCATATTTACAATCCCGAGAGGGATTTTAATATTGTGTGGTTGTCTTACTTTTAATAGATATCTCCTGTCATGAACACAGTAGCTCGGTGATTCTACTCTACTTGAGAGGTCTACTGTCTTAAATATCCCTACAGAGATTATATAATCACCTTCTCCAATCATCAACGGGTCGTATATTACATCCACAAATCCCCTACCAGAAATTTTTGGAATTCTGACATTATCTTTTGAAGATATGACCTGATTCGCCACTGTCCCATCAGTCCTATAAATAGCAACCACAAAGACGGGTTCAACTATCTCCCTTGAGGCATTAAAGAATATTCTTATCCGCATAAATTCGCGAGTAATGAATACATATCTCTCTATCTGCTCACTATCTAAAATCATCACCTGTTCAATCAGCCCCCTCTCCTCTCCATATATATCACCTGTGGTCCTGAGTTCATAGGTCTTCTCTTCCTTCCCGAGTTCCACCTTATCGCTATAATTATCCACAGCATTATCGCCGTTTTTATCTTTTAACTCTTTGATTAGATCTGTAATATCAAAGACTACCTCCAACCTCTCTCCACTATTATTGAAGATGAGCTCACCCACCTTCATATATCCCTTCCCGTTATATATCTCTAAAATCAACTTCCCCATATATGTATCAAGATATTGAATGGATATCTTTACACTCTCAAAATCTGAAAGATGTGCAGGGAACTTAAATATAAATGGTGCATGCTTATAAATCCCATCACAATCTTTAACAAATCTTACTAAAGAGCCATTTATTCTCTCTGGATTGCTCCAATCTGTGTATTTTGGCGATGTAATCAGATATGAATCTCTTGAACTGTCATTGTCCATCGGCTCTCCACACTTTATAGATTCAATTGAAGACGAACTATTCCCTTCTATCCTCATCTCTATCTTCAATATTGGATATTCTCCCCTTATTCGTTCCCAATTCTCCTCAATGAAGTGAAAGAGAAGTGCATTCTTCCCATATTCTGTATTTATGATTGTTGCATCCTTCTTTACGAGCCCGAGAGATTTTAATTTTAATCTGTTGTTTTCCATCTCACGAATCATAGCCATATACTTCTTTGAGACTGTAATAGAATCCCCGTCCTCCACTATCCTCCCCTTATCTATGAAAATACATCTTGAACAGAGATTTTGAACAGAGCTGATATCATGAGAGACAAAAAGGACAGTAGCCCCGCTCTCCTCTGTGAGCCTCTTCATTCTCTCAATACACTTCCCGGCAAAGTATGCATCTCCTGCTCCCAATATCTCATCAATAATCAGTATATCGGGCTTCAGCATAGTTGAGACAGAGAAGGCAAGTCTTGCATACATCCCGGCTGAATATGTCTTGATTGGATAATCAATAAACTCATCCAGTTCTGCAAAATCTATGATCTCATCTTCCAATCTCTTTATCTCTTTAGGAGATAATCCATAAAGTCCGAGTGCCGCCCTTATATTCTCTCTTCCAGTGAATTCGGGGTGAAAGCCGGTCCCGAGTTCCATCAAGGCATCCACCCTTCCATTTACAACTATCTTACCCTCAGTCGGTGTAATGTTTCCAGCAATAATTTTAAGCAAAGTACTCTTCCCCGCCCCATTTCTTCCAATAATTCCGACCCGCTCACCTTTCTCCACTATCATATTTATATCTTTTAGTGCCCAGAACTCCTGATAGTAATTCTTCTTATAAAATAGCAATCTGTTGATGCCGAGAGAATCCAGAATTTTATCAGACTGCCTGCTATAAAGCCTGTATGCCTTACCGAGAGATGTAATCTTGAGTGCTATATCAGACATTATCTGCGAATACCCTCTTAAGTCCCATAAATAGATGATAACCAAATATAAAGAAGAATAATGCAATTATGGAGAATGTTATTAAAAGAGATGGCTCTGTCATTCTCCCTATCATTATTGAATCCTGAACCCCAGTTATGATATAAAATAATGGATTTATTTTTAAGAGCGGTCTCATCCCCTCCGGAACCATCTCTGGTGTATACGCAATTGGACTCACCAGCATCAAAAATAGCACTATTACATTCATCACCTGCTGCAGGTCTCTTACAAAGACATTTATTGAAGAGATAATCCATATAACACCTATTGTAAAAATTATCTGCAATACCCAGATGAGAGGTAGCATCAGAATAAAGATGGTGATTCTCTTAAAGAACGCCGAGGCAATGATAAGTAAGGTGAGACCAACTATCTGCAATATCTGACTCACAAACACCACTTTTACAGGGACAAGTTCAATAGGAAATATTACATTCTTTATTAAATTCACATTTCCGGTGACAGCCCCCACACCATTGCTGAGAGAGTCCGCAAATGCAATAAATGGAATAAGTCCACAAAAAATGAGTGCAATATATTCATTGGTGGTAAAAATTGGAAATCGGATTGAAAAGACATAGATATAGACAAATGCGTATGCAGAGAGGAGTAATAATGGATAGAGAACGAGCCATACAAGTCCAAGTGCAGAGCCCGCCACCCTTGATCTGATTTCGTTATAGGTAATATTGATTAGTAATCTTCTATAAGAATATAACAACTTAAATGGTGCAATTATAAAATTTACTACTCTCATCTTAAATAGTCTATTATATACCCCACTATCTTATTAGCTGCATTCCCATCACCATATATGTTGAGTCTTCTTTTATCGGGCTTAAATGACTCCTTATGCCTGTTATATGCCCTGATTATTGATTCTTTATCAGTCCCTGCAACGATATTAAATCCATACTTTACAGTCTCCACCCACTCTGTCTTCTCCCTCAGGGTAATGCAGGGTTTTAACAACCAGAATGCCTCCTTCTGCACACCTCCAGAATCAGTAAGAATCATCTTAGAATTCATCTCATAGTGGAGCATATCAATGTAAGATAGAGGCTCAATTATTCTGATATTCTGATATTTGTTGATGAGATTATTCCTCTCAAGAATATTCCGTGTCCGTGGATGGAGCGGGAGAATCACCTCAATCTCCTTACCGATGGTATTAAGGGCTGAGAAGATCCCCTTCAGCCTTTTCAAATTGTCTGTATTCTCCGCCCTATGAATGGTAGCGAGTAGATAATCACCCGACGGAGATAGACTCAGGTTAGGATTTTTAATGGAGTCTCTGACAGTCTTAAGTATATCAAACATCAGGTCCCCACATTTGATAAGATAAGGAGGTGATGAGCTCTTAAAACTATTTGCACTACTAATGATATTTGAAAAACCCTCCTCCCTTAGATTCTGGATAGCATTTTCAGAGGGGCAGAAGAGCAAATCCGATAATCTATCAGCCACCACCCTATTTATCTCCTCTGGCATACTCCTGATATATGACCTGAGTCCCGATTCAATATGTGCAATTGGAATACCTTGTTTAGAGGCTGCTATTGCCCCCGCAAGGGTGCTATTCGTATCTCCATAAATCAATATAAGATGTGGCTTTATTCTCTTAATGCCCTCGCCTATACCCTTAATCATCTCAGCAGTCTGAATATGATGCTCCGCAGAACCCACAGAGAGATTGATATCGGGCTTTTCTATCCCAAAGATCTTAAAGAAGACATCTGACATTAAATAGTCATAATGTTGACCGGTATGGAGAATTATATGATTGATAAAATTATATCTCTTAAATGCCCTATAAATCGGTGCAAGCTTGATAAATTGTGGTCTCGCTCCAACAATTGAGACAACTCTATATTTCATAATTCATCCATTATCTCTCTAATCTTTTTGACAATATTCTCTGTAACCTCTCTCCCCTGCATTGGTCCTATCGGAAGGCTTAAGACCTCCTTTGAAAACTCCTCACTCAATCTGAGTTCAAAGGCCCTCGCATTATTCTCAAAGACTTTCATCTTATTGAGTGGAATGGGATAATAAATCATCGTACTTATCCCCTCTTCCCTTAATCTCGCAGAAAGGAGGTCCCTTTTCCCATTTAATACCCTTATCGTAAATTGATGATATGTATGAAACCCTTTTTCTGTCTCCACCGGAATCTTTATATCCTTCATCCCACTTAATCCTTCTATATATATCCTCGCGTTCTCCCTCCTCCTCTCAATGAACTCATCTATATGAGCAAGCTTCTTCAATAATATTGCCGCCTGAATTGTATCCAATCTGGAATTGTAACCACAAAATTCCACATTATATTTATCTCTTCCACCATGATTTTTGAGATATGTTGAAAAATTCATTATCTCTTCATTATCTGTGCAAATCATCCCCCCATCTCCAAATGCACCGAGGTTCTTTGAGGGGAAGAAACTAAATGCCCCAACATCTCCAATGGTGCCTGCCTTCCTCCCTCTATACTTCGTACCAAATGCCTGTGCCACATCCTCCAGCACAAATAGATTATTCTCTTTTGCAATACTCATTATATCATCCATCTTGCAGGGATTCCCATACAGATGAACTACCACTATCCCTTTTGTGTTTTCAGTAATAGCCTTCTTAATTGCTACAGGAGATATATTGTAATCCTCCCCTATATCAACAAAAACTGGCTTTGCCCCTGCTCTCAAAATACTCTCACCGGTGGCTGTAAATGTAAATGGAGTTGTAATTATCTCATCTTCATCAGAAAATCTCTCCCTTCCTGTCCTGATATATGAGATAGCCCGTAAACCAATCACCAGTGCATCTGTACCCGAATTTAATCCTATGGCGAATCTACTCCCCAGATACCTTGCCGCCTCCTCCTCAAACCTCTTTACCTCAGGCCCATTTATCCATTGTTGGTGTGCCATTACCTGCTGAATTGCCTCATCTATATCCCTTTTCAAAAATTCATATTCTTTCCTAAGGTCAAGCATCGGTATCATAATTCAATCTCCTATATATATAAGTTTCTTTTGTTTCAACTCAAACTTCTTCCCACAATATTTACAGGTTGCCTTATTCTTTGAAAACCTGAGTGTGGTCCCACAGAAACAGACCCAGCCAATCTGTCTTGCAGGGACCCCTACCATCAGGGCGTGTGGGGGCACATCTGTCCTGACCACAGCCCCAGCCCCAATAAAAGCATACTCACCTATTGTATTTCCACATACAATTGTTGCATTTGCACCTACTGAACAACCCTTTTTCAACAAAGTGGGCTGAAACTCGCTCTTCCTCTCTATAAATGCCCTCGGATTGTAGACATTTGTAAAGACCATTGAAGGACCCATAAAGACATCATCTTCAACAGTAACACCTTTATAAACCGAGACATTATTCTGAATCTTACAATTATTCCCAATTCTAACATCTGGCCCCACGACTACATTCTGCCCAAGCACACACCTTTCTCCTATTTCACTCCCTGATAAGATATGCGAGAAGTGCCATATCTTTGTACCCTTCCCGATTTTTACATTTTCATCAATTATCGCGGTGGGGTGTACAAAATAATCTCTCTTCTCCTCTATAGTTGAAATTCTTCTGATTGGTCTTCCGCTCTTAATTGAATCTTGAGCGGCATTTAAGACCTTTAATACCCTCAACCCTTCCTCACCAGAAGTAATTGTATCGTTCCCCTCATCAATACTCTTTAGAAACGCCCTGCACTCCTCTTTTAATGGCTCCAGATTGTCAATATTTATAACCTCCCTCTCAGATTTTCTCGCCACAGGGATCTGTCCCTTATCCCAATCTATATTATGCCTATACATTGAGAGCTTATCATCCTTTAAGGTATCATCAAATACAAGCATCCCCTTACTCCCAACCACGACAAATTTCTGTTCCTTAAAGGGATTCAACCAGCTCACAAAGATATGTGCATTAATCCCGTTTGAGAACTTCAGGTAAGTAATGGTTACATCCTCTACAAAATTCTGCAAATAATTACTTCCAAATGCAATTACTTCATCAGGCTCATCCTGAACAATAGAGAGAATAACTGAGATATCGTGTGGAGCAAAGGACCAGAGAATATTCTCCTCGGTCCTGATCTTCCCTATATTCAGCCTGTTTGAAAAGAGGTAATAAATCTTTCCGAGTTCCCCTGTAAAGATGAGGTCTTTTATCTTTCTCACCGCGGGGTGATACTGCAGGATATGACCAACCATCAATCTCAATTGCCGCTTTCTGGCTATTGAGACGAGCTCCTCCGCCTCCTCCACTTTTATAGCAATAGGTTTCTCCACAAAGACATTCTTCTCAGCAAGTAAAAATTCTTTTGCAAGTCTGTAATGAGTGGCGGCGGGCGTGGCAATCATTACCCCCCTTATATCCTCACGATCAAGAATCTTTTTATAATCAGATATACATTCTACATCAGAAAAATCCAGCCTTATCTTATTCAATGTCTCCATATTGCTGTCACATACAACAGATAACCTATTTAACTCATACATATTCCTGATAATATTTCTCCCCCAATAACCAGAACCAATAACCGCTATATCTTTATTCATAATCGCTCCTTACAAAAAAGACAAAATTTTATAAACCACACTTTGTTATAAGTCAATTTTTGAAATCGGATAAGATTGAAATTTCTTGATCTGGCATTGATGCAACCAAAATTATTTATAAACTTTTCGCCATCTGCATAGAAATTATAATTAAGAATTTAAACATTTAAGGCCGATTTTTACACATCTTCTAATTCTTATCCATCCCATTTACAAAAAAATTTCTGTCTGGGTTTTTTTGATATAATTCATCC
>JBMFOP010000108.1:0-8816 GCA_049969675.1 Myxococcota bacterium | reverse complement strand
TCATCCGCCTTATCCGCCTCTTCTCTGCTCCTCCCCTCATTATCCAATATATCCCTCGCATCAAGCCCATACTTTACCCCTGAATTAGACTACGAATATTTTATTTGAAAATAGAAAAATTTTCTGCTAAATAAAGACTCGCTATGGAGATAAATGATATCTTAAAAATTGCAATTCAAGGAGGCGCATCAGATATTCACCTGAAGGCTGGTATGCCTCCTATTTTCAGGATTGATGGGACATTACTGCCATTGAAGGATGCACCGAGGCTCCCACCAGAGGAGGTCTCAAGGCTTGCATTTTCAATTATGAACGACTATCAAAGGCAGAAGTTCCAGCAGGAGAACGATTTAGACTTTGCATATGGTGTCCCCGGACTCGGTAGATTCAGGGTAAATGTCTTCTCTCAGAGAGGTGCCGTAGGGATGGTAATGAGAGTGATCCCATTTAAGATTCTGCCGTTTGAGACATTGAATCTCCCGAGGGTACTTGAAAAGGTGGCATTAAATGAGAGGGGACTTATTCTGGTCACCGGGACCACAGGCTCCGGTAAATCCACAACCCTTGCATCAATAGTGGATTATATCAATGCAAACAGGACCTGCCACATTGTAACCATTGAAGACCCCATAGAGTTTCTAATCAGAGACAAGAGAAGTATTATCAATCAGAGAGAGGTCGGGAGTGACACGATGTCCTTTGGTATTGCAATGAGGGCGGTATTGAGGCAGGACCCTGATGTGATAATGGTGGGAGAGATGAGAGACCTTGAGACTATTGAGACCGCGCTCACTGCCGCAGAGACCGGACATCTCGTATTATCAACTTTACATACCCTCGATGCTACAGAGTCAATCAATAGAATTGTAGGCTCATTCCCACCACATCAACAGAAACAGATAAGGATTCAACTTGCTTCGGTTTTGAGGGCAGTAATCTCCCAGAGGCTTGTACCCCGGGCAGATGGGAGAGGCAGGGTCCCTGCGGTTGAGATTATGATAAATACAGCATTTGTCAGAGAACTCATTGAAGACAAGGATAGAACCAAAGAGATTCCAGAGGTAATAGCAAAGAGCCATATATCCTGGGGGATGCAGACCTTTGACCAGTCGCTGATGTATCTTTATAAAAATAAGCTCATTACCTACGAAGAGGCATTGAGACAGGCAACCAATAGAGATGATTTCGCCTTAAGGGTTCAGGGCATCAGTTCAACAGATGATACCAAATGGTCTGATTTTGAAAAAGAGGATCTGAGTTCTTCTGCTGTGGCTGAACCTCTTATTCCCAAACCCAACACCCCTAAGAAAGATAGGTTTTAGGAGATGCCCGAAAAGAAGTCACCTATTGAGGCAGCGCTAAAGATTATATCCCGACGAAGGCTCTCTTCAATAGAGATTGAGAAGAAGATGAAAAGGGCGGGATACTCAGAAGAAGAGGTGCATAGTGCTATTGAATATTTAAGAAACTCAAATTATCTAAATGATGCAGAGTTGCTTTCAGACTATATAAATTATCTGATTGAGAAGAGGCTGTATGGACCAGAGCGGGTTATTGCCTATCTAAGACAGAAAGGTTTTGAGCCAAATTTAATCAGAGAAACAATGTTTAGATTATATGGTGATGAACAATTTATTAAGAGCGCGGAGAGGCTTATCTCAAAGAAGATTAAAGATTCAGATTTGAAAGAGCCAGAAATCAAAGGCAAAGCGATCAGGATCCTGACTTACAATGGATATAATTGGGAGATCATAGAAAGGGTGCTCAATAGATGAGGAATATTTTTATTTTATTAACAACCTTTTCCTTTATTTTACTCCACATTACCTTGGTATTTGCACAGGAAGATGTCCCTGCGTGGGCAAGAGATGCAGAACAGCAGTCCGAGCAGAATAAATCAGAAACCATTGCACCTGAAGAGAAGAAAGTGATTGAGGAGCAGGAGAAGACAGATACCACACAAAATGTAAGTGAGCCTTCGCAATCTTTAGAGGTACCGGCGTGGGCAAATGAACCTCCAACTGGAACCGCTGCAACTCCTGTGACCCCCTCAGGGCAGCCACCACAAACAGCCCCCATTGTGTCTCCAGTCCCTTTAGATTCAAACTTACATACCACAGGTGAACCCAAACAAACAGTACCAGCAGAAAAGCCTCAGGAGGAAGCAGCCGGCACCAAAGCCGATGCAAAAGAGGAAAGGAGTAAAGGAGAGGATAAATCTGCCGGGCAGAAGGGGGGAAAACAGGGGGATACCTCTGGTTTGATATATGAAGGGAGGTCCTCAATAGGGGCATCTTCTATCGTAGGGAGCAAGAGCCATATAGGAGTAATGGGTGGATATTTAAGACTCCCTGAATATCCGTATGACACTCATTATTTACACATTGAACCAAGAATTGAGTTGCTCTGGACAAAGTTTGCATTTTCAATTCAGGCACCCTTAAATTTTAAGATATATGACGCTCAGAACGGGACTGATAATATGTGGCAACTCAGGTCAAAGGACTGGGATGAGCCGTCCGATTATGCAAAGGTCATAAGATTTATTAAATATGGCAGGAAAGATGATAGACTCTATATAAACCTCACCACACTTTCAAGTTCTACGCTGGGTCACGGCACCATTATGAGGAGATATGTCCCCAATGTGGATGTGGACCATAAGAAATTGGGGGTCCAATTTGATGTCAATCACGACTATATCGGATTCCAGTCAACTGTATCAGACATTATGGGTCCTCCGGTCTTCGGAGTTATGCCATTTATTAGGCCTTTTGCCCCATTCTCAAATAATCTACTTGCATCTTCTCTCTCAATTGGATTTACATTCGCCGCAGATACAGACGCACCGGTTACACTCAAGCGGGTTGAACTCCCTAATTATAGATTCGCCTTCCCCAACGGCAAACCATATATAAACGAACAGAATAGACTGCAATACAACTCTACACTTCTCTACTTATGGGGTATTGATGCACACATCAAAGTTGTAAGGACCAAAAATGTGGATATAAAACCATATCTGGACTGGTCAACCCTTAAAGATGGAGGTTGGGGGTTTACTGGAGGCATCCTCTTAAGGTTTGCCTTTGGTGAGAATGTGAGAAATTTTATTACTATCAGGACAGACTACAGAGCCTTTCAGCCCAACTACGAGCCTTCATATTTTAATACATTCTATGAATTTCAGAAGTATCAGTACTTTATGCCGTCTTTTTCAGACTATGACTACAGAAAGGGCTATTATCCTACCAAGCGAGAGGAGATACTCTCCCGCACAGGCGATATGAGGCAGGGTTACTACCTTGAACTCGGATATGAACTCTCAAAATATTTTGCATTTGGGGCGGCGCTTGAAAATGCCACAGGCAATACATATAGTGCCATCGCAAAGAATGGCAATCAGGAGCCAATCAAATCTGGAAATGGAAATTTCCTCTTTTATCTCTCCCTACCTCTCCCATATTTTCTAAGTGCCCACTTTACATATCACAAGATTGCCTATACAGATATGAGCAATATCCTTGATTTTACAGAGTCAAATACAATATTACTTGCAACAGTAAAGTTTAGACCTATAAACCTGATAGGATTTTATGCCTCATTACAGGAATCCTGGCAGCTTGATAGATGGACCGGCCTATATGTGATTGTTCCCCAGGTCTCACTTGGATTGGATCTGAGTTACTACTTTTAATGGATATGAAAAAGAAATTTATTATCTTACTCTGCACGGCTATTCTTCTAACACTGATATGCGGTTGTCCCCCAAAGAATATGCAATTGAATGAATCTCTATTCTACTTCAACAATGCATACAGATGGAAACGTACAGATGTCTCCTCTGACTTTGTCCACCCTATTTACAGGCAGGAGATACTTAAAGCCCTCAGGTCACAGGAGAAGAAGGTCAATATCTCGGATCTTGAGATTGAAGATACATATATTGATAAGGAGAGGGGTGTCGCATTAATAAAGCTCAGAATCTCCTATCTTATGGCTGATGAGACTACTTTGAGGGAAGAGAATGTCTCCCAATACTGGGTGAAGGATGAGGACAGGTGGTTCTTTGCGGGTCAGACCGGTTCGGAGAGGATAGACATCCCAATACCAGATGAATTGAAGCCGAGAATTTTTCCGGAGCGTTTAGATGCAGGCATATCAGATAATTGATATTGCAGTACTGCTCATCCTGCTGTTTCGTTCTTACAAAGGGTATTCAAGAGGAATTATAAACGAAATCGCAAGACTATTTGCAATCATATTGGGCACGATAGGCTCTATCTTTATAGCAGGGTTTTTCGCCTCAATCCTTGCGCCATTCATACCAAATCCAGCCCTTTTAGGCTTTGTGGCACTTGCAGCAGGATTTTTATTCATAGTAATATGTGTTCTACTTATGGGGTGGTTTGCAACAAAGCTCATTGAGGCGATATATCTGGGACTCTTAAACAAGCTTCTCGGATTGTTATTTGGGCTCTTAAATGGCTCTATATTTTGTGGTATAGTGCTTTACCTGTTGTACAAATATGGAGTGCTTGCCGATGCAATAAAATTGTCTTATACAGGGAGGCTACTCCTCCAGATCCTCAAGACTTCATAGCTATTTATATCTTAGCACCGCTGTCCAAAACAATCTTCTTTGAGGAATTTAACTATTTGTAAAATAAGGATTTTGTATGCCTAATTTCACATTTTAAAGATCAGGTTGCTACTTTTCTTCAATTTAATTTCTATTAAATGCTGTCCAACTTATGTAACCTTCAATGTTAGTTGCCTTACATCAGGCATAACTGGAGTGGTCTTTAAGGGTCTATTTGTAGAATCTGTCAAAAACTGCTGCAATTCATATTCATTAAAGCCACCTCTGAAAAATTAGATATCTTGTGGCTTCAGTGAAAAATTTATTTTGGACAGATGTGCATACTCCTATGAACTTACCTTTAAAATGGTTTGATTGTATTGGTTAATTGTGGTATAAAAGTTTTCAAATAGGAGGTTTGATGATGCTTCATTTTGAACAGACCTTTATGGACTTTTTGCTTGAACATCAGGAAAGACACAGGAGGACATACCACTTTCTTATCCTTATGAATGCGATACTTAATGCCGCCAAGAGAATCCAGTATTATTATCTGACCGGTGCATTGAGGGGGAATCTCGGGCTGGCTGGTTCGGTGAATGTGCAGGGTGAAGATGTGATGAAGATGGATGAGATTGCAAATGATGTGGTAATTCACTATCTGAGGAAGTGTGGCAGGGTAATAAGTGTTGTGTCAGAGGAGAATGAAGATATATTGACTCTAAATCCAGACGGCAGATATTTCGTCTATTTTGACCCAATGGATGGTTCTTCCAATGTCCCGCATAATCTACCCATTGGATTTTTATTTGGAGTGGCAAAGAGAAATCTGGAGGGCGAGGAGGATATGCATCTGAGAAAGGGGAGGGATTATATATGTGCAGGGATGTTTGTAATTCCAACCGGAACATTTACAATTGCATTGAAAAATACTGGTTGTTTTAGATTTCACATTGATGAGGTGATGAACTATGTAAAGCCGATAAAGATGGAACTTCCAGAGAATCCAAAGAGCTGGGAGCTCTCATTCAATCCATCAAACTGGCATACATACTCTGAGAAGGTCAGGCAATGGATAGAAGAGAATGAATCAAAGTATGCCTTCAGATATCTTGGCGCCCTTGCCGGAGATTTTCATCGTATCCTCACAAATGGTGGGCTATTTATGTATCCAGCCATACTTAATCATCCGGACCCAAAGAAGAATAGACCGGAGGGGAAGCTCAGACTCCTTTACGAGGCGAATGTGGTGGCTTTTATGTGTGAGGAGGCTGGTGGCGGTGCTATCAACGAGAGAGGCGAGGATATACTGGATATCGTCCCATCAAAACATCATCAACGGACCACATTATATGTTGGATCTAAGAGGCTGGTTGAGGAGTTGAGAAGTCTATTCAGGTCTTAAAAACCGGGTCTCTTAAGTGCTTTATAAAGGATCTTCTTTCCGTGCTCAACCCCGGGCTGATCAAAGGCATTTATTCTGTAGAGCCCGCCAGCGTATGCAGTAGCAAATTCAAAGAATAGCATAAGCGCACCGAGGTTCTCCTCATCTAAACGTTCAAGTTCTATCTTAAATGCCGGTCTTCTGGCATTGAGTAAAGATTCAAGTGTTGCATTCTCCTCAATCTTCAATATCTCAAATAGCGAGTGATTCCCGATATAAGCCACATCTACAAACTCCTTTAATGTCTCAGGTACAATAACATTATTATTAAACTCTTTAACTCCTAAGATTAGTACAATTTTATCCTGTGGCCCTTCCATATATAGTTGGAGTTGTGAATGCTGGTCTATTACGCCCAATGCCCTTACTGGAGTCATACCAGTATTTACAATCTCTCCATTCAAATTCCTCTCCTTCCCGAGTGATTCTGCCCATAGTTGCTGAAACCACTCCGCTGTATCGAGGAGCGCATCTTTATATGGCATAACTACGAGAATGTTCCTTTTGTGAAATGTCTGTGCTAAATACATTAGTTGAGCAAACATTAGAGCCGGGTCAGAATTTATATCTGAATTAATTATGATTTTGTTCATCTCCTCTGCACCGGATAATAATGCCTTTACATCTATTCCACAACAGGCGGCGGGGAATATCCCTACCGGGGAGAAGACAGAGAATCTACCGCCGATATTCTCTGGAATCGGGAGGGCGCATAGTCTGTCAGATTTTGCAATCTCTCTCAATGCGCCCTTTCTGGGGTCTGTTATTGCAATCATCCTCTCTCTATAACCATTTTCTCCAAATTCCTTTATTAGAAGATCTCTAACGATCATAAATTGAGACATAGTTTCAACTGTGGAGCCCGATTTTGTGATTGTTACAAACGCAGTCTCCTTCAAGTCAACTATATTGAGTGTGGCTTTAAATGTATCCGGGTCAACATTTTCAATAAAATATAGATTCATCCCTTTCCCACATTTTTCTATTGGAAGTATATTGTGAAAAGGGTCTCTTAAAGCCTTAAAGAGTGCACGGGGACCCAATGCTGATCCACCAATCCCAATCAAAACAAGATTTCTATATTTATTTGAGACTTCCTCAGCCAACTTGACAGAGGCATCCAGAAGTTGAACATTACTCACAATCTCAGAGAATCCTCGTTTACCAGACCTTATATCCTCCATTACTCCATCTCTTGCTTCTTTTGAGAGCCTGTATATCTTCTGAATGTCTTCTTTTGTAAAGGCATTCTCTCTGAGCCTGCTATCAAATAGATAGTCAAACAGAAAATTGATCTTCATACTACCTCCATCATTTACTTAAAAGCCTTTTAGAATAAAGGTCTGTCCTTCTATCTTCAAATATATCGTTGAGCGGCGTAATATTCTTATCCCGTGAGAGAAATGGATTTATTTCTATATCAAATACACCTTCGCAATCCTTTCCAGCCCTTACCAATACATCTCCATCGGGAGATACTATCTCGCTCTCTCCAATAAATCTTAAAAATCTTTCGCCCATCGTCTCTTTCCCAATTCTGTTAGACAGTATAAAGTAGATTCTATTTTCAAGTGCTCTTGTTATAAGTGCATCCGGACAGAAGGGTAGGACAAGATTTGCGCTATGGCAGATGATATCTGCGCCCATCAGGGCATAGGAACGTGCTATTTCCGGAAATAGCCAATCAAAACATATCATAAGTCCAACATTGAATCCGTCAATATTGTAAAGTTTTAATGGGAGGTTGCCGGGCTTAAATACCTTCTTTTCATCTCTGAAGAGGTGTGCCTTCCTATAGATACCTATCAAACCCTCAGGTCCAATAATAAAGGAGCTGTTGTAGATATCCTCTCCATCTCTCTCCGCAAATCCACCTGTGATATAACAATTTTTTTCTTTTGCAATTTTATGAATAGTCTTAATTGTATATCCATCTTTTGGCTCAGAGAATGGCAGTATATCATCAGGTGAATCAAACATATAACCGGTATTAAACAGCTCTGGTAGGACAATTATCCTTGCATCACAATCCTGTAAAAGTTCAATGGCATGCTCTACATTATATTTCACATCGGCAAACTTAATATTCATCTGCACTGTTGCAACTTTTACAAACATAAAAACCGCTTATATTACTTTTTAATATCACTGTCAATCACATCTATCTTAAATGATTTCTGCCCGAGTTCTTCTATGGGAGATTAAATCTACCTCCCCACTTTCATTTTCTCTATCATAATATTACCAAATATCCATATAGGAAAAAAGGCCTTTACATAAACTCTAAATATCCGTCGTCGGCTTTGAGACACCTTATGATTCTTACCACAATTCCACTTACAAAACAATTCTTGACTTGATTTTTTTTTTTTTGATATAATTCTATCTATGAAAGTTGAGGTTAAAAGATGTTTTACAAAAATTATAAGAGGGAGGTAAAATATGAAGAAGGTAGTATTTATATCAGTTTTATTAAATATGTATTTTTTATGCCAGCAGGTTGTTCTTGCTCAATATAATACTATGACCGAGGAGGAGGCAAGGGAATGGAGTATTGAAATTAGAAAATTACCTTTTTCAAAGAGTAGTTTTGATGAGGTTCAGAGTCAATTTTATGAGCAGAGGAGATATACTTATGAGGACGAATATGGTTTCTTAAGTTATTTGCAGGTTGGTCGCACTTGTTGGTTTTATGCGTTGATGAATATGTTTCGGTATAAGATATTGAATGATTTTAGTAAGTTAAATACTATTCCTACCAGAAATTTAAGAAACTTTATGATTGCACCT
>JBMFOP010000107.1:0-9382 GCA_049969675.1 Myxococcota bacterium | reverse complement strand
ATTGGGCTAAACCCCAGACTGTGTTTTTTGTCAAATCTTCTCAGCAGGTTAACTCAACAAATATTGTTACTAATTTCACTCAACAACTGAAATCACTTTGCTCCTTTATCAGCCTTCTTATCCTCTACTGCTTTATAAAACTAATAATAGAATTTACATACGCCAATCATAGATTTGTCCAGAGATAATGATATATTTAACCTCCTTTCAGGCTTTGTTTGACAAAATAGTTCTACCCTGCTGAGGCCTTCATATCAAAAAAATTATTCTGAACAGATCTATCACCACTTGAAATTATTATTAACTTGACATTATGCCTTGTAATATAATATGAAAGTCCATTATTCAGGTGGTTCTTTTATGAATGAAAAACTCAGTTTTCAGAATCTTATAATAAACCTTGAGGAGTTCTGGGTTAGGGAGGGATGCATAAGAATAATTCCTTATGACCTTGAGGTAGGTGCAGGTACATTTCATCCTGCAACATTCCTGCGCTCTCTCGGACCAGAACCCTGGGCGGCGGCATATATTCAGCCCAGCAGGAGGCCAACTGATGGCAGGTATGGAGATAATCCCAACAGACTCCAGAGGTATTATCAATATCAGGTTATAATAAAACCCTCACCCGATAATATTCAGAGGACATATATTAAAAGTCTAAATGCAATCGGGATTGATACCTCAAAGCATGATATAAGATTTGTAGAGGACGACTGGGAATCTCCTACACTTGGCGCATGGGGGCTCGGCTGGGAGGTATGGGTAGATGGGATGGAGATAACTCAGTTTACCTATTTCCAGCAGTGTGGCGGTATAGAGCTTAAACCGATTCCAGTAGAGATAACTTATGGGCTTGAGAGAATATGTATGTATCTTCAGGATGTGGAGAATGTCTATGATATTTATTGGGGAAATGGGTTCTATTATGGAGAGATTCACCACGAGGATGAGAGGGAGTTTTCAAGGTATAATTTTGAAGAGGCAAATAGCACTGACCTTTTTAGATATTTTGATGAATTTGAGAGAGAGGCGTTAAGATTGATTGAGAAGGGAATGGTTCTCCCAGCCTATGACTTCTGTATGAAGGCGTCTCATACATTTAATTTATTAAATGCGCGTGGAGTAATCTCCACAACTGAAAGGGCAAGGTATATCTTAAGGGTGCGCAAAATCGCCAATATGTGTGCAGATGCATATCTGAAGCTCCGAGAAGATATGGGATTCCCCATTTTAAGAGAGGACAAAGGGGTAAAGAGATGGAAAAAGAACTGATTGTTGAGATAGGGACAGAAGAGGTTCCGGCACGATTTATAAAGGATTATGCAGAGGGGTTTAAGAGTCTGGTATTAAATTTTGTAAAAGAGAACAGGCTTTGTAGAGCAGAGAATTCAGAACTATATTACACCCCGAGAAGGGTAATCTTTATCAAAAAGGATATATTGGAGAGGCAGGAAGATGAGATAAGAGAGGTTTATGGACCACCGATTAAAGTCTGTTATGATAAAGATGGCAGACCACAGAAGGCTCTCCTTTCATTCCTGCAAAAGTTTGGTATAGAGGAGGAGGATACATACAGGGTTAAGAGCGAAAAGGGGGAGTTGATTGCCTCAAAGATAAAGATAGAAGGCAAATCTGCAATCAAACTTTTGAGTGCAGCACTTCCACAGCTAATCACATCTATAAAATTTAAGAAGTCTATGAGATGGGCTAATAATGATATCTCATTTGTTAGACCAATTAGATGGGTTCTTGCCCTTCTCGGGGGCGAGGTAATCCCATTTGAACTTTGTGGTATAAGGTCCTCAAGAAGGTCATTTGGGAATTACAATGTGGATTCAGAAGGTTTTGAGGTGGATAATAGTCTGACCTTATTGGAAGGGCTTGAGAAGAGATCTGTGATATTTGATGTTGAGAAGAGAAAGGGCATTATAACTTCAGAACTTACAAAGATATTTACTAAGTACGGTGCAGACCTGATTATTGATGAAACACTTCTTGATGAGGTCGCAAATATACTTGAATTTCCAGTTGCAATAGAGGGTCATTTTGAGGAGTCCTTCTTATCACTCCCATCTGAGCTGCTTGAGGTGGTTCAGAGGTGTCATCAGAGATATTTCCCTCTAAAAAAAGGTGATAGGATACTGCCGATATTCGTAGCATTTGCAAATAATCCAGCTGGCGACAGAGAGGTCATCAGGAAGGGGATGGAGAAGGTCTTGAGGGCGAGACTCAATGATGCCGTCTTCTTCTATACAGAAGATATGAAGAAGAATATAAGAGATATGGCAGATGGCTTAAAGATGATACTTTACCAGAGAGGCCTCGGGAATTATGATTCAAAGAGCCATCGTCTTGTTAAGATTTCTGAATATATTGCAAAGAGGCTTAACCTGAGTGATAGAGAGATAGAGGAGATTAAAACTGCTGCCGCCCTTGCAAAGGCGGACCTTCTTTCGCTCACTGTTGGAGAGTTTCCAGAATTACAGGGAGTGATGGGAAAGTACTTTGCACTGAACTCTGGTCTCCCTTATCATATTGCAAAGGCAATAGAAGAACATTACAAACCCATACTCTCGGGTGGAGATATACCGGAGGGCATTATTGGGAGGGTGCTGTCTATTGCAGATAAGATAGACCATCTGTCGGGGCTATTTCTAATAAATCAAAAGCCTTCAGCCTCATCAGACCCATTTGGTGCGAGGAGGGCGGCATCTGGAATCATTGATATAATTAGATTATGTAAATTTGAAAAGATATCACTTGGTGAGCTTGTTGAAGTGACACTGTCCAATTTTGATATTGAGCGGATAAAGGAGTTTGATAGTAAGGTATCAATAAATCAGAGTGCAAAATCAGAGATAATAGAATTTATAAGAATGAGGATAAAGACAGAACTTACCGAAGAGGTGAAGGCAGATGTGGCAGAGGCATTATTGAATTCAGAATATGGGATTGACGATATCTCATCTGTATTTGAGAGGAAGGATGCATTAAGTCAGTTTATAAAAGATGAGGATTTTGAGAAATTTGCTATTGTATATAAGAGGGCGAGCAATATTACAAAAGATTATGAGTCAACAGAGGTAGATAAATCGCTCTTTGAATATAGTGAGGAGACAGAACTTTTTGATGCGATTAATAGAATTAGAGATGCATATCTTTCAAAGATAGGGGAGAGAGATTATTTCAATGCTATGAATATACTTAAGGAGAATCTCTATAAACCGATATTTGCCTTCTTTGATAAGGTCTTTGTGATGGTAGAAGATGAGAGAGTGAGAAATAACAGGCTTTCACTATTGAAAAATGTAGTTATTATGTTTAGAAAGATCATTGATCTTTCATATATTTCGTCAATGCAGATTTAGGATTGAGAGGAGGATAGATTATGAAAAAGAATAAGATGGTATATCTTTTTGGTGGAAAGAAGACAGAGGGCTCTGAGAAGATGAGAAATCTACTCGGTGGAAAGGGCGCCGGGCTTGCCGAGATGGCAAGGCTGAAGATTCCGGTTCCGGCTGGCTTCACTATTACAACAGAGGTATGTACACTCTATTATAAACTCGGGCGTAAATTCCCAAAAGATTTGAAGAGACAGGTGGAGATGGGGATAAAACACATTGAAGATACTATGGGTGCAAGATTTGGGGACCCCAAAAATCCCCTTCTGGTCTCTGTCAGGTCCGGTGCACGCAAATCTATGCCCGGTATGATGGAGACAGTTTTGAATGTTGGGCTTTCAAGCAAAACCATACCCGGACTGATTCAAAAGACCGGTAATGCAAGATTTGTTTATGATGCTTATAGAAGATTGATAATGATGTACTCGGATGTCGTTATGGAGAAGGCGGCAGGTATAGAGCCGAAGGACGGTCAGGGTATAAGAGTTCAACTTGATAGGATGCTCCACGAACTCAAAGAGAGAAAAGGATATAAGACAGATGCAGATATATCGGCGGAGGATCTGATTGAATTATGTGAGAGATTCAAAGAAAAGGTAAAAGAGGTACTTGGTAAGGAATTTCCTGACGACCCGATGGAGCAGCTCAATGGTGCAATTGGTGCTGTCTTTGCAAGCTGGAATGGTAAGAGGGCAGTTGCTTATAGAAGGATAGAGGGGATCCCGGATGATTGGGGGACAGCGGTAAATGTTCAGGCGATGGCTTTCGGAAATATGGGTAATAATTCTGCAACAGGTGTAGCGTTTACCAGAAATGCGGCAACGGGTGAGAATTTCTTTTATGGCGAATGGCTGCCAAATGCTCAGGGTGAGGATGTGGTGGCCGGGATCAGGACTCCAAATCCATTAAATAAAGAATCATCCAGTGAGCATAATAGGAATCTCCCTACTCTTGAAGAGTATATGCCGGAGGTTTATAAAGAACTTCTTCTTATCAGAAATAGACTTGAGGCATATTTTAAGGATATGCTGGATCTGGAGTTTACCATTCAGGAAGGGAAACTCTGGATGTTGCAGGTGAGAGTTGGAAAGAGGACTGGAAAAGCGGCACTTAATATTGCAATGGATATGTATAGAGAAAAACTTATAGACAAATATACAGTTGTTACACGGGTCTCTCCATCCCAGCTTGATGAATTATTGCACCCGATCGTAGACCCCGCAGAGGAGAAGAATGTAAAACCTCTGGCAAAAGGACTTCCGGCTGGACCCGGCGGAGCCACGGGTCAGATTGTATTTACTGCGCAGTCTGCCGTAGAATGGTCAAAGGCAGGCAAGAATGTGATTCTGGTAAGAGAGGAGACCAATCCAGAAGATGTAGAGGGAATGAGGGCGGCCGTAGGTATTCTGACAGCAAGAGGAGGGATGACGAGTCACGCTGCACTTGTGGCACGAGGTTGGGGAAAGTGCTGTGTGGTTGGTTGTAGTGCGCTCAAGGTTGATACCGATGCAAAAGTACTCATTATCGGAGAACATAAGTTCAATGAAGGAGATTTTATTACATTAAATGGCAGCAAAGGGAATGTTTATGCTGGTAAGATGAATATGGTTAGAGATACGGAGAATCCAAACTTTATTGGATTTATGAAGATTGTAGATTCTATCAGGAAATTAAAGGTAAGGACCAATGCCGATACACCAGAGGACGCAAAAAAGGCCATAGAATTTGGTGCTGAAGGTATCGGACTCTTCAGGACGGAGCATATGTTTTATGGAAAGGGTTCAGAGGAACCACTATTTTATCTCAGAAAGATGATTGCCTCCCGTACAAAAGAGGAGAGAGAGGAGGCGCTTTCAAAACTCTATCCATTTATCAAACAGAATATAAAAGGGACGCTTGAGGTGATGGTGAATAAACCGGTTACTATCAGGTTGCTTGACCCGCCACTGCATGAGTTTATACCAAATAGAGAGGATGAACGAAGGAGGCTTGCAGAGAGTCTCGGAATCAGTATGGATGAGTTTGATAAGAGGGCAGAAGAGCTTCACGAATCTAATCCGATGATGGGTCATAGAGGTGTGAGACTCGGTATTACATATAGTGAAATTACAGAGGTGTGGGTGAGGGCTATATTTGAATCCTCAGCTGAACTGATAAAGGAAGGGAAGAAGGTCTTCCCGGAGATAATGATACCCGTTGTATCTGTTGTCAAAGAATTGGAACATCAGAAGGAGATAGTGGAGAGGATTTATAAGGAGGTGCTGAAAAAATACAATTTGAAAAAGATTCCATATATGTTTGGGACGATGATTGAGATTCCACGCGCTGCTCTAACCGCAAATAAGATTGCAGAGGTGGCGGAGTTCTTCTCCTATGGGACCAATGACCTGACTCAGATGACATTTGGATTTTCCAGAGATGACATAGGGGCATTTGTGCCAGAATATATTGAGAGGAAGATTCTTGAAAATGACCCATTTGCTATTCTTGATCAGGAGGCTGTTGGAGAACTTATCAGGATAGGTATTGAGAGAGGGAGAGGTGTAAGACCGGGGCTGAAGGTAGGAATATGTGGTGAGCATGGTGGAGAACCTTCCTCTGTAGAATTCTGTCATAGAGTTGGTATGAACTATGTCTCCTGTTCACCATTTAGAGTACCAATTGCTCGTCTCGCAGCAGCACAGGCAGTTGTTAAGTATGATCTGGTTAGAGAGAAGAAAAAAGGTAAGGGTAAAGGTCTCAACAGAGTGGATGGACATTGAAATACCCAAACAAACGAGAAGACTGATAGAAAAACTATCTACTTAATCTCATCGGATACTACAAATGTCCCGGACAATTTGTCATGAATGGCCTGCCCTCGCTCGTCTGCTATTATCCAGATGAAGCCAATAAAGAGAGTAAAAATATTTAATAAAAAGAGGATATTTCTTAAAAAGACCCTATAGAAGCTCACCCTATAAGAATTTTTCCCCACCAGATGTAAGCCCAGTAACATCTTCCCTATTGTTCTTGACGAGAGATGGTGAAAGAGCATTGAGTAAAAGAAGCCAAAAAAGATATATAGTAAGAAGAAAGAGATGAGAACATCCTCCATCTTTACTCCACTCTGACTCTTAAACAACACATTTGGATTGACAGAGAAAGATATACCAGCAAACCAGATTATTAATACACAGACAAAAACAAGGACTGCATCTGTTATCAAACTAATAAATCTCTGAAAGAAGGTGGCTGCATAGAATTGACGGGAGATAATCTGTCCACTCTCAATAGGTTGAGTCGGCTTTTCAATCTCTTCTTCAGAATCAAATCTTAAATTTTCCTCTCTCTCCTGATGCTGCTCAACCTCATCGGAGAAATCTATATCTGTCTTCTCAACCAATGTCTCTTTCTCTGACCCAAATGATATATCTTCAGTAATCACATGAGAGAACTCCGCGAGAGAATATGCCTTCTTACACTTCTTACAGACTTTTGCATTGGCTTCATTTGGAAAACCACAATATGGACAAATATTGTCTGCCATAAGACCTATACTCTCCGTGCATATTCATATAAAATAATAGAACATATTACAAGAGGAATCGTCTCAGCCCTCAAGATATGTGTATTGAGTGACATCCCATAAAAACCCTTCTCTCTAAATTTTACAATCTCATCCCGTGAGAATCCCCCCTCGGGACCTGAGAAGATATTGATAGGATTATCAAAATCAAGATTTGATGGTAATAACTTACACTCTTCAAAGGGGTCTAAAAAGATATTACTCCCATCCAATCTTTTATTTAAGATTTCATCAATTGGGATAGCATCATTGACTATAAGGGGTCTTACCCTTCTACATTGCAGGGCTGAACTACGGGCAATCTTTGTAAACCTTTTAATCCTCTCAGCAGATATATTTCTCAGTGATGAATATTCACAAATAACAGGTGTAATAGAATATGCACCAAGCTCAGATGCCTTCTCCAATGCATAGTCAAAAGTACCCCCTTTTATAGCACCCACAAATAGATTAATAATCGGACCCTTTGTAATCTCTTTTCTCCTGCTGGTTAGTCCTCTTAAGAGATAATTGCCCTTTCCCTTCACAAGATAGCCTTCATATAGAGAGCCATCAGGAGTCAATACCTCAATAGATACTCCCTGTCTCAATCGCAATACATCAATGAGATAATGGGCATTCTCCCTATCAAGTTCAATAAAATCTTTATCAGGGATACTCTCACAAAATATGCGAATCTTTCTCATAACTTCTTGAATACAAAACTGATCCAATCGTTCAAAACGAGTTCATCTATTAATTCAAATCTCTTAAATAACCCCAATAATTCATCTCTTTCACTTATAAGGATTCCAGCAATGAAGAGAAGTCCACCTTTTTTTAATGACCTCTCAATAACCTTGCTGCTGGAAGAAATCTCTTTAAAGAGCATATTTGCAAATATTACATCATATCTCTTTCTGCAGCAACTTATGGAGCAATTAAAGAAATTAATTCCATCTATATTATTTAGCACCTTATTTTCTTTGATTGCCGCCATACACTCGGAGTCAATATCATAGGCATCTACAATATCAGAACCCAGCATCCTTGCAAATATAGATAGAATTCCAGAGCCTGAGCCGAAATCAGAAATATGTTTTGATTTAATCAAATGTCTGTATTTATAAATAAGCTTCATTATCCCCTGTGTAGATTCATGATGCCCTGTCCCAAATGCCATAGCAGGATTTATAATAATTTTTCTAAAACCCTTATAACTCCTATTGTATCTCTTAAAAGGTGGAACAACTACTATATTAGATGCTATTACAACTGGCTTGACCAGAAGTTGCCATCTCCTATTCCAGTCCTTTTTATAAAGGGATTTTGAACTCACTGATGCAACCGATGGAAGTCTTTTAATTCGCTCAATAAAACCTCGGGGTGGAAATTTGTGAGGCTGATAATATACAAGCATCTGTCTCTTCCCGACCTCAAATGAAAGTCCAGATGGCTGACTCTCTCCCCATATAATATCTTCAACATCCAGAGAATAGTCTGATACTGTCTCAATTCGTAATACCCTCGACTGAATCTCTCTATTCATATTTGAAAAGTCTCAATGAACTCTTTGAAAACTCAATATAAAATCCAAAATTGAAGGTAATCTCTCCATTCTTATCCATAAGCCCTTTGGGGGGATTCGGGAATGGCTGTGCTGCCTTAAATGCATCTATCGCTACCCTATCCAGAAACTCTACTCCCGATGATTGACTTACATCCACCTCTTTTAAGATACCTGACGAGTCAATCTTTACCTTTACAATTGTCAATCTATCTTTGTTCCCATAAATATTTCCATAAGGGTCATATTTCAAAATAACATCCGATGGGTTCCAGTATTGACTCACACTCTTCTTTATCCTGTTGAAAAATGTTGCATACTTATACTCACGGGCATTCAAGAAGGTTGAATCTGACTCCTCAACATCTTTGAGCCAGTCGTTAAATGGCCCGCCCGAATATTTGCCAGAATAGATATCCTCGGGAAATAGCTTTGCAAGTCTCTTTCTGTGGAGCTCTTCACCATTTCTTTGAGATGTACCAAACTGAAACTCCTCATCCTTCCCATCCAGTTTCTCGGAGTATTCACTATTCTTTGTATTACCAGACTCTGACTCTTCAAGCTTTATATTATCACTCTTAAGCAATTTAGGAATCTTGAGTGCAAGTCTGCTCGTCTGATTGAAATCCTTTTCATCCTCACCTTCCCCCTTTTGTTCTTTTATTATTACATCAGGTGCTACCCTCTTCTTCCCACCCCTATTGGAATTTATAAACTTTGCAATGCTCTCTCCAACCTGAGGTCGTGGTGCTGGATTCTTATATTTATTGTCAGCATATCTACTTTTAGTCTCCTTCTCCACAGAGGAGTTGTACTCGGATAGATATTTGTATTTTTCGGGGGCTTTATTATTTGTCTCTCCCAGAT
>JBMFOP010000106.1:0-9768 GCA_049969675.1 Myxococcota bacterium | reverse complement strand
CCTGATGTCAAGAAAAAAATTATTTTAGACAGATGTGATGACAGATTATATATAATCTGGATATTTGAAAAAGACCATCTTTAAATAGTAATTTAAGCCAGTTTATTTCACCAATTTTACCATTAGCAGTATATCACTCTCTCAGAAAAATTAAATTTATTGAAATTATTACCATTATTGCTTAATATGACTTCATTTGATAGAGAGGGTCTGATGCAATTTAATTCAGGATATCTTTTAAAAATGAATACATTACCCCTTCTCTCATTGATATACATAGGTTGTGGTGGAGATTTTTTTGTCAGGGCAGAAAGTGGAAAGTATTATCATAGATTGAATATCTTAGAATTTATCCTATTACTTATAATAGAATCCATCCTTCTATTTATTCTTGTAAAGACAATAAGGAAAAGATAATAGTTGATAAAACTGAAATTGACTTAATTACTCAAAAGATTTACAATTAGTTTCATTCTGGAGGTAATGAATGCAAAGGGTCTTCCCTTCAATGTTAGTTATCTTTTTCACTATTATCTTTGCCTGTACTGATAATGGTTCAGGTAATCCAGCAGATATAATTGAAGAGAAGGATGTCATAATCTCTGATACATTTTATGATATTCTCTCTGATACAATTAGAGATTCCTCTTATGATATCGGTCCGGATGTTACAGATACAGAGAATGATATAGAGGATGCAGGAGTAGGCGAAGTGGGGCATATGGATATAGAGTTTATATGTAAACAGGGAATGCCGATGGATGCATACAGTGGACAGGACACACAGATACAGACTCAATACTTTGAAGATAAATCTGAGCAGATGAATCTAAGAGACAGGGTGCTCGGAATAAGGCTGGCATCTATTGATCTCAACAACGACTATTATCCTGATTTGATTGTCCACAGAACAAATTCAAATACGAGAGATGATTTTTCAAAGAACCCTCCATATTATCAAAAACGAATACTATTGAATCAGATTAAATCTGGTAAAGGCTTTGTAGATTTTACCTTTGAATCAAAATTTGGACAGATAAGAGGAGATGAGCAGAATCTCGCAAGGGCAACTAACTTCGCAATTGCTGCGGATGTAGATAATGACGGTGACCTTGACCTCTTCTCTGGCACCTACACAGATTTATCAAGCAATGCCAATCCGAAGGACCCAAAAGACAGGTCTGAAATACTCTTAAATGATGGCTTCGGACACTTTACACTTGCCCCACCGAGCAATATCTTTAGAGATGGGGCGACAGTCACTTCTGCTACATTTACAGATTTTGATAGAGATGGAAATATTGATATATTTGTGGGGGCATTCTATAAAATCTGGGGATTTCTTGAATCATATTCGGATAGACTATACAAAGGGGATGGGATGGGCAATTTTATAGATGTGACAGAGGAGATGGGGCTACTTACTCCAGATGACTCGGGATATGAAGAGGGGTTATCAAGCGCACCTACATACGGTGTTACCTCCTGCGATATAAATAATGATGGATATCCAGAGTTAATGACAAGCGTTTATGGAAGACAATGGAATAAATTCTGGCTCTTTGATGGCTCAAAATACATTGAGATAGGTAGAGAGATAAATTATGCCGGTGATTCAAACATGGATTACTCTGACAACGAATTTTATAAGTGTTATTGTAAACAGCATCCTGATGACCCTGTATATTGTCCTCCTACGATTGGACAGCCGAAGATCCAGTGTGGAGACTATTGGGCATTTGGAATAGATGACCAGCCATTCAGACTTAATGGGAATACCTTTACAACAATTTGTGCCGATGTAGATAATGACGGACTTCTGGATGTAATTCATACCGAGATAAGACACTGGCATATAGGCCAATCTTCAGATCCAACACAACTGCTGAAAAATATTATTGCTGACAATAGATATGGGTTCTCTTTTGAAAGGATTGACAATAAAGTAGATGGGCTTGAGAGAAAATGGGGTATTACAGACTGGAATGAAGGGGATATCTCTGGTGCTGTATTTGATTTTAATAATGACGGGCTGCCGGATATATTTATCGCGAGTTCAGACTATCCGGGAGACAGGGCGTTTCTATTTATGCAGAAATCAGACCATACATTTACAGAGGTGGCTATTAAGACTGGGATCGCACATAAGCAATCACAGGAGGTCACCGTGTCAGACTTTGACAGGGATGGAGATCTGGATGTGATTGTGGGCTCAAGCACAATGCGGAATACTGATTGGAAGGATAATTATGTCTATTACTATGAAAACAATGCATCAACCTATACAAATGCAATTGAGATAAGACTTATAGGTAAAAAAGGCAAATCCAATCTTGCCGCAATAGGGGCGAAGGCAAGAGTAAAGGCAGGTGATCTAATTCAATACAAAGAGATTCAGGGTGGATATGGGCATTTTGGACTTCAAAATGACCTTATACTTCACTTCGGGTTAAAAGATAAATGTATTGTGGATGAGATTCAGATTATCTGGCCTGACAGGGATATGACTATAGAGAAGTTTACAAATATCTATGCAAACTATCTGATTGAGATTGAACAGGAGCACGGTATAAAATATATAATGCCATTAAAATAAAATTATATGATCATTATTTATTGATAAAAAAGTAATTTGCATATATTGTATCCGCACTATATGCGAAAGATAATCTCTTTTATATTGGTTTCGCTCTTTTACTTTATATATGCATACGGAGATGAGTTAGATTTTGAGATTTCAACCCACTATTTTCATGCAATAAGATTCAACCCAAAAAATATCCCTGTCACATCCATCCTTATCTCAAATCAACATACATCATACAATGTAAGTTCCAGAGGGAATTTTACCATTGAATACAGGGATGGAGGAAAAATAAAATCCATTACTTCTCGTGAGGTGATCATTGAGAGATTGGACTATAAAAAAGGTGAACAAGAATATAAACTTATTGCAGATAAAGTAAATTTTAATGATAAAGAGACACTCAAGAAATCAGAAGAGGGACTCAATAAGATAGGATTTGAAACAGAGAGCATACTGGTCGGTTCTGTATTCGGCTTAAAAGGAAAGGTGTATGACAACAGACAATATTACATCTCAATTGCAACATTTAAAGAGAAAGAGGAGGCTGATAATCTCATTACAGAGATCTTTGAGAAATATCGTATCAGGACCTTCTTACTACCAGTACTCAAAAGGCATCCATCGGGGAATATCAGGATTATCGTCAAGGATAAAAATATTAGCGTCTCTACAAAAAATGTTGTGTGGGTCAAAAGCCAGAAGGATAAGATTTTACTTACAGATGAACAGAAGAGAAATAACTACGGATACTATAATGGAGATTTCTACTTTACATTTGAGGTAGATGGGAGATTTGCTGCTATAAATAGAGTAGATCTGGAAGAACTCTTAAGAGGGATTCTCCCTTCTGAGATATATGCCTCCGCACCTACTGAGGCACTTAAGGCACAGGCAGTGGCTGCAAGGACTGAGATTCTATCTGCAATAGGACATAGACACCCAGCAACACCATATCTCCTCTGCGCCACACAACACTGTCAGGTATATAGTGGAGTCAATAGCTATACAAATCAGACAGATAAAGCCATCTCGGATACATTCGGACAGGTACTGCTATTTGAAAAGAGATTTGTAAAGGCAGTCTATTCAAGTAATTGCGGGGGATTTACAGAGGACAATAATACTGTCTGGAATGAGCATAAAGAGCCCTACCTTACTCCAAAACCTGACGCACCACAAAATTCCAATCTTTATAAAAAGTTTAAGGATGGCATCACAGATGAGAATCTTGAGGAGTTCCTTTATACAGTTGACGACAGCTACTGCTCAACCTCATCATTCAATAACAGGAAGGCATTTAGATGGAAGGTGGAGATTTATTATGATGAGATAATGAATTTATTAAAAAAACGATTTGATATCAGGAGTCTTGATGATATAATCATTGAAGGACGTGGGCAGTCTGGAAGAATCAGAGGCATTACAATTATTTCTGGTGATAAGAAATATTATGTAGATACCGAATATAATATTCGGCAGCTCTTTGGAGGATTAAAGAGCGGATTGATGATAATAGAGAAGAAGAAGGATAGCAATCAAAGGCTCATCAGTCTGATATTTACCGGTGGCGGATGGGGACATGGTGTGGGTATGTGCCAGACAGGGGCAATAGGTATGGCAGAGAGAGGAAAGAATTTTGATGAGATTTTAATGCATTATTATTCTGGCGTTAGAATTGAGAAGGTGTACTGATGCCTGCCAGATGTAACAATTGCGGAGCGGAGTTTAAACCTGAGACCGATGAGATATTTATTCAATGTAAATACTGTGGCGCATCAATTTTTATATACTCTAATGGCTCAGGGCTCCGCTACTTTCTCAATCCTGCAATTGATGGAGATGAGGCTGAACTGATAATCAAGAATTTCTTTCTCAAAAAGGGATACACTGGAGAGATAAAGATTATAAGCAAAGAGGCCCTCCTCTACCCTTTCTACAAGAGAGAGGAACAAAATTCACTTATCGTGGCAAGAGAGGATTCAAATTATAACCTGCTTTCACAAATTAAGTTTAAGGGCGGAGAGATAAAATTCTTCGGTGGAGAAAAAATAAATGGATACACACCTATTGAGCCCGATATAGAACCAGAGATTGAAAAAGGTAATAAGATAAATCTGCTCTATTATCCTCTGATAGTGGTGATATACAGCTACCTGAATAATGAATACAGATTGATTATTGACGGATTTTCGGGAGAGGTTATTACAGATATCCTTCCGATTATAAAAGATACGGCAAGAGAGAAGGCATACATATACATTTTTATTATTACCGCTTTTCTTCTTTTTATAGAGATTGTTGCATTTGAATCTATACTGGTAGGATTTATACTTAATATCATTACAATTGCAATTATCTGGACAATATTTCCATCGGTATTTAAACTCATTGAGGATATTTATGTTACTAAAGACGAAGATAGTAAAATGTCCTGAATGTGGTGCTACAATCAGGATGAGCAATACCTCTGAAATAAGTGTATGCCAGCACTGTCAGACACCTGTTCTCATTAAGTTTGAAGATTATCTGCCCTCATATATTATAAAATCAAATTTGAAGCCAACAGATTCAACTTCAATACTCATCTCTAAGCTAAGACACTATCTGATTGCAAATGATTTCATTGCGAAATCAAGAATAATCTCTCGCACTCTATATTACATCCCATTTATACTCACCACAGGGTATAGGTGTGGCGAGCATATCATTAAAGAGAGAGATAGACTCACCAATGAGAGTAGAGAAGATACAAGAGTTATTCAATCAGCCTTTAAGAATCTCATACCAGCAGTCAAACTCGCCGGTTGGGGTCAAATAAATATTGAACCTGAACAGATACTGAATCACCGCGAAAGATTTGAACCACTTGATGAGAGGAATAGAAGAGATGGAATTATTCTAAAACCAGAGATATTAAAAGTCCCGGAGAAGGAACTACATCTGCAATTTTTAACTCACAATGAGAATATCAAGACTGAGATTATCACAGAAAACTGTATTCTTATTTACTACCCGATAATAAGGGTTATATTGAAATATCGCAACAACATATTCCATTATTCAATTGATGGCATCAATGGAAGCATAATTTATGGAGTGGCACCAGAGTCAGAGAATAATAGATTTATCCCTATGGCACTGGCTGCCTTCTTCTCTGCATTTTTTATAGGTGGGATAGGGAAGTTTCTTATGAGTACCGCTGTAGGAGGAATTTTATTCCTGCCTTTATATTTTATCCCGGTCTTTGGCCTATTTATTTTATCTCTGTTATTCTTTATTTACATTGCGTGGATATTTTATAGAAACTAC
Organism: Myxococcota bacterium; assembly: GCA_049969675.1. Classification (GTDB taxonomy): domain Bacteria; phylum Myxococcota; class SpSt-1050; order SpSt-1050; family SpSt-1050; genus SpSt-1050. The sequence goes on along the minus strand of JBMFOP010000106.1, from coordinate 3,872 downwards.
GGCGAGGTTGTAATTTATAAGGAGGATATAGAGATCAATAAACTCAATCTGTTAGAGGAGACCGCCATTGAAAGGATCTTAAAGCCTGTTTTTTCATTCATTGAAAACTCATTAAAGAGTCAGAGAAGGAGATTTTATTAGGAGTTTCAATTGATTATTTCACTGAGATGTAAAATCTGTAGAGATGGACTCACAGGAAATATATATGAGCATTTGTTCTTTTGTAATAATTGCAAAAAGATTTATATTTTAAGAGAAGAGAAACTTGAGGAGATAGTTTCTTATATTATTGACAACGAAATGGATTACAATGTGCTCTTCCCTATGTTCTTATTTAAGTGCAGGGTAGAATACATCAATTTTGCCACTGCAAGGCAGAAAGATGTAGCCATTAAATGCGGGAATACCATTGAAGTTGCAGTCAGGGCATTCTCAATGATAGACCCTGTATACTTTGGGGACATTGAGATTGAGATAATGCAAAAAATAAACAACTCCCATATACAGCTTAAAAGATACAATCCTGAAGAAAAGATATTTTCTATGAACATAAACCCTGAGATTGGCTCAAGACTCTCCCGTTATACCTTTATGAAATATTTTGACAGAATGACGGATATTACAGGTATGCAATATTCATTTAGTATTGAATCTTCATCCATTCTTTTTTTAAGGGGAAAAATGGAGGATTCAAAGATTATTTTATCTGATCTGAAGAGGGAGATACCTCTCTCTGCCATCATCACTCTTTGACCTGTGACCTCACAATAGATATCACCGCACTATTCGTGTCAAGATACCTCTTAATTACTTCCTTCATATCCTCAAGTGTGATAGAGTTTATAAGATCAAGATATTTGTTATGAAAATCATAACCCAATCCGTAGAGTTCATCCAATGAATATAAAAGCCCTCTCAATGAATATTCCTGCATCTCTATAGAATGAATCCCTATAAGATAATTCTTTGCCTTTTCAAGTTCCTCCGGTTTGACACCATCTTTCTGCAGTTTTGAAATTATTTCAAATATAGCGTCCACTGAGACCTTCGTCTTATGATGTGCACAGGAGAGATAGATAGCGAAATAGCCATTCTCAATCCCATCCACATTGAAACTTGAAACCGTATAGGCAAGAGATTTCTTATCCCTCAAATCAACAAATAATCTCCCGCTCTGTCCTCCAAGAATTACAGACAGAAGCTCAAGGGCATATCTATCCTTATTATAAATGGTTGTCCCGAGAAATCCTACGACAATATGTGCCTGTTCCTTCTCCTTAAATATAACCTGTCTTCTGACCTGTTCTGGCTTATTCTCATCCCTGAGTTTTATTGCCTCAAACCTCCTGTCTGGTAAATCAGATGTATTCTCCTCAATAAACTGTTCAACCAGATGAGGTTCCACATCTCCTACCACTGCGATTACAACATTTGATGGAACAATCAATTTCTTATAAAATGAGATTAACTCATCTTTTGTTAGTTTTGAGATACTCTCCTCACTCCCAAGGACATCGTATTTATATGGATGATTGACATACAATGTATTCAAAAATAGTTGAACTGCCTGAAATGTGAGGTCATCCTCACGATTCTTTATCTCCTCAAGAATCAGTCTCCTCTCCTTCTCAATCTGATCCTCTAAAAATTCAGACCTGAAGAGACAATCAAGAAATATCTTAAAGCCGGTATCCTGATATTTGCTCAAGAATTCCGCTCTCAGCCCCAATGAATTCTTCCCTGAATATCCACCGATAGAACCACCGATATTGTCCATAGCTCTCATAATCTGAAATGTATTCATTGTTTTATTCCCCCTCGTCAGCATTCTGGAGATAAAGTTGCTTATTCCAATATTCTTGTCGTTTTCATATCTCACACCACCAAGGCTTACCGCCCTCATAGATACAATAGGGAGTCTTGGATTTTGCTCAACAATCAAAGTAATACCATTCTTTAATACTTTCTTATATATCTCCCTCTGAGTGGCAATCTGACTCTCTCTTTTCTTATAGAAATTTTCTGAGTCACTGAATAGGTTCAATATCTCTCCCTCAGTAATAATCTCCTCCTTTAATGTATCCGGCAGAAGCACTATCACAGACATATTCTCTTTATTAAAATACTTCCTGGCAACTCTTACAAGCTCCTCCGAAGTAATCGCCCTCAATTTATCAAGATATCTCTTCCCATAGTCAAAATTGCCAGTCATCAACTGGTAGAATCCGAGCTTCCTTGCCCTTCCCTGCATTGTAGTCATAGAGAAGATATCATCACTCTCTATCTGTACAATAGCCTTATTTACCTCTGCTGATGAGAATTTTTCATACTTATAACGATTAAGTATATTGAACATCTCTTTGAAGGTATCCTTGATATTTGCAAAGGGAAGCCCGGCACCCAGAATGAAGAGCCCCCTATCCTTAGGGGTATAGGAATATGCAAATATATCACTTGCAAGTGTTTTATCTATTACTATGCTCTCTCTCAACTTTGAAGACTGGGAACCTCCCAATAATACGGAGAGCAGATCCAGAGCCGGTGTATCCTCGTCCTGAATCGCTGTTGTATGAAAGGCAACCCCAATCTGTGCCTCAACAAATTTATCTTTTATAATTTTTATTTTCGGTGACCTCTGCTCTGGTTCTGTACTTCTATTGACATCCGGCTTCATCCCCTTGAACTCTGAAAACAGATTCTGAACCTTTGATAATACACCTTCAAATGATACATCCCCTGCCACAACTATTATAATATTTTTAGGCACATAGTATCTCTTATAAAAATCATAAATCTTCTGTCTATTTATCTGTTTAACAGAATCAACATACCCAATTACAGGTCTCTTATATGGATGTGATTCATAGCTCAAGGAAAAGAGTTCATCAATAAGCCTCCGCTGTGGGATATCCTTATTCTGTCTTATCTCCTCCAGCACTACCTCCTTTTCCTTTGCGAGCTCCTTTGCATCAAAGGTAGAATTCATAAGCACATCAGAGATGATCCTCAGCCCCATATCCAGTTTTGTTGAGGGCATAACTATATGATAGACCGTCTCATCAAAAGATGTCCATGCATTGATATCACCTCCATTCTCCTCTATAATTCTTGCAATCTCTCCAACGCCTCTATTGGTGGTTCCCTTAAAGAGCATGTGCTCATGGAGATGAGCAACCCCAGCGATATCATCTGTCTCATCGGCAGAACCCACACCTACCCATGCCTGAATTGCCACAACCGGCGCACTATGGTCCACCTCTACAATGAGTTGCATCCCATTCTCCAGATAAAATCTCTTAATATAACTATTACTATTTATCTCAGCCATCTTCTTCTCCTCTACTCTCTTAATGAATTGACCACCTTCTGGATTATCTTTTTTATCTGGCAATCTAACCCGTGGTCCCTGTTCATTCCCAATCAGACCTGCACAGGATATAAACAATAATGCCAGAAAGATATATCTCATAAATCCACCTTTCCCCAAAAGAGGAGCATAAATATTATATCTTATAAGACCAAAGTCAAGAAAAGGAGTTATCAACAGAATCATTTTCAAGATTTTTTAAGATTTTAACTATACTTATAAAACCAGAGTTATAACCAATGAAAAAATCTCACTATCAAACAATACCAGAGAGGTATAAATTTATTTGAATAAAGTTTTTATATTTTTAATATACCCCATTTTTTCTTAAATGAGAACTTCTATTTAGATTGAACAAAAGATTTTAACTTACTGGTTTCACCTACGCCGAATTAGGGAGAAAATATATTTGGGCAAAACACATATTTTGGCGAACACATAGGTTCGCCCCTACATATTATTATCTTTTTGAATTTGACTTATTTATACCCATATGAGATATTTA
>JBMFOP010000105.1:0-9927 GCA_049969675.1 Myxococcota bacterium | reverse complement strand
ACTGGATACCACCGTACATTTAATGGGCTGACCTACATTAACCAGATAATCAGTCCATATTGGTAGGACTCTTTTGTCGGTGCCCCACACCGTCATTTCTTCTATCGTTAACCAGGGCTTTATTTGAGCAGGTTTTCTCATTTTTACATCTTGCCAAATACTATATTTTTGCTATCAATTATATTAGTAGTAAAAGAAAATTTGCTCAATCAAGAATTTCTTATCTGAAAAAATTATTTTGAATAGATGTGTCTCCTATTAAAATTTGATGGCTTTAATTATTTGACACAAAATTTCATTTTATGTATAATTATTGTATGTATTTGCTGAAAAAGGCAATTTTTATTTCCATAATCCCTGGTCTATTAACCTTTGTTATTAATTGTGTAGAAAAGAGTGGAGAGTTTACCACTGATGTTAAGACAATCAAAGATAGTGGTAAGATAACAACCTGTAAGGAAGGGATGATGTGTAAGGAGGATTCAGATTGTTTTGATGGTATTTGTTCTCAGGGCATTTGCAGGTGTAAAACTATATTCTGTCAGAAGGACGATGACTGCGGCAATAATATGTGTTGCAGTGTTCTAAATGGTAGTTGTTATGAATGTATCAAGGATATTTCATTTATTGACTCCATAGAAGAAATTACCTCTGATATTGAGGTCTCTGATGAGGATATTACAGATATTACTACTATATTTATGTGTAAGAAGGATCTGGATTGTCCTCTGAATATACCACATTGTAAACCAAAGGAAGGTATCTGTGTGGAGTGCCTTGAGGACTCGCACTGCATAGCGGGAGGCTGTGATATAAATAATGGTAGATGTATCTTACCTGATGCAGGGGATGATGTAACTGATATTTCTGGAGATATTTTTGGAGATATATATATTGATGTTGGTCTGGATTCTGGGTCAGATATTCTCCCTGATATATCAAATCCCTGTGATAATTATATCTGTCTCTGTGGTTCTATCTGTGTAGTAAATTCAGGTAATCCCGAGTGTGTAGCAGGTTGTTACAGGGATACAGATTGCTGTGCCAATACTGTGTGTAAAAGTGGGAAGTGTGAGAAGACGACCTGTTCTGATGATACTGACTGCAAAGATAGCTCAAAGCCGCACTGCGATGTAATCTCTGGCATCTGTTATGAATGTACAAATGACCTGCATTGTTCAACGGACTATTATTGTGATGTTAGTAATCATATATGCAAATATAAAATCGACGAATGTTACGGACAATGTAAACCGAATACTCAATGGTGTAATCCAGTGAAGAAGCAGTGTGAAGACATCCCATCCAATTGGTGTGCCACCTGTTCTCAGGTATTGGATTCTATTTGTGTATTGAATAGTCTGACCTGTGGAATATTGACAAAGAAATGCACAAAGCAGTGTAACGATAATAGCGAATGTTTTGGGTATACCTGTAACCCTTTTGGCTGGTGTACCTGTCCATAAAATTTTAGAAGGAGGTGTTTTATGAAGAATTTTGTATTGTTTATGGTTTTTATGTCAGCACTTTTAATTTTTGCCTGCAACGATAGCTCTTCTACTGAACCTGATGGAGGTCCCAAAAAAGATGCTGTAAGCAGTATGTGTAAGACAGATAATGACTGTAATAAGGAGGCTGGTGAGAAATGTATAAGTTCAGTGTGTAAGGTCCCCGAATGTCTCAAAGATAAAGACTGTATTGACAGGAAGAAGGGGAATTTCTGTGACCTCTCAAATTTTACGTGCAAGACCGTAGGTTCTGATGGTGGGGTAGATGTCCTTCCGGATGAGGGTGGGAAAGACTGTACAGATAATTGTAGCGACGCCTGCAAACCAAATAAGATATGCAAAAATGGATACTGTGTAGATTATGGTATGTGTCAGAATGACAATGAATGTCCCTGTGGATGGCACTGCAATTCATTTGAGAGCAGGTGTGAAGAGTGTGCAACAGACGATGATTGCAAGAATCATACAGACGGAAAGACCAAATGTGATATAGGTAAGACCTTTATCTGTATAGAGCCTCCAGTCTGTAATCCCGCCTGTGACCCAAACTGTCAGGTCTGTAAGGATGGAAACTGTGTGCTTGCACCAGGGAAGTGCTGTCAGAATTCAGATTGCCCATCAAATAATTGTGTAAATTATGTATGTGAACAATCTCATACCTGTGGAGATACCTGCTCAACTGACCAGGAGTGTAAAGATTGGTGTAAAGATTCATCTTATATTTGTAATAACAATGTCTGTATGCCACAGGGGTGTAAGAGTGATTCTGATTGTGATGCTATATGTGGGGCAGGCTGTGGGCAGTGTCTTGGTGGGAACTGTCAATGTAAATCTCCCTGCGGAGGTGGCACAGGCACTATGTGCAGCGCCTGTAATGACGACAGCGACTGTGATACAGCAAACGGTTTTACCTGCTATGAATTTACAAACCCTCTTAATGGCTCAAAATATAAAGGATGTACCCATGCCTGTGCAGCCAAAGAGGATTGTGAAGCACCAGCGATTATGTGCCTTGCCGGCAATGGGACCCTCTGCTCCTGTATGAGTGTTCAATAGAGAAAATTATTGCATAGGAAGTTATATAAAGGTTTGGACATAGTTCTGGAAGGGATGATATGAGTTAAATAACTGTTTACTTAACAAATCTTAATTCTGGGTGGGTTGTTTAAATGGTTCCAATTAGTAATATGGCTCTTGACAATGCTGTCAAAAATAATCTGCATTGACAAATTATCTATTTATAAAAAAAAATTTTGTATGGATAAATTCACATTTTCAAAATCCTAGTTGCCCCCTTCATTATTAATTAAAATGTTGTCCAGATTAAATATCACTTAAAAAGCAGGGGCCAATACTCATTTATCCCTGAAATCTCTATATCAGATACCATATTAAAATACTTCCAATTTCCGTCAACAACTAAATATCTTTATCCTTCTCTATGCCCTTATCACTATCATCGCCATATTAAACAATTCTTAAGCAATATTTGTAGAATTTGTCAAAAACTAATGTAACACATATTCATTGAAAGCCTCCTCTTAAAAATTTAATATCTTTGAGTCTTCAATTAAAATTTAGTATGGATAGATATACCCCTTGATATAATTTAGTTTAAATAATATATTTAGATCTGGAGATTCTTATGTCAACAAGACCAATCTCATCAGATAAATCGGAAGTAAAAGAGATTCAAAAAGCTTATCAGGATAGACCATTTTTAAAATTTATAAAATCAGAGGGGTGGATATTCCTCATAGCCTTATTGATTGTCCTTTCATTTATCATCTATAAAAAATACTTTAAGAATACACCTATTATTGAGGAGGAGAATATCCCTAAATATGTGAGGGTAATAAATGATTTTAATTCCTTAATTGAGGATTTTGAGAATGAAATAAATATTAAGAGAGGTGAGAAGAAGATGAATGAAAAGGTAAGAGTTGATATTACTCCATATAAGACAAGGCTCTACCAGATATATGATTTTATGTATGTTCAGGGGATAGCCCCGGAAAATCCTTTTTATAAAGATTATAGTAAAGAGGAGAAGGAGATAATAAACAGACTGATAAATGCTGGTAGGAGGCTTGATAAGATGGTAATTGAAATATACAACTTTAATGGTGATCCAAATACTGTTACAGACTTTGATTCTGTAAAAAACATCTTAAATGAAACAAGAAAAAGGCTCAATACTATTTCGGGGAAAGAATGAATATTCAGAGATATCAGGACCTTTTCATTGATTATCTAATTTCTGAGCGAGGCTACTCAAAAAATACCATTGATTCATATTCAAGGGAGTTGATGAGATTTATCATATTCCTGAGCGATAGGATAGGTGAGGATGTAAAAAATATAACTCAGAGCAATATTGTGGAATATTTGAGGCATCTGGAGAGACTTGGACTTGATAAACGTTCCCAGCATCATAATATGGTGGTATTGAGACAGTTCTTTAAATTTTTGCTAAGAGAGAAGTATATCTCACAAAATCCAGCAGCGCTTATTGATATACCTAAAATGAAGATGACTCTTCCAGAATATTTGACAGTTGAGGAGGTGGAGTTATTACTTTCACAACCCGATATCAATGATAGACTTGGAATTCGGGATGCGGCTATACTGGAGATAATGTATTCAGCCGGGTTGAGGGCATCTGAACTCTGTGAACTTAAGACCTCAGATGTAAATTTAGATGCAGGTTTTGTGAGGGTATTTGGCAAAGGTTCAAAGGAGAGGCTAGTTCCTATCGGGCAGAGGGCTATACAGAAGATAAGATATTATCTTGAAAGGTCAAGAGGATTAGTCTTAAAAAATGATTCAATTGACTATCTATTTCTAAACAAGAATGGGAGGAAGTTATCTCGGGTTGGGCTATGGAAGATATTAAAACATTATGCAGTCAAAGCAGGGATCAAGAAGGATATATATCCGCATATATTACGTCATTCTTTTGCCTCGCATTTAATTCAAAATGGGGCGGATCTGCGAGCGGTTCAGGAGATGCTCGGGCATTCGGATATATCTACCACCCAGATCTATACCCATCTTGATACAAAGCGGATTGTGGAGATGTATAAAAAGTTTCATCCGAGAGGATAATGATATTTCTTTACTTTACGAAAAATTTTGATAGAAGGATTGATATGATGTTTAGGAAAAAAATTATTTTTATGATATCAGTCTTATTAACTGTAATTGCCTGTTCCAGCGACCCCTGTGATGACCTGAAGAATAAAGCTGAGAGCTGTCTTGATAATGATGTAAAGGCTCTCCTCTTAAAGGTTGCAAAGGATGGAGTAAAACAGGAGTGTACAGATTATCTTAATTCATACTACCCTACATTTGATTCAAGGTGCAGGATTGAATATCTGGATGCCTCATCAGATGGTGAATTAGAGCAATAATAGGCCCTATGGTAATGGATGAAATTACAGGACGGGACCTTGAGTTTGATTTTATCAAAGAGACATTAAAGGGATTTGCACAGACATCTCAGGGGAGAGAGTATTTTGATAGCCCTGATTTTTATGAGAGTAGCGACAGGGTTGAGAGAGAGTATCAACTCGTCAGAGAAGCCATATCTATAATCCAGAATAATGAGGATATTCCACTTGGCTCGCTCACCGATATAAGAGGTCATATATTAAGAATTCAAAAAGGTGGAATAATCTCTGGGGCACAGATAATTGAAATAAAAAATCTTATAATGATAATCCGAGAGTTTCGCTCTTTTATTAGATCAAGGCGTGAGGATTATCCGTTATTATATGAAAGGGCTATTAATTTTGAAAGATATGATGAGCTATTTTCTGCAATAAATAAGATTCTGGACGATAAGGGGATAATCAGGGATGACTGTTCTGATAAGCTAACAGGATTGCGACTGGAGGCAAAAAGGATAAGGGAGAAAATTATAAATATCATAGATAACTTTATTACTGACCCTGATAGCTCAAGGTTAATGATGGACTCATATTATTCTATCAGAAATAACAGATATGTCCTTCCAATCAAGACTCAATTTAAAAATAATGTAAAGGGTATTATTCATGGTTCATCAAATACCGGTGAGACTCTCTTTATAGAGCCCGAATCTATTGTGAATCTGGATAATGAACTTGTATATGCAGAATCATTGGTTACAAATGAAGAGGAGAATATATTAAAGGGTATTATAAGAAAGATAAATGAATTCTCTGATGGACTTATTAGAGATTATGAGACCCTTATATCTATTGATGTGGTTTTTGCAAAGGCGAGATATAGCCTGAAATTGGAAGGAGCACCTATAACTATTGGGGACAAATTTAATTTGTTAGATATAAAGCACCCCACTCTGGTTTTGAAGAAGATTAATGTAGTTTCAAATAGTGTGACGCTTGATAAGGGCGTAAGAGGGATAATTATTTCTGGTCCAAACGCTGGAGGTAAGACTGTTTTACTCAAGACTATCGGACTTGCTCTAATACATCTAAAGATGGGGCTATTCTTCTCCGCCTATGAGAAGAGTCAGATTCCTATGATTGGAAGAATATTTAGCTGTTTTGGAGATGCCCAGAATCTGGAGCAGGGTCTTTCAACTTTTACCGGACATATTAAAAGACTTAAGTATATTCTGGAGAACTGTTCAAAAGATGACCTGATTCTTCTGGATGAAATTGCCTCGGATACAGACCCAAAGGAGGGCAGCGCGCTCTCTGCTGCAATTATTGAGAATATGATTAAAAGGGGCGCTTATGTGTTTGTTACAACCCATTTTCACGAACTTAGATACTGGGCTCATAAGAGAACGGATATCATTAATTCTGCTATGGGATTTGACCCGATTCAACTAAAGCCTACATATAAACTACTTATGGGAGTTTCAGGGGAATCTTATACTCTCAGAGTTGCAAAGGAGATGGGTATTTCAGATGAGATTATAAAGAATGCAAATAATATTCTGGGAGAGGATTATAAAGAATATATTGAGATGTCAAATCTACTCAGGGCAAAAGAGAAAGAAATAAATCTCAAGATGGAGGAGTTAGAGAGAATCAAAACGAATTATGAAAAGCAGTATAATGAGATCTTAGAGAGAAATAGGCATGATTATGAGGCAAAGATTGAAGAACTAAATAAAAGGCGAGAGAAGATTCTTTCAGAGCTTGAGTCCTTCTACAACAGGGTTTCCGCTGAGATAGCACGTATTCAAAAAGAATCAGATATGAAAAGGGCTGTATCTATTCAGAAGGAGATTGGAGATTTCATTGACGCTCATAGACTAAATAAAAATCAAATAAAATCTGATAACGGTAGTGAGTTTAAGGTGGGTGATGCTGTATTTATCAGCAGATTTAGGTCTTCTGGCATAATTCTGGAAGTTGATTTTAAGAAGAGAAGGTTCCTTATAAATGTTAATGGAAAGAATATCTGGCTCGGTGAGAGTGAGATTGAGCACACAAGTATGGCAAAGCAAAACCCAAAATCTGTAGGCATAGTCGTTGAAGACAGGGATATCTATAAAGGTGGAGTTATTGAATATCAAAAGGAGTTAGATGTAAGAGGTCTCTATCTGGATGATGCCCTATCTGAGATTGAAAAGGAACTGGATCTTGCCTATAGAGAATCTTATAGCAAAATTAAGATAATACATGGACACGGCACTGGTTCACTCAAGAATGGAATCAGGAAATACCTCCGCACATCTATATATGTATCAGCATTCAGACCAGCCGAATTAAATGATGGCGGAGATGGAGTAACTATTGTTGAGATAAAGAATGATTAGGCCTTTTTGATGCAATCCATAGGGCAAACTTGAACACACTTTGGACCACCTTCGTCTTTGCATTCTGTGCAGACATTGGGGTCTATTACAAATATCTTCTCACCCTCTGATATTGCACTCCTTGGGCACTCAGGTTCACAGGCGCCACAGGATATACAACATTCCTCGGTAATCTTCATTGCCATACTAAAAAACCTCCGTAAAGGTAATTCAAAGACAGGATTTCGTAATTTACTTTGGCTGATTTGTCAAGAAAATGAGGTAGCAACTACAAAATTTTTAAAACCTTGACATAATTATAATAGTGATTAATTTTTCCTCAGGTTTTAAGGATTTTGAGACTTATTAATGAAAAAGATATTTGAGGTAAACAATTTTAAGTAAGGAGGTTACATAATGGGAAAGATTATAGGTATTGACCTTGGGACTACAAATTCAGTAGTGGCTATTATGGAAGGAAAGGATGTCAGGGTTATAGAAAACGAGGAGGGCACAAGAACTACACCATCTGTGGTCGCATTTGTGAAGGAGAATGAGATTCTGGTTGGACAGGTAGCAAAGCGACAGGCAATTACCAATCCAGAAAATACTATATTTTCAATAAAAAGATTTATGGGACGTAGATTCAATGAAGTAGAGCAGGAAATCAAGATGGTCCCATATAAGGTGGTTCAGGCACCAAATGGTGATGCAAATGTTGAAATCAGAGGCAAAAGATATTCGCCACCAGAGATATCAGCGCAGATTCTTATGAAACTCAAAAGGGCGGCTGAGAGATATCTCGGTCAACCAGTAAAAGATGCTGTCATTACAGTGCCAGCATACTTCAATGACTCTCAAAGACAGGCCACCAAAGATGCCGGTACCATTGCTGGACTGAATGTGTTAAGAATCATAAATGAGCCTACAGCAGCAGCCCTTGCATATGGAATGGACAAGAAGAAGGACCAGATAATTGCGGTATATGACTTTGGAGGTGGTACATTTGATATTTCAATACTTGAGGTCGGTGAGAATGTTGTAGAAGTTAAATCTACAAATGGAGATACACATCTGGGCGGTGATAATATTGACCAGAGAATAATTGAATATCTAATAGAACAATTTAAGAAAGATACCGGAATTGATGTTTCATCAGATAAGATGGTTATGCAAAGACTGAAGGATGCCGCAGAGAAGGCAAAGATAGAGCTTTCAACCGCCCTTGAGACAGAGATTAATCTGCCATTTCTAACCGCAGATGCAAGTGGTCCAAAGCATATGAATATCAAACTCTCAAGGACAAAACTTGAGGCACTATGTGAAGACCTGATAATGAAATCATTTGGCCCGGTTAAGCAGGCACTTGAAGATGCAAAGCTAAAACCATCAGACATTGACGAAGTCATCCTTGTAGGTGGAATGACAAGAATGCCGAGGATACAGGAAGAGGTAAAGAAATTCTTCGGGAAAGAACCTAATAGATCTGTCAATCCCGACGAAGTAGTTGCAGTAGGGGCTGCGGTTCAGGGTGGAGTGCTTGCTGGAGATGTAAAAGACCTTCTATTGCTGGATGTTACACCTCTCTCACTTGGTGTTGAGACATTGGGTGGAGTAATGACAAAAATCATTGAGAGAAATACCACAATCCCAACAAGAAAGTCCGAGATATTCTCAACCGCTGCTGATAATCAGACATCAGTTGAGGTACATGTCCTGCAGGGTGAGAGAGAGATGGCAAAGGATAACAGATCACTCGGTATGTTTATTCTTGATGGGATTCCACCAGCCCCACGGGGTGTACCACAGATAGAGGTAACATTTGATATTGATGCCAATGGTATCCTTCATGTCTCTGCCAAGGATAAGGCAACAGGTAGAGAGCAGAAGATTACCATTACAGCGAGTTCTGGTCTGACCAAGGAGGAGATAGAGAAGAAGGTTCAGGAGGCAAAACTTCACGAGGAAGAGGACAAAAAGAGGAGACAGGAGATTGAAGAGCGGAATAAACTGGACGGCCTTGTCTATCAGATTGAGAAGACATTAAATGAGAATAAAGATAAGATCCCTCAGGATGCAAAAGATAGAGTTGAAGTTGCATTAAAACAGGCAAAGGATGTTTTAAAAGAGGGTGGTGATATTAATAAAATAAAGGATGCGATGAACAACCTTGTCTCAGCCTCACATTCTATGGCTGAATATCTCTATAAGACTGCAGCCAGTGCATCCACAGCATCACAGACCGGACCGCAGCAGGGTAGTAGTGGCTCCAGTTCAGTGAAAGAGAATGTAGTTGATGCTGAATATGAAGAGAAAAAATAGATTTCATATAGACATATAATTAAGCACCTATCATCTGTTCTTTTGTAAGATGTTTTTGTAATTCTCTTGGAAAAAGCATATTTGTAAATAATCATTAATAGGCAAATCACTTTATTTTTGTTTCCTTATGAGAATAGAATTTTTTTACGAATCTTGTTTTTATGATTTGATGTGAGTGAAAATGAATTATTTATTCTTTTCTACTTTCTATGAGGCCTTTTAAATCTTAACTTCAATACCTCAGTTTTGATGATGTTCCTCTTCTTCTCTGAAAATTCTATCCCTATCAGATTTATCTCCCTATACCTCCCCTTATACTTCTCTGCATACCCCATCTCC
>JBMFOP010000104.1:0-9929 GCA_049969675.1 Myxococcota bacterium | reverse complement strand
CATAGAGAGAAGATGGATTATAATCGGATTAATAGAAAGTAGTTTTTGTTCTAAAAATGAATATAACGAGATACTTATTACTTAGATTTTGGGAGTTTCATATTTCTTAGAAAATGCAACAGTAGAAATTTATTTAAAATTTTTGAAATAGATTGGGACATAACTATAAAATAGCGGGATTTTGGGATTCTATTATTCCAGAACGCCAGCATATCTGAGCATCCAGTATGCAATTGAAAAGAACATAGGTCCACCATAGCTCCTCGGGCCATCTCCATCACTCTTGGCATATGGATTCCCGTTCCACCACATCTTCCTTATTTCGTCATAAGGAAATACTCTATCCCATTGAGGTCTCTTGTGTCTATCAAGTCCATTATCTTTTGCATCCAGCCTGTTGCTATTATCTACCTTCACATTTCTTAGATCCCTCGGAATCTCCCTCATAGTCCTTATGGCATCCTCCACCTTTGCACCGTCTTCACTATAGAGCGCAACCACTGCCGCCCACATAGGTTGTCTCTCAGGGATCTCCCACTGATAAAATTTTAGAAGATTCTCAAGCCATTTAGCCCTTCTGTCCGCATTGGGTTCATATCTCAGCAATATTGTATACGCTAACATCGCCAGTTCGTGGTCAGAGTGATTTGCAATAGCCGGGTTTGTAACTGTCCAGACATCATCTGTAAATTCAATCAACTTATCGTATTTGTATCTCTTTATCAATTCTTCATAGGCATTGTAGAATTTTATATCGCCAGTAATTCTATAGGCAGAGAGCATAAATCCCAATATCTGAGTTCCGTTTAGCCATCCACCACCATGAGCGGATTCCATACAGAGGTCAAGCGGATATTTCTTAAGACACCTATCCATCCCGTCAACAGATACACCGATATAATCTGGTTGCCAGTGCCCCCATGTGGTCTTCTTACCGTCAAGGTCCAGTAGTTGGTAGCCATTTCTCAAGATATAATCTGCAATACCGCCCAATCTCTTTGCCACCTCTTCTCTCTCCTTATCATCCTTTGCGCAATGGTCATAGTAAAACGAATAACCGAAGAAATGTCCGTCAATCTCATCTGAGGAGGTATCATCCTTCCAGTAGTATTTCTTCCCCTGATACTCCACATAGTGCCAGTTGGACTGGGTCTTCTTGCTCTCATATACATCCCCTTCGTCCTCTCTCACCAGTGAGCGCGTAACAAAGCCGTAGCCGAGTCCAGCCTTCTCAAAGTCCACCGCCGGTACATCTACCTCCAGAAACATTACCTCAATAGCCTTTCTTGCCTTCTGATAATAGTATTCATCCTTTGTGACTGCGTAAGCCATACACCACGCAGCAACCTGCATCTGTGTCCATAATCCATCATTGTCGGAATCACTTAATTTTGGGTCCTTTATCTCAAATTCATCAGAGGAGTAGAGGTCTGGTGCCACAAATCCGTCCATCCTCCAGAAGTATTTATCCTGAATCTCCTCAAAGTACTTTATCTTATCTGCAAGTGTTGTCGTAACAAGATAGACTCTTGACACACCACTCTTTGTTGCAATAAATCTATTCCCTTCTGCATCAATGGCAACATCGTTTACATATTCATCCAGAATCCATCTCTTTGAATGGTAATAGTCAATATGTGCTCCCTTCTGATTTATGAATGTTGCACCTATAATATGCCCGATTGCCACCATATCACCTCTACAGGCAACAGAGGTACTCCTGTCCATTGGAAGTCCATCTGGCTTTGCGTAGAATCTGTCAAATTTCCCATCCTTATACACCGTATAACCCGAGAGCGTCGCAATCATCAGAGTCTTATTGTCATCACAGAATGCAATTGAGGAGACAAAGTTATCCCCGAGTTCATTATTTGTAACCGTGTAATTTTTTAGAGTGCTACCATCATATTCAAAGAGTCCAGAATCGGTGGCTGCATATACGATAAGCCCTTCACCCACTGCAATATCTTTTATCCCATTAATATCTACCACCTTATCATATCCTGAAAAATCACCCTTTATCTTATATACAGAGCCCTTTGTCGCAAAATAATAGTGATTATCAATCGCATAGAGCGAGACCGGTTCATCCTGAATTGATGAAATATCTATCTCCTTCTTCTCACCCTTCTTGAAGATTAGAACCTTATCTGTGGTCCTCCCTATGAGATAATTTGACTTTACTGATTGCCCTACATCTATGAGCCCTTCAACTCCCATCTGTGCATCCTCAAATACATCCAGACTCCCATTGTATATCAGAAGTCCATCGGCGGTCAGAAGGTATAGTGCATCAGAATATACAAACTTCTTTGCCTCCGGGTTCTTTATCTGCTCGGGCTTAAAGTAATATTTTACCCTCTCCTCCAGATATGGTTCGTCTTTTACTACTGTGGAATGCCTATCAACTTTATAGAAAGTTCTGGGAGGTATATAACCAGTATCAGTTGAGGCATCAACCCCCGCATCCACACCTATGTCCTCTGCGGTATCCGCTATTACATCTACATTCAATACATCTTTTGTTCCAGAAGACTCATCATTGCAGGATATAAATACAAAGGCAACGGAGATAAAGAATAATGCTTTTTTCATCTAATATCCTCCTTCTTGAGAAGATAAAGTATATATTACCTTATTTAATTATTCAACAGGGAAAGGGGTTTTCAAATGGAGATGAGGCTTCAAGCACAGAATTGAAAACTTATCTGTGCAATCAGAGAAAAGGGGTAACTATTGGAAAAGAGGAGATAGCAGATTTTTCTGCTCTTTCAGAAAATTGATCGTATAGTATGCGACATAGACGCCAAAGACCGCGGTAACCAATATTGAGGATGGTAGAATATCCCTTACTCTACCTCTCTCATAATACATCTCCTCCCCCTTTACCACTTCACCTTTTAACTCTTCTTCAGAGTATATAATCGGAAAGTCATCATATATCCAGTCTTTTCTAAGCCTCCTCTTAACAAGCCTCAGGAGCGGACATCTCTTCCCCTGATTGATTGTAGAGATTCTCACCATTGATGGATCGGTTCTCCTGCCGCCCCCACATCCACAACAATCACCCTTGAAGAGATAAGCCTCTCAAAGTGCCTTCTACCCAGTAGAAGTTCGGTTCTGAAGAATTTTCACCTATCCACTCATCCTCTCTCCAAAGAGTCGCCTTACATTTTCAGTGGAGATATCTACAAGCTCTTCATATTTCATATTTCGTAGTTCAGAGACAAACTTTATTATCTCAACTATATGACAGGGTTCTACATCTCTTGCCTCAACACTCTTTGTGGAGATTGATGGGGCATCAGTCTCAAAAAGAATTCTATCTAATGGGACTGTGGTCGCATTTTTGTGATACTTTGTAGCGTGACTCCTCGTTACAGACCCGGAGAATGAGAAATAAAATCCTAATGATTCAAACTCCTTTAATAACTCCTTTGAGCCACTGAATGAGTGCATAACACCTCTTACATCCCCGGAATATCTTTTGAGAATCTCAAGCATCTCCCTGTGAGCCTTCCTGCAATGGATGAGGAGTGGTAAATTATATTTTATGGCGATCTCTATTTGCATAATAAAATATTTTATCTGCCTATCTCCTGGCGTCTCTATCTCTGGTGAAAAGTCCAGTCCCACCTCACCAACAGCCACCGTCCTATTTGATGAGATGAATCGTTCAACGATAGAGATATCAAACCCTTCTTTTACATACCACGGATGAATTCCAAAGGCTGGATGGAGGTTCTCAAATTGTCTGGACAGCATAGAAGTGGTATTTAAGGACTCCTCATCATAGGCAGGGACTATAAAATCTGTCACACCAGCCATATTTGCTCTCTCTATTACAGCATCAATCTTATCTGCAAATGATGGGTCATTGAGATGGCAATGGGTATCCACTATCTTCATCTTGCAAGTAGCTCCTGATACATTTTGATATACTGCTTTGCAATATTGATCCAATCAAATCTCTGCACAAACTTAAAACCGTTCTCGCCAATCTCTACAAATTTATCTTTTGAAGTATTGTACTGCTCAATATATCTTACAAAGTCCTCATCCGTCTCTGCCCTTATATACTCAACCCCGTCTTTGATTGCAATCCCCTCAACACCCTTCTGAGTAGAAATAACTGGCTTTTTGGCTGCAAAATACTCAAGCACTTTGAGTCTCGTCCCCCCACCACCTGTCAGGGGAATAAGACAGAGGTCTGCGGCATCAATAAAATCGGGCAGATTCTCCACAGCACCAGTCAGATATACACCTTCTCTCTTTAGCTCCTGCGGCGGATTCTGTCCGGTTGCCAGAACCACCACCTTGATATTTTTTTGAATTAGTGCCGGGAAGATATTGTTTATAATTCGTGCAACTGCATCTCTATTAGGTTTATAGTCATATACGCCATGATAAAATAGCACAATCGCACCATCAGGGATTCCGAGCTTTTCTCTAATATTACGGCCGTTTCTCTCCATATAATTTTCAAGGTCAACTCCGTGTGGAATCACCACGAGCCTATCCTCTTTAACCCCAATTCGTAAGAGCCTCTTCTTATCTTCCTCTGAGACTGTAACCACCCTGTCTGATATCCTGCATGCAAACTTCTCAATTCTCTTTAAATTTTTAATTCCCTTCTTACTTATGGAGGGAGAGGATATCCCGATTCTTTCAAACTCTACATTATGTTCTACCAGTACCTGTTTTAGCCTTTTTCTGAGTCTTGTTATTCTGGCAAAGAATGCAGGGATCGCAAATGCAGGGAACTCCGCCTGCACAATATCAAAATCGTTATTAAATGAGAGGGCCATTGCCCTCAAGATAATATCTCTTGCAAAAAGCGGTCTATACAGTATATGGTCCTCAACAGGTATCTCAAGGCGGGAGAGAATCAAATCTATCTTTTCTATATTTGAATGCACATCCTTCAATAATGCGCTAAATTCTATCTCTTCAATATTCCCATTTTTGAAAAGATAGTACTTATCTGATTGCGATGGCAGGAAGATTACCTCACAGGATTCTCTACTCAGATACTTTGCTGTGTTGATAATTCTTGATGCCGCACCGTGAAACGGCGGGAAGACATCTCCTCTTGAAATCAGAAGTACTCTCATAAGACCTCCATATCTATAATCCCCGTAGATACTCTGGTTTAAGTGGGGCATCCTCCGGATTCTCAATGGCTCTATTAAGGATGTTTATCAATCTCGCCCTGTCTTCAGATAAAGTCCCCTTAAGTGGCAGATAGTTTGAGGCATGATTGGTTCTAAATATTATCCCCTTTTTATCTATGCCCTTTATAATCTCCCTTATCTCAACTAAAGTCTCAATTGGGTCAAGGGGGGTCCAGCTCACTCCCAATTCTCTTTTATAATCCTCTTCAAAGGGTCCCAGCATCAGGGTCAAAAGTGAGAGATAATCTGGATGTGCCTCATTTATAAGCCTTGCCGTATTCTCTGAATGTTTTTTTGTCCGCTCTCTCCCACCAAGACCGAGCACAACAGTTGTAGATGTCTGAAATCCACATTCCTTTGCCTTCTTGATAGAACCTATAATCTCCTCTGAACTGGCACCTTTATCCACGAGACGCAATATCTCATCATCGCCAGATTCAATCCCTATATAGAGCATCTTGAGCCCCGCTTCACAAATTGATTTTAGTTCGGACTCACTCTTTCTCAATATATTGGAGGGATTTGCGTAAGAACTCACCCTTTTGATGTGAGGGAATCTCTCTTTAATGATGTTGAGAATTTTTAATAATGATTCTGTCTTCATCACAAGGGCATCACCGTCCGCCAGAAAGACCTTATCAAATTGATATTTATATCTCTCTGCCTCCTCAATGTCTTTTATTATGCTCTCAGGGGTTTTGATGCGAAATCGCTTTGTTTTGTACATATAGCAGAATTTACACCTGTTGTGTGAACAGCCGAGTGTTACCTGAAATATCATTGAATAGGCCTCTGATGGGGGCCTATAGAGTGGCATATCGTAGTTCATAGGTATGACAGCACCCTCTTTGCCTTGAGTCTTATATAATCCTTGATATCCTCTGAACCCGCAAGAATCTTAATATAGGTATAGGCATCCTGATCATTATCTCTCTTATACTTTATATAAGAATCTATTATAGGCTGAAACTCACTCAATTCTGAATAATGATTTTTAAGGATTTCCTCTACCTTCTCAATCTCGCCCTTTGCCATATACATCTCACATATCAAATATAGGGTATCCACACTCTTATTTCTTTCGTATAATTTATTGAGCCAGAGGATTGCATTTTCATACTCTTTTCTTTTCTTGTAAATCTCCGCAATTGATATATAGGCCGCATCAAAGTCCGGAAACTCCTCTATGAGGTGTGTATAGGCAGTAATTGCCCTGTCGTAATCCTTCTTAAGTTCAAATTTTTGAGCTATCTGAAAATTTGAAGAGGAGAGGGGTGAAGGCTCAGCCTTGTTCATTTTTCTGTAAAAGAAGGCAGAGATATTTTTTGAGAAGAAGAATGCAATTATTGCGACAACTACAAGAACAAATACGGCTGTCATCTTACAGCTATTGCCTCAATCTCCACCAGCACATCCTTTGGTAGTCTTGCCACCTCTACAGTGGCGCGGGCTGGATAACTCCCCTCCCTGAAGAAGCCCTTATATACCTCATTTACCTCTGCAAACTTTCCCATATCTTTAAGAAATATGGTGGTCTTGACCACATTCTCCATAGTAAGACCGGCTTCATTCAACACGGCAATTATATTCTTTAATACCTGTTCCGTCTGCGCCTTTATATCTGCTGAAACGATATTCCCTGTTTCGGGGTCAATGGGTATCTGACCCGAGATAAAGAGCATATCATTTACCATTACCGCCTGTGAATAGGGACCTATTGCCCTGGGTGCCTTCTCCGTTGAAATGATTCTTTTCATTGTTCCTCCTGTCTGTTGTCTCGTTCAACATTATTTACCCCCGAGATGGATGAGAGCTCTTTTATAATCCCATCCAGCTGACTTTTATTCTTAACTCCTATCCTGAAAAGACATATTGCATGCCCATCGTCAAAGGCCTTACAGTTTGCCTCGGCAATATTTACCTTCATATCTGAAAGGGCTTTACTGATTGATGCAAGTATCCCCGGCCTATCATCTGTGAGAATCCTGAGCCCAACCATATAGAGATGGGAATCCTTCTCGCTCCACTGAACATCTACTTTTCTCTCCTGATCTATCGCTGCGGCTCTTGGACAGCCCTTTACATGCACCATAATTCCTCTACCCTTTGTTACATATCCAACTATCTTATCGCCGGGTATAGGGTTGCAGCACTTTGCAAGATTTGCTACCACATCATTTATCCCATCAATTACTATGGCGGTATTTGAACCCCCAATTACCTTCTTTATAATCTTGGAGAAACCCTTCTCCTCTTCCTTTTCTGGCTCCTCTACCTCCTCTTTTATAATGGGTTTTAAGATCTCTGATACCGTATATTTACCAGAGCCGATAACATAGAACAACTCCTCCAGGTCACTCAATTTATTCTCTTTTAGCACCTTCTCTATCTCCTGAGACTTTAGAAATCTGCTTGGTGATATATCCCTCTTTCTAAGTTCCTTCTCAAGAACCTGCCTGCCCACTACCTTATATTTTTCCTTCTGCTCCTGCTTGAGGTATGCCCTTATTTTTGAGAGTGCACGTGAGGATTTTACAAAGGTCAACCAATCTCTGTTTACTTTAGGCTCATTGGAGATAATAATCTCAACCACATCTCCATTTTTTAGTTGATATCTTAGAGGGACGATCTGATTGTTTACCTTCGCTCCAGAACAGCGGTGTCCTACATCCGTATGAACTGCGTATGCAAAATCCACCGGTGTTGAGCCGGCGGGGAGTTCTTTTACATCTCCATTTGGAGTAAAGACAAAGACCTCATCCTGAAACATCTCAAGCTTTACATTA
The DNA here is from genome assembly GCA_049969675.1 of Myxococcota bacterium. Lineage (GTDB taxonomy): Bacteria > Myxococcota > SpSt-1050 > SpSt-1050 > SpSt-1050 > SpSt-1050. Next base: position 1,969 of record JBMFOP010000104.1, on the reverse strand, counting down.
CCAATAAATTCATCTGGGTCTTTTACCTCCTTTTGAATCTCCATCAACTGCCTCAACCACTCAAATTCATTTGCCCCTTTCTCTCTAATCAACTTACCCTCTTTGTACTTCCAGTGGGCGGCGATTCCAAGCTCAGCCACCCTGTGCATCTCATATGTCCGTATCTGAATCTCTATCCTTTCGCCCTTTGGACCCAGAACCGTAGTATGGAGTGATTTATATCCGTTTACTTTAGGGAGGGCAATAAAGTCCTTAAATCTCCCCGGAATCGGCTTCCAGTTTGCGTGAATAATCCCTAATACCTCATAACATTCCTGCACTGTATTTACCAGAACTCTAAATGCCAGAATATCATAAATCTGATTGAGATCCACATTCTGAGCCTTCATCTTTCTATAGATGGAGTATAGATGTTTTACCCGCCCATAGACCTCGCAATTGATATTTCCCTGAGAAATCTTCTCCTTCAAAATACCCTTTACCTCTTCAATATATTTCTCTCTCTCTTTCTGTCGTGCAGCGAGTGTATCCATCAATGTCTGATACTCTCTGGGATGAAGATATTTAAATGCAAGGTCCTCTAACTCGGTCTTTATCCAGCTGATACCGAGTCTATTTGCTATCGGTGCGTATATATCCATAGTCTCCTGAGCAATCCTGACTCTCTTCTCCGGTGCCATTGATTCAAGTGTCCTCATATTATGGAGCCTATCCGCCAGCTTAATGAGAATTACCCTGATATCCTTTGACATCGCAACGAGCATTTTACGAAAGTTTTCAGATGCCTGCGCCTCCTTGCTTAAAAACTGAATAGCAGATATCTTGGTAACACCATCCACAAGGTCAGCCACCTCCTGTCCAAAGAGCTTTACAATCTCATCCTTGGAGGTATTTGTGTCTTCAATTACATCATGCAGAAATGCCGCAGCAATAGAGGCTACATCCATCTTTAACTTTGTTAAAATTCCCGCCACCTCCAGCGGATGAGTGATATAGGGCTCGCCGTCCTTCCTCTCAACTCCCGAATGCTGATTATAGGCGTAAATATATGCCTTTTTTATCAAATCCAGATCCGCATCGGGATTGTATTCACTTACCGCATCAAGTATGTCATTGACTCTAATCAAATTTTTAGCTCCTCCAAATCCAAACTAATATATTACCAAATTTTATAGCAATTAGTAAATATAAAAATCATCCAGTAAAAAATTCACGACTTCAAATATATTGCCCTGAAAATTGCCCGTGTAAATTAATCATTTTCATGTTCACTTATAATTCAGCGATTTTTCAACAGAATAGTAAAATTATAATGGTGAAACAGACCGCTCTGTGGTTGACGAAGAAAATTACACAGATATTTTCAGAGGATGGAGTTTTATGAGGCGGTTATAGAGAGAATGATGGAGAGGGATTCAGTTGTTGGGGACAATTTGTGGTGATACCCAACAATCACAGGACCTCACAATTGTATGAGAGGGTATTTTATACATTGCTTCATAAATGCAAAGGTCTTACACAGGGCAAGAAGAAGTTCTGGTTTAAGAACAGGCCATTCAGTCTTGATGCAAGAATAATAGAACTCTGTGCAACCCTGTATAACTGTGCAAAATTCAAAAAGACCAAAGGAACTCCATCTCTTACCTGCCTGTGCAACGGCAGACAGGTCTATTGTGTTATATTTTGAGCTACTAATATTGATGTTAACTAACATTGAAAGAAATTTTAGTTGGACTGCATCTTAATAGATAGTGTATTGAAGAAAGGGGTATACTGATTTTGAAAATATGCATCCAGAACCATTATTTTACAAATAGATAACTTTTCAAATCAGATTATCCTGGATAGCAGTGATCTAAAATATGGTTTAAATCAAGATTATAGAAGCGGCAAAATTCTTTGACTTTGCATTGTATTTTTGTTATACAAAATAAGAATTGAGAGTAATGATTGTATGAAAAAATTACCA
>JBMFOP010000103.1:0-10034 GCA_049969675.1 Myxococcota bacterium | reverse complement strand
GGATGCAAAAGATTTGATAAACTCCAAAATCAAACGGCGTGAATCATTTAGACCATTCGCCCCATCAGTTTTACGTGAATATGTTAGTGAATATTTTGAACAGGACGATGATGTCTATTTTATGGAAAAGGTATTTAAGATAAAAGCGGAGAAAAGGGATTTAATTCCTGCTGTAACACATGTAGATGGGACGGGCAGATTACAGACTGTTCATAGGGATATTACACCAAAATATTATAAACTGATAGATAGATTCAGAGAAAAGACTGGTCTGCCACTCTTACTAAATACATCTTTCAATGAGAATGAGCCTATTGTTAATAGACCAGAAGAGGCACTGGACTGTTATTTGAGAACAGAGATGGATGCCCTTGTAATGGGAAACATAGTGATTAGAAGACATTGAATCTACTGATCTAAATGAAATTTTCTATTATTACAGCTGTTTTGGGTAATAGTAGCAAGATACAAAGATAATCCAGCAATTCAGAAAAGGGATTAGGGTATTTAATTAAATGTATATTACCTTTGTAAACCGATTCTTTCCTCCAGATATATCCGCTACTTCGCAAATATTAGGTGATTTGGTGTATGGACTGGCAGAGAAAGAACTTAAAATTAGAGTTATAACAACTGATTGTAGTTATACCGGTGGGAGATTAAAGGGCTGCAATAATAGGCTTCATAAAAATGTTGAGATTGTTAGAGTTCCATCTACCTCTCTGGGTAGAAAAAATCTTATTTATAGGCTTTTTGATTTCAGTACATTCTTGTTTTTCTCTTCCATCAAGATTTTATCCGATAGATCAGATGTTATTATATTTTTCACAGACCCACCACTTTTGAATTACATAGGTTCTTTTTTATCTATATTGAAAGATAAAAAATATATAGTGGTTTTACAGGACTTCTTTCCATATACTGCATATAGTGTTGGTTTTATAAATAATAGGCTTATATTCAAAATTCTTGATAATCAGCTCAGGTATTTTCTTAACAGGTCAAATTCTGTTGTTGTTTTGAGTGAAAAAATGGCTGAATTTGCTGAAAAGGTAGGAATTAAAAAAGAAAAGATAAATATTATTCATAATTGGGCGGATGGAACGGCTATTTATCCAATTAAAAAGGAAGATTCTCAATTTTATAATGAATGGGGGCTTAATAGAAAATTTGTCATCTTATATTCCGGGAATCTCGGAGTGGGACATGAATTTGAGACCATACTGAAAACCGCATACAAATTGAATATTGAAAATAGAAAAGATATATTGTTTTTATTTATCGGTGAAGGTTCAAAAAAAAGAGTGGTTGAGAATTTTATAAAAGAAAATCAATTAAGTAATATCATACTTAAAACTTATGTTCCTAAAGAAGATCTAAGAGATTCTCTTGCTGTAGCTGATATTCATCTGATTACACAAACAAATGAAGTTGTTGGAGTTAATATGCCGAGCAAACTTTATGGATGTATGGCTTCTGGAAGACCAATAATTTATATTGGTCCAAAGGGGAGTGATGTGGCAAAAATAATTGAAATATCAAAATGTGGGTTCACATTTAGTAATGGGCAGATTGAAGAAGTGTATAATAAATTAAAGGAACTAAGCGCAAATAGTGAAGTTCTATATCAGCTGGGCCAGAATGCAAGAGATTATTTTGAAAGGTACTTTGACAGGTCTATAGCCATAGAAAAATATTATCAACTTATACATTCTGTATATGAGCAGCCAGATAATTAAAAAATATAAAGAATTTGTTTTTCGTTACGCATCAATAGAAGATATCAGGAATATTATTGAACTATTTGAGAGAAACTATAAAAAGCCAATGGGGCTCACTGAGAGCTATAATCATTTTAACTGGGAATATATAGAAAACCCAGTAAAAAAGTTATATATACTTTTAGCAGTTGGTGAAAACGGAGACATTGCCGCACAATATGCATTATTACCAAAGTGTATTAGAGTATTTGGCGAAACTACAGTTTGTACTCTGTCTCAGGACACAATTACTGATGAAAAATATAGAGGAAGAGGTCTATTTGTCGCTCTGGCAGACACCCTGTATGACCTTGTAAAAGGTAATAATATTTTATTTACTTATGGATTTCCAAATAAAAACAGTGCTCCGGGCTTCTTCAATAGACTCGGATGGAATGAACTGAAACCGATCCCAATCTATTTTAAGCCCATATTTATAAAGGGATATGATTATAGTTCATTACCCTTTTTTGGTAGAAATAGTTTTTTGAGGACAATATTCAAGATTGCGACATATACCTACAATATGATGTTAAAAAGAAAAATGGTTGATAATGGCATAGAAGTTAGAGAGATTTCTGATTTTATGCCAATTTTTGATGAGATATGGAATATGGTAAATTACAATGATAAAGTTATTGTAGTTAGAGATAATAAATATATAAAATGGAGATTCTTTGATAAACCTGAGAACAATTATAAAAAATTTGTTTTTTATAAAGATTCAAAGGCATCTGGATATCTTATAACATCTGTAATTAAAAAGTTTGGTATAGATATGTTATTTGTAGTAGACTTTGTTGTGACTTCAGAGGAACTGACTAAATATGTTATTGCATATATTGATAATATCGCAATGGCTTCATCCACACCATTGATTAGTATAATACTTCCACCAATTTATAGAAAATTATTTACCTTATCTGGATATTTTCGTCTTCCCGAGAGATTGTTTCCTCAGGAACTCCATTTCGGTTTTAGAGTTCATCGCTCATTTAATGGAGATGAAAAATTAAAGGATGTCAACAATTGGTATATGACATGGGGAGATTCAGATGTCGTTTGATATTAATGCACTTGCAATAGATGTAGAAGAGTGGTTTCATATCTGTGAGGAAGACATTTATAGAGTTGCTGGAGACCCAGAGAAACTGGAAGAGCGCGTACGCAGGAATACAGAAAAAATAATTGAACTTATAAAAAAATATAGGCAGAGGGCTTCGTTCTACTTTGTTGGCTGGGTAGCTGAACGATATCCAGAACTTGTCAGGATTGTTGCTGATAATGGATTTGAGATAGGGTGCCATAGTTATTTTCACAATGTTATATATAAAATGTCTCTGGAAGAATTTGAAAGAGACCTTATAAAGGCAACGGAGGTTATATATAAAACATCAAACATTATGCCGATTGGATATCGCGCCCCGGGTTTTTCTTTAAAGAAAGGTATGAACTGGTACTTTGATATACTTTCAAAACACGGTTATAAATATGATGCAAGTGTCTTCCCAACATACAGGGCTCACGGTGGTATAGTGGATGCACCCATTCGTCCATATTTAATAAAGACCAACTATGGTGATTTAATGGAATTTCCTCAAAGTGTAACTGGTTTATATAAATTTAAGTTATGTTTTTCAGGTGGCGGGTATTTTAGACTGCTGCCTTTGAGTTTTGTGATGTCACAAATAAAAAGACTTAATAAGAAAAATATCCCCGTCCTATTTTATATTCATCCGAGAGAGGTGGACCCTGAACAGCCACGGATGAAACTATCTTTTTGGAAGGCTTTTAAATATTATGTTAATCTTGACAAAACAACTGAAAAATTTGAGACGATTTTAAAGGAATTCAAATTTGAATCAGTAGATAAAGTTTTGAATAAATATTTTAATCATTAATTATATTTTAGTTGAAATTGTAACCATAGATAACATTTGATATTATCGTTCTACCACCTCTTAAAATTCATCACAATCAGTGCCCATATTCGGGAGTAGTTGGTCTCTTTTCTTTTAAATCTGTCAATTAGAGCCTTTACAAAGCTGCCTGATTCGTCTTTATAAATCATATCTTCAAATAGATTTATCTTCTCTCTTACCCATTTATCAAAAGGAAATACAAATCCCATCTTCTCTCTAAATACAATCTCATTGGGGAGGACCTCTCTGTATGCCTCGGTAATCAGGTATTTTGGTCTTTTCTGATTATACTTTATCTTTGAGGGGACTCTTGACACAAAGTCCACAAGTTCATTGTCCAGAAAAGGGACCCGAGTCTCAACAGAGTGCCACATACTCATGCAATCGGTATCCTTTAATAGTTGTCCCAGCAGGTAAAAATCAAACTCCATCTTTGAAAGCCAATTTTTGAGGTCTTTGGTGGTGTGATTATGATATAGGTCTTCTATCTTCTCAATTATTACATTTCTTTTGACCCCAGTCAGTCTCTCTATGTCTTTGGGGATAAACAGTGCCCTGAAGAGTAGATAGAAAAATATAGGATTATTAAGACCCAGAAGTGCGAGCTTTCTGTATCTCTCATTGTTGAAGATCCAGCCAGCCTTCTGAATCATTCCCCTGAATGGTATTCCAATGTTTCTTATATGGTTTAAACGGTCAATCAGCCCAAATGAGCCATAGCCCATAAATAATTCGTCTCCGCCAAGCCCGGAGAGTACGGTCTTGCAACCAGCCTCCTTTGCCATCCTTGATACAAAGTATGTATTTATGCCATCTATTGAGGGCTGGTCCATCGCCTCTTTTATATCCTCAATGCTCTCCATAAAGTCCTGCAATGAAAAGAGGTGTGCCCAGTGGTTTGAATGTATCTTTTCTGCGATTAGATTTTGATACCTCTCTTCGGTATATTCAGCTTCCTTAAATTGAACAGATAGAGTGGTTAACTGTCCTTCTCTTATTTTAGAGGCAACGATTGATATTAGTGATGAATCAATGCCACCGGAAAGGAATACCCCGAGCGGGGCATCTGAGATGAGATGTCTCTCAACCGCCTTTTTGAATAATTCTCTTGTAGTGTTGATTGCCTCTATCTCTGTGATATTATAATCTGTCTCAAAATTAATTTTTGCAAAATTGGAACTTGACAGATAAAAGCTGGTTAAATCCAGTTTTAAGAAATGTCCTTTCCTGAGTGCATATACTCCTTTCTTTGTGGTTATTGGATTTGGTAAATATCCAAAGGCAAGGAAATATATCCGCCAGTCTATATTCTCTTCAAAGTCTGAAAAAGGTCTCATTTCAGAAGAGAATATGAGCCTCTTCTCATCATAAAAGTAATATAGTGGCTTGATCCCGGTCATATCTCTTGCAAGAAATAATAGGCTTTTTCTTCTGTCAAGAAGTGCAAATGCAAACATACCAATAAATCTTGAAAATGCATCCTCCCCAAACTCCTCATAAGCCCTGAGTATTACCTCTGTATCCCCATCTGTATTAAATCTATAACCCTTCTTTGATAGTTCATCTCTAATCTCCCGAAAATTGTATATCTCCCCGTTGTATATCAGCACCAGATTCTTATCTTCTGAATAAAATGGCTGACTGGAGGCATCAGAAAGGTCTATGATTGAGAGCCTTGTATGTGATAGCAGTATCCCACCTTTCTCATCAATAAATTCGCCATCAGAATCGGGCCCACGATGCCTGAGTAATTTTCTATATCTATCTGAGATCTCCCTCAGGTTCTCCCTTCTATATCCATCTTTTACTATATATCCTGCTATTCCACACATTTAGTATTCCACCATTGAGATTGGGTCTCTGTTTAAGTCATTAATTTATAAAAGTAAAGAAAATTCTTTTATACTACTCTATTTATAAAATGATTCACATCTTTCCAAAATGAATTTTCACTGAAGCCACAAGATATTTAATTTTTAAGAGGAGGATTTTTGCCTGATCTAATCAATTTTTTAGACGAAAAATCCACCTGTTGAGTTAACCTGTTGAGATGAATTGACAAAATACACAGGTCTGGGCTTAAACACAATAACACCAAACAGGTGGGAGATTATTATAAAGTCCTTTAACACATCCAGAGAGATTTTCAGGCAAAAGATTGATTCTGTTTAGGTCACCAAGACCCTTCACAGGTAGGGGATTTAGGTTATATCCAATTAGCAGAAAGAGACTCTGGACAGATGTGATATGACATCAAATATTATGGTAAAAATTTGGCTATAAAGATATCTATTAACTGGTCAGGTGAATAATTGACTTCTCCCCCACCAAAGTCTATTGGACCGGAGAGCCTGCCGATAATCCAGATATTGCCAGAGTCATCTGTGGTAACCCCCTGCCCTGCATCTACACCGGAAGAGCCAAAAGTATAACTGAATATATGAGTAAAGTCTGGTCTTAGTTTTGCAAGTATTATATCTCTATCACCTTTGTTTGTCAGAGGCTCGTCCCCAAATTGTATTGTCCCCTTTGAATTGCCGCTGAGAATTATATTGTCATCTTTGTCCAGAGTTATTATTCCCACATCTTCTACATCTGAACCAAAGGTTTTGACATCTATCGGCTTAAGGGATGAATCATATTTGACCAGCAATATATCAAATCCTCCTCTGGATGTATAATTTTTTGAGTTTAGAGTAACTGTATTTGAAAATACGGAAGATAAAATTACCTCATTCTGGGAATTGGCTCTGACCGACATTCCCAAATCCATACCATTTGAGCCAATAGATGTGGCATTAATCGGAGTTCCATCTTTATCTAACTTTACAATGAAAGTATCATAACTGCCCTTTGTAGCAAAATTGACTATCTCAAAATCTATGCTGATTGAGAATGCACCGGTTATATAAATAAATCCATCATTGTCAACTGTTATGGATGTAACTATGTCGTATCCATTTGTTGCCACATCTTTAACCCCAAATGCCTTACTCCATATATGTTTTCCACCATTGTCAAATCTGGCGAGGAATATATCAGTCTGTCCATAACTCTGAAGAATGTCCGGACCACCGAGAGCAATAGTATTTTCAAAGTTTCCAGCAAGATATATATTTAGATTGCTATCAATTGCTACAGATGTGCCTTCCTGATCACCGGTGGAACCAAACCCCTTACTCCATATAGGATCAAGATTGTTGTTTAATTTTACAAAGAATACATCTTTACCGCCATAGTTCTTAATTGTGTCAACACCAAATTTTATATCCGCTGAATAAGAGCCGGTAATAACAATATCGCCATTTTGATCAACCGCCATACTGTACAGATAGTCATCTCCGGTAGAACCGAAGGCTCGGGCAATAATCACGCTATTGTCAACAGAATCAAGTTTTGCAACAAATATATCTGTTGAACCAGTCGGTGTAAGTGTATATGTCCCAAGCTTCATCTTCCCGCTGAAATTCCCGGCTATGATAGTATTCCCCTGCGGGTCCTTTGCAATTGCCATACCTTCATCATCTCCGGTGGAGCCATATGCCCTTGCGAATGAATACCTGCCCGCACACCTCCCTTTGACACATATCCCACTATAATTTATCCCGTTTGTGCAAGTTGATTTACATCCACCACAGTTCAATCTATCATTGTCTGTATCTATCTCGCATCCATCTGACCAGCTGCTGTTGCAGTCGGCAAAGGGGACGATACATCTGCAGGCATAATTATAGCACTCTGTATTTTGGCCGCAATTGACAAGACTGTTGCAATCTTTGCCGCAGGTCCTGACATTATTGAAGTCTATCTCACAGCCATCTTCCCACAGGACATTGCAATTTCCAAATCCGGGTCTGCAGGCACAACTCTTATTATTACAGACTGAGTTATTCCCGCAGTCCCTTGCGCAATTACCGCAGTGATGTGCATCCGTCGCCAGATTTGATTCACATCCATCGGTGGCGTCTTTATTACAGTCATCAAAGTCTGTCTTGCATCTTAATATACCGCAGTTGAAATCGGCACATACCACACTCAACACATTATCCAGTTTTGTACAGTCTGTCTTACAGTTCCCACAGTGATATTTGTCCCCCATAATATATGTCTCACATCCAGTAAGCCAGCTATTATCACAATTTTCATATCCATAATTACAGGTACAGTTTCCACTGCTGCAATAGGAATTTGTCCCGCATTTATTCCCACATTTACCACAGTTGTCATTATCGTTTGATATGTTTATTTCACACCCATCTGAGACATATAGATTACAATTTGCAAACCCTGTCTTACATTTGCATTCCCCTTTTTCACAATATGAATTATTTCCACAATCCAGTCCACAGGCATTGCAATTGTGAGAGTCTGTCATAAGATTCGCCTCACATCCATCATTCTCCTTACCATTACAATCTGCCCTGTTCTCCTCACATCGCTTTATCTCACAAATACCCTTTATGCACTCAAACTCAGAGACCCCAAGCATTGGATGTGAGCAGTCCATTGTGCAACTCCCACAGTTCTTTGTCTCGTTCATCAGGTCTGCCTCACAACCGTCCGAGAGGTCACCATTACAGTCAGAGAATCCCTCATTGCATACACACTTCTCATTCTCACAGTGCATATTCTTGCCACAGATTAGACTGCAATTCCCTATGTCCGGACCTGCATCTGAATATTCTATGTCTGTAATCGGTTCTGTATCTGTAGCCGTAGAACCATCCATATTTATATCGGTCATTGCATCCGATGATATATCAGTTGGCACATCCGTAATTTTTACATCACTCTTGTTTAATGCGTCTTCAGTAGCAATATTATCATTGTTGCTACAGGAATAGAAGAAAGAAACCAATACAATGCTACAAATTAGAGTCTGTAATCTTCCTTTCATTACAACCTCCATTTTACTCTTCTCCTGATAATATAAGGTTTATAAATTTTCAAGAAAAATTAGTTGTATCCCCAAAAATAGTATATGATGTTGTAAAAAGCCTTAAAATATGTTATTTTCTTATCATCGCATTGAAGGGATAGAGAAATGAAGAAAATCATCTTTCTAATCCTCCTGCTTCTCTTTATTCAAAATCAAGTTATTGCAGGAGATTACGGAGTGGTGAAAGACGGATTTCCGAGCTGGGAGGAGAGGACTGTTCTGGTCTATACCAATAGAGCACGCTCAGACCCTGTGGCAGAGCTCAAGGGTTGTAATGTATGTGCAGATAAGGACTGCTACAAGACTCCATCTAAGCCACTCACTTATGATTACAATCTAAATCGCGCCGCGAGGTTTCACTGCGCCAATCTTATATCCTGCGGTGGTCATCTTCAGCACGACTCACCCTGTACACTTGTAAGCAATCTAAGTAATATTTACCAGCCCAATGGGAGTTGTGATGGGAGTGCCTCCTGTGCCTGTGAAGGTGGAAAGTGCGGATGCAATCCTTCCTGTACGAGCTGGGCAAACCGAGTATCTCTATTTGGTGGTTCTCCTTCTGGAGAGAATGCGGCTTATGGATATTCAGACCCTGTACAGACTTTTTATCAATGGCTTTATGAACCCGAGTCAAATCCCGAGTGCGGCTTCAGGTACACAAATGGACACAGAGTAAATATCCTGAACAATTCACACGCCTCAATGGGGGTTGGGAATTATCAGTCTTACTGGACACAGGACTTCTCCTATTCATCGGCATATACAAGGAGGTTATATTCTGGCACACATTATCCAAAGAGTGGTAAGAATATTGAATTCAGGGCAAATTGGGCAGACTCCGCTGCCCCATCAGCTGCATCCGTAGTAATAGATGGAATAGCCTTTGAGATGGATATTGAACGCGGCTCCCCTACCAACGGAACATATTTATATAAGGCAAATCTACCAGAATCCTGTCACAAATATTACTTCCTATTTAAATCATCAAACGGTTTGGTTGAGACATTCCCAGATGAAGGCGCATATGGATTAAACTGCCCTCTGGATTACTACGAGATAAGAGATTCAGTGGATGCAGGGTATACAGATACTGGACCTAAAGATTCATATATTGATGTCGTAAAAGATGATGGGGCAGTGATAGATATAGTAGTCCCAGACCACCCACATATGGGAGATTCTATCAGCGAAGATGTAATTGAAAACTCAGATATTACATATTCAGAGTCAATATTTATAAGAGATTCATATCCCGACTATGTAGATGAGTCAGACTCGGGTTGCACCTGTACAGCAATATATTAATACAGATATCTCCTCTTCCATAAATCTCACTGCTGCCCAGAATAATCTGATTTGAATTGTTAACTATTTGCCCCCAACAACTAAATCCCTATATCCTTTTGAAATCTT
>JBMFOP010000102.1:0-10378 GCA_049969675.1 Myxococcota bacterium | reverse complement strand
GATTACAAGAGGATGATTTGGTTTATACAACCAAAACAAATGTCCAAATTGGAGTTTATCCTGGTAGAAAACCTGAATCCCCATACGACTTCATTGTGAAATTCCGAGAACCAAACAAACGAGAACGCACCCCCGCCCATGTCCACTTGATTGTTGAGATGTATGTGAAATATGCACATAATCCATCATTAACCTTGAAGTTAAAAGACCACATCTTAACGATGCTAAAGTCAATTAAGCCAGTAAATTCGTTCCTACCCAATCTCCAGTTTTTCAAACCAGAGCATATATAACCATTCAGGGAATTAGACAGAGTCGGAGAATTCACAGTAGAATTTTTACTTGTTGTAACCGAACTAATGGCAATTCAGAAGAAAACAAATTATCCAGAAGGCTCTTTAACTGAAAGTTTGTATGGTGATTTTGGAGTAAAAGACCGTTTCCATATAATTCAAAAAGCAGTATTAAAGAGGTTGAGATGATATTGAATAAAGTAAGCCCGTCGTATTACCTAACCACAATATATAAGGTTCGCTATAGCTCACATAATTTTTTTGATCAGAATAAAAATCCCGGATTTGTCAATATTACAAACTTTATCATTTAAAATTAATTCGTCGCAGGACAGCGATTTTTCACCCATATAAAGCCCAATTTTTTATTCAGCATTCAACAATATTTTGAATTCGGTACCTTCTCCCAATACGGAATTGACCTTTATCTCCCCATTATGTTCCTTGATAATTCCATAAGAGATGGAGAGCCCCAGACCGGTCCCACCAGAATCAGCCTTGGTAGTAAAGAATGGCTCAAATATCTTCTGGATATTCTCTTTTGAAATTCCCTCGCCGTTGTCTTTTATTGAGACAAACATTTTATTATCCTCTCTTCCACAATTGACAGAGATGAAGCCATCATTAATCCCCTTGCGTTCTATAGATTGCATTGCATTGAGCAGGATATTCAAAAAGACCTGTTGAAGTTGATTGGCATTACCATAAGTAAATAAAGGAGTATTATTATCCTCATAATTGAGTTTAATTCTCTTCATCATTAGTTGATGATTTATCAATTTGATAGTATTCCTTACTACTTCACTCAAATCAATTGTTGTCTTCTGATGTCTATCCATTCTGGCAAATTTTAAGAGGTCCTCAACAATCTGCTTGCATCTTATTGTCTCATTCTCTGCTATTCCCAAATACTCTGCTATCTTCTCATCCTTCACAATCCTCCTTGCAAGCTGAATATATCCCATAACAGATGTGAGAGGATTCTTTACTTCGTGGGCGATACCGGCTGAGAGCTGTCCAAAGGCAGACATCTTCTCCGCCTGTACGAGCTTCATCTGTGATTCTTTGAGATTCTCCTCTTTCTCTCTTAAATCATCTATCATTCTGTTAAAGGCACCAACCGCCTCTCCAATCTCATCATCAGTCGGGGCAATACCTATCTTTTCAAATATACCAGTCTTTATCAATTGAGCCTTCTCCTTTAAGAGGACCATAGGGCGTGTAATCCTGCCGGCAATAAAAAAACCAATTATAAGGAAGAATAGAAGTGTCAAAAATCCAGCGATAAGTATTCTATATCTCAAAGAGACAATTGCACTCTCAAATATGTTCCTGTTAATCAGGTATAAAACGAGGATATCTCCATTTTTCACAAACTTATAACCACAGACAAAGTCCTTGTGGCTGAATACACCAGATAAAGCCTTATCAGAATTTCTCAATGCAGCATCTCTATACTCTGCAATCCCACCATCAATATCTCTTGAGAGGTAATAGGTATCTTTCACAAAGATAGCCAATATATGCTCCTTATTCCCTTCAAGAAAGTCCTCTGCCATCTTTCTCAAATCTATATTTACAAAAAATTGGCAGCCATTGCTTGAGGCCTTATAGATTCCATCTCCATCAAAAATATGAAATTCAGTGACTTCACCGGGGTCTGCAAGATTCTCATCAAAATTATACTTAACTATAAAATTCCCTTTCTTAAAATAGAATTTGAGAACATATCTATTTTCAGATATGAACTTTTTGATAAGACCTTCAATCTCAACTCGCTCTGATTTCCCTTCGGCATTGGTAAGACATAATGAATTTGAGAGAAGACTCAACTGATTGACTGTCTCTGAAATTAAAATTCCGGTATTAACTGCCTTATGTTCAATATATTCATTTATAAAATTCCTTCTATCCTCCTCTACCACCCGAATGCCATATAGATAGCTTACCAGCATTGATATACTTACGATAAAGAATAGAAATATAAATATCTTTAACTTGAAACTCACTTTTTAGCCTTCACATCAGCTTTATAAATTATCTCTTCAATGTCCTTTATCTCTCTGTCTATGCCACTTAAATTCCTCTCTATATCCTCAAGTTCGTTTAGATAATTTACGATAATTGAAGGATTATCCATCTTTATAACCTCAATCAGTAGAGACTCCTGAATTACTTTCAGGTCCTTTAATAACATTGTCAATTCATCAAGTTTGCCATACAACTCTGCATAATTCTGTATCTTCTCCGGGTCTATGCTCCTCTTTGTATCTTTGATATGTTCTATACTCTTATCAATAATGGTCTGAATCTGCCCAAGTCTCTTCTTTACTATATCCTCTCTTTCCCCTGCGGATTTCTTCTTTATTATTACTGGCTCTTCATCCTTCTCTGATAGATTCACAGAATGTTGCCTATTTCTCCTTGAAACGACCTTAATGGATTTTAGTGATTCAGTCTCACCCTTTATGCTAAAAGAGCATCTATTGGAGATTCTCTTATTCTCCTGATAAATCGCCCAACTGTAATTACCATAAGGGAGCTCAATACTTCTATCTTTTTCATTATCAACAACGACCTCTGTATCTCTCCCATTATCACTTTGAATTCTTATCGTCCCATTTACCCTTTCACCCCATTTGAAAACTGGATTATTCATACCTATTACTTCATTGTTGCACGGATAAATGAGTTCAATCTCTCTCCCTATCTCTTCGGTATCTTCTAAAGATTTAACCGCGATCTCTCTCTTCGTAAGCATTCTTGAAATATCCTCCAAGACCAACTTTCCATTTTCAAGTCTCTTAACAGAAAATGCCTTTGGCGGAGGGGATGAAGATTCTACCGACACATCACCATTTAATATCACGAGCTCCACAGAGATATCTCTGCTGCCATCATCAATCTTCTTATCAATCTTAATCAATGTATTCGCATTTACAATTATCTTTTCGCCGCCAATTATTAATGTTGCTGACGACTTATCCCCGGTCCTGATATAATCCCCTTTAAAAAGTGGTAGCCCCTCTCTTGCCTCTTCCCATACAAGTGAGCTGAATTTTTTATAAAATACAAAACTTTCTATATGGAGAATTGAGCCTATACCTTCATCTACCCTTTTATCCCTTTTAGAACAATCCTGAATGGATAAAAGAAGAATCAAGAAGATTATTTTACTTAATCTCTTTAGCAAGGCAGACCCTGTTCTTTCCGTTATTCTTTGCATAATACATAGCGGCATCCGCAACGGAGAAGAGTTGTTTAAAATCTTCGCCGTCATCAGGGAAACAGGCAATCCCAACTGATGCGGTAGTAGAGAGATAATTACCCTCAAATTCTACTCTCAACCTCTCAATATTCTCCCTTATCCTCTCTCCGACTCCCCTCGCCGTCTCAAGGTTCAACTCATCCGCAAAAATTATATATTCATCTCCTCCGAATCTTGCAACGGTATCACTCTTTCTCACCATATTTTTGAGGACTTCAGCCACTGATTTGATAAGAGAAGAGCCAGCCAGATGCCCATATTTATCATTTGTAGACTTCAGGCTATCCAGATCCAGAAGGATTATTGCAAATGTACGATTGTATCTCCTTGCACGCATAATCTCCTTATTTATAAACTCATTCATAAATCGCATATTGTATAGCCCTGTCAGGTCATCGGAGATGGAGAGAGAATGAAGTCTCCTATTTAATTCCTCCAGTTCATAATTTTTTTGTGCGAGTTGAGCAAGTAATTGTTCATTCTGTATCTTTAAGTTTACAGAGTCCATCGCCCTTACAATAGATTTCTCCAGAATACCCAGATCCGAAAATGGCTTTAAGAGGAAATCGTATGCCCCATATTTAATTGCCTGAACAGCATCCTCAAGTGAGGCATTACCACTAATCATCAGAACTTCAAATAGACCGCCTCTCCCCTTTAATTCCTTCAACACCTCTATACCATTTCCGTCTGGCAGATGAATATCCAGCAGAATAACCTCTGGACTGAATTCATCAAATAACTTAAGTCCATCCTGAGCCCTCTCTGCCGTCTTTATATCTATCTCGGGGTCAATTGTCTTTATGAAATCAAATAAGAATTTTCCAACATATACCTCATCGTCAATAATGAGTATTTTCATAATGACAGATTTATTCAATATGATTGCAACTACAACCCGATACTGTCTCTACCTTAGAACCCTTTGTATTGGTTGTCAGAGTAATGCTACTCCTACTCTTTATATCTTTCAAAATAAATTTCTGATGGGCTATATTATTTGCTTCATCTATAGCCCTTACATAGATTACATTAGCATTACCCTCTAAAATGATCTTACCTGATTCTACCTTTACAAAGTCAATCCCATTGTATGAATATTCAAGCAGAATCTTATCAGATGGAGTAAGGGTATCTCTCGCAGAGATTATAATCCCACCAGCATCTTTTGAGATATCAATCTCTGGCGGGGTGAAGTCTGCAATCACAGTGAGCGGCTGTTCAACTCTCCTATAAATCTTTGAGCCCTTCTTCCTGAATCTTACATCAACTTTATACTTTGCCTCATAATTTGTCTCAAACACAGGGAGAATAATCTGCTTGCCGGACATAAAGAATGACCAGAGCCCATTATTTATCCTGAATGAATATTCATAATCCTCATCATTATTGGCAAATATAATTCTTCCTCTCTCAACGCCTTTGATTGTAATTGAAGGTGTATATGGTGGCGCCGGAGATGCCTGTTGAGCCAGATCAAGGTCCGCAAAGATATTCAAGAATTTGTAATAACAGGGTGGTGAACTCTCATTGAAGTCATTGCAATTCGGGTCGTTGATTGAATCATACGGGACATCCCCGGATATTGACCTTATCTTTAAGACAAATCCCTGTAAATCTGGCAGTTCAAATCCAGACAGTCCAGCCCCTCCTAAAAGCGGTCCCACAAGTGTCCCAATAAGAGAACTTAATTGCTTTGCTATGTCCTCGGGTCTTTCTGCAAGTAGCTCTGAATTGGATACAGAAATATTTTTAATTGCATTTGTAAGGTCCCCAAGGACCGGTACAAGCTCAACCACTTTAATCGTCTTATTCGGGTCATTCGGGTCTGGCTTCTCTTTTTCAGCAATATCAAGGGCAATGGGTAATTCAAGGTCTGCCGTCAGTGTAAAGATTCGTGTATATCGGTCATATACAATTGCATAAAAATCTATTGAGAGTTGTGGGATGGTCAGTAGGATAAGCGGTCTGAATATCTCCTTCTTATCTCCATTGAGTTTCAAAAGACCTCTTCCAATCTTCACCTCAGGCGCCTTGGTGGGCCTCAGAGAGATCAAAACAGAAGTATTCTTCCCATCTGTAAGGTCTTTTAAAGATGGCAGCAACATAGAGAGCACTCCACTGGTCAGCTGTGGAACAGTAGCAGAATCTATATTGAGACACAATAATCCAGAGTTAAAGGCATCCCAGAAGAACTTTCTTAAGAAATACTCATTAATCCCTATCCCAGCCATAAAAGGAATCTCCGGACATACCCCATTTATCTCATCCTTTATACATATACCAAATTTATCAGAACAGACTGAATCTGTAGGGCAGACTGGCGAGACGGGGTCACAACTCTGACAGATAGCGGCGGAGTTTGAAAGCTGTAAAAGCGGTATTGAACCACCTTCCAGCTTCGGCGGCTCGGTCTCAGGGACGCACTGATTTCTCTCTGCATCAGTCCCTCCAATTACCTGAATATCTATACCATTATCTCTTATCTTCGGGGGATATGGTGGGAAGTCTCCAGCCACTGCATAAAGGTCCAGACTCGCCTTAAGTCCTGGTGCAAAGTCTTTGAGGAAGCCTGAGAGGTCCATCCTGCCAATTGCACCAAGCGGTCTGGCAACACACTTATTGGTAGAGGCAGCCACACAATAATTGTCTCCATTGTATTTCTGGCAGGTAGAACCCTGTGGACAGGGAGGGTCATTCTGGCCACCACACGCCTCACACGTCTGCTGAGCTATCATTGGCGGAATCTGTTCTGCCAGTTGTTTCTTAATATCAAGCTGCTTGATTATTAAATTCTTTATGAAATCCAAATCCGCAATATTACATAAGATACCACCATTAATATTTATGTCTTTCCCCTGAATGGAGACATCCAGTTTATCTGGTGGAAGGTCATATGTCATAAAGTTTGTAAATGGGTCATCATAAAGTTTGATTTGTGCATTAATATCCTTATTTTTAATGTCTGCATCAATATCGCACTCTGCATAAACACACCAGATGACTTTAACACCTGCCCTTACTCTTATTTTAGTTGTTTTAAGATTGGCATTAATGGTGGCATTGATTGTATCAGGTGCCATAAGCGCCAATTTTACAGAATTGATAGTAAGAGTCGCAGAGCAATTTCCATTCTTACATATCTCTACATCACATCCATTATTCTGGCTCTTTGAATATGGGATTGGAAATGTAAGCCCCTGTCCACCAGTCTGGTCTTTTAAGAAAAGTGCCAGTATATCAGGTAATCTGGTTGTAAGAAAGTTTATAGCACTACTTGATAGCCTTGCCTGAACAGCGTTTGGAACTTTCTTATCAGCCTTAAAGCCCATATCGGGTGGCTGTCCTCCCGGGATATTCCCCATACAGGAACAGGAAGAGGAAGAACCACACCCCTTAATAAAAAATACACCGAGCAGAGATATAAGGAGAAAATAATATATTATAGATTTCTTGCTCATAGCTACCTCCTATCAAATAAATATTATACCAAAATTAAAATTGTAAATCATCAAAAATATTTTCAAAGCCTGAAATTGTGCCTTTTAAACAAAATCGCATACCCAAAAGGTATACCACTACACTTACTATTGTATTTACATCTGCGACAGGATATCAGTTTATAACGATACCCATCCTCAATATTTGTAAACTCATTCACATATTTAATCTGAAGAGGCGAGGAACCAAAAGAGAAGATGTCCTTTATCTCCATACCCTCAAATGCACAGATAGGTGGTGAGCAATCACCCCCGAAGGAACCATATCTTATACCTCTCTCTTTGAGCCCGAAATACGCTCTTTGAAGTATCTTTCCAGCCTCAGAATATGGAATTCCATACTCTCTTAAGAATTCCATTGGGGTCCCTGGTGAGAGTGTGGAGAGATTTACAGATACAGACTTACCAAAATTATTAACAATAAATGATGGGATATCCTCAAACTCTTCAATAGTCATCTTATGCAGAATAAAGTTTAGACAGACATCAATCTTTGCCTCAATCAGAGAGTTGACACCTCTTATCGCCTGCTCGTACCCATTCTTTACCCCTGTTAATAAATAATAATTCTTTCTATTTATGGATGGAAATCCAATAAAGGCGCTTCTGACATTACTCTGTAACAATTTTTTTGCCATATCGCGATTAATAAGGGTGGCATTGGTCTGAATATTTATTTTATAATTTCCGAGTATTCTTTTGAGTCCTCTAAGTAACTCTATTAAATCCTCTCTTAATAACGGTTCACCCCCTGTAATAGTTATAAGAATCCCGGAATTAAGCCCTATACCCTCCTCTGAAAGTCTTTTAAGCATCAGGGCAATCAATCTCTCTGCACTGATCTTTTCAAACTTTCTGACTGCAAAACAATACCTACATCGCATATTACAGAGGGAGGTTATTCTGAGGAGAAGCTCTGCATTTATATCTTTACTCCCACCCCATTTTATTATCTGGATATACTGGTTTATGGTATCTTTGTCATTCATAATTACCTGAATTAGCATTTTTTTTGACAATAATCAATTATGATAGATAATTATAATGGATTATGGAGAAGTTTGAACAGAAATTCTTTTCAATGGCATTAAAACTCGGCAGGATGGAGAATGTAAATTACATTCTCTATGTTACAGAGAATCTAAATGTAGTTAAGAGAAATTCTATCAAAAGGTTGAAGGAGAAGCTTATCCTGGCATCAACCCAGACTGAGAAACTCAATAATCTCACAATGAAAGGTTTTAAGTGTATAAGTCTGCCCCCGTTTGTATTTGCAAGGCACGAACTGGCAAAGATTGCTATGGCTTCGGCAATTACAGCTGGATTTTTAAAGACCGGGCATAAAATATTGTGTATCATCTCAAGAAAGGCTAATGAACTGGTTGACACTGTATTTTTCAGGAGTGTAGGGGAAGGAACCGATGAGAATGTCTCTTATGAATTTATCTTAAAAAATACCAATATACCTGCGCAACTGATGGAGATAATGATTGATCTCGCCGTCCAGATAGGGTTTCAGGGGTATGAAGGCATAACTATTGGAACCATATTTGTCATAGGAGATTCAGAGAATGTAATGAGCAGGAGCAAGCAGATAGTAATGAATCCATTTCAGGGTTATAGTGAAGAAGAACGAAATATTTATAATCCCGAATTCAGACAGGCGATAAGGGCATTTACAATGCTGGATGGGGCATTTGTTGTAAGAGAGGATGGAGTGGTGCTTGCAGCAGGCAGATATTTGGAGTCAAATAATCCCGATATTAAAATCCCCCTCGGACTTGGCTCCCGCCACTCCGCCGCGGCAGCGATTACCAAGGAGACAAATAGCGTTGCAATCGTTGTATCCGAGACCTCAGGGGCAGTAAGGATATTTAAAGATGGCCAGATGAATCTGGAGATCCAGAGTAAATACAGGCTTATATAACAATCATAAAAATCAATATAGATATTAATCAACACCGTGACACTTTTAAGTCGTTTCATCACTAATTTCATTACTTTTATTACCCATCTCAACCTCTTATAAGCAGCTTGCAAATTTTAGCTTATAGTTTCAACATAAAAGAAGCCTTTACAAAGCAAAAATCTGGAGGAGTGCAGTAAGGCCTGAAGCCCTTATGCTGTGTTTCCTAATTGGCGGTTTCATTGTGTTATTATCAATACCTTTGTAACTGTCGTATATGTTTTTCTCCCAAAAGTGAAACAGACGGGTTTTTAACCCGACTAAATTTATCATCTCTTAACATCACAAAACAGCATATGGCAAAAAACAGAAAGTCAAGTTCATTCTGGTAGTATTGTCCAGAAATACCCAAATTCGGTGTAGCCGTCCATAAAAATCTTCCGCGCATTTTGCATAGAAGTTACGATTAAAGAATCTAAAAATCTTCGTAAATTTTTCCAAAAATTGAGAAATAATTTATTTAACCTAAACTGAGCGATTTTTTCCTGAAAGATTGAAAAAATTTTGCCTGCAGAGTGATAAATCCTGGTTATAATTCAGTTCGGGCAAGAACAGAAAATATCACCCAGAAAGTGAGGTGGGAAACAATGGTCAAAAGCAAATGCAAAATTAATAAGGTTGGTGTGACAGAAGACACCCTTTTCCCATCTTTGAATAACGACAGTAGATAAAGCACAAAGGTATATGAGCAAGGGATAACTATGCCATAGTTTCATCTTTATGATACCTTTTTGACATTATGTGATTTACATATCCACTACTATGCCATATCTGACATCTCTAACCCTATAAAATAGCTGATAATGTTTTGGTGAAAATTATCTTTTTGTGTGCTCAATGAAAGTAAATATTACTTATCCAATAAAAATCGCTCAATTTAGGTTAAAATAAATTGTGGTACATAAATCAAAGGTTCTCATTTATGGAAGTAATCTTCCCCTCTTTTATCTCTACCTTAATAGTCTTTGACCTCTTTTGTTCAGGATCAAAGAGAGTAATTTTATAAATCCCCTCATATAAATCAAGATTTGAAAGTGGCGTCCTGCCGATCAGATTACCTCCAATCCTCACCTCAGCAGGTCTATTTGTTTCAATATTCAAGAAACCCTTCTTAAATCTTACCTTACTTACCGAATTCTCCTCGGGATTTATATTGACCCTAAGTGGCTTTTCAAATCCAAACTCTGAATTCTTCAATATCAGATTGTAAGAGCCAGCTATTAACTCATATTTGACAAGCGGCGTATCTCCAATCTTTTTACCATCCAGATACACCTCTGTCCAGGGGTCCGAATCAATGCTTAAAAACCCCTTCTTCGGCTCTATTGCTGAAGTCTTAACTTCCTGCTCA
>JBMFOP010000101.1:0-10515 GCA_049969675.1 Myxococcota bacterium | reverse complement strand
GATGGTAGAAAATTTGGCGGATAGATATATTTACAGAAGGGGTTAGCATTATGATTATCAATAAAAGGGATGACCTGCCACTGCCTATTTCAGACACAACATTTTAAATACTCCCGATTGAACTTATGCATCAAAAGACTATCCTGCGTCAATTCACGCCACCATATTGGCTTTTAGCATAAAATATCAGTCTTCCAGTATAAATGTGAATGTATATTTTATCCTTGCTCTAACAGGGGTCTTGCCGGCGAGGGCGGGTGAGAATTTTAGCTGATATGCGGCTTTTAGTGCCTCCTCATCCATCCCGTATCCGGCCTTTTTTAATGGCTTTGCGGATACAACATTCCCGTTCTCATCAATCTCCAGCAGGAGCACAACAGAGCCCTCAATGCCCAGCCTCTTAGCCTCCTCGGGATATACGGGCTTTACCTCTTTTATAAGTTTTGGCATCTGACTGATAACCTCAACCGATCTCTCTTTATGCGCTATATCCTCTGGCTTTATAAATTTGTTTGAATTCCCCTTCTTAAGCCCCGGGTCCCCAATCATAGTCTCTCCTATAGGAATTGCCATCGCCACGGAGGATTTCCCGGAGGTATCTACAAGGGAGCTATCAATTCCAAAGTTCTGTGCGTTCTGTGCCTCCATTGGAGGTTGCTCTTTCTGCTCTTTTATCTCCTCTGGCTTCGCAATCTTTACCTTTCTGGTGAGGTCAACGACCCTCTTAGGTTTTGGAATTTCTGGTTTCGGTTTTGGTTCTTCCTTTGGTGGTTCAGGAACGACCTCCTTCTTTGCCTCCTTTACAACATTAAATGATATAATTGTCTCTTTCTTCTGTTCTCCTGTTCCACTTTTTACAACAGCAATACCAAGTCCAAAATGTATGACTATTGAGACAAATACAGATAGGTAAATAATCTTTGTAAGTCTCTCTTCATTCATTCTTTTCTATGGAGATTGCAAACTTTGTAATACCCGCCCCCTTCACCACATCAATTATATTGACCACTTTTCCATGGTAGACATATTTATCCGCGCTGATTATTGCCTGAACATCTGGATTGAGTTCAACCGCCTTCTTAATCTTCTCAACCAGTGCACCGGAGTTGACCTCCTCGCCATTTAAGAAAGTTCTGTCATCTTTTGTAATCACAATTGCGATGGTAGAGGGGCTGCTCTCTTCACTATTTGCTGCCTTTGGGAGTTCTACCTTAATGGAAGGTGTGACGATATATGTCGCTGTTACCATAAAGATAATCAGGAGGACCAGTGTAATATCCACGAGTGGAGTCACATTGATATCGGTTATCATCTCTTCATTCTCTGTAGATTTACCTGCCATCTTTATCCCCTGATTCAATATTACCTAAAATCAGAAATGCCTCTCTTACAGATGTCTCGGAATCTGTAACTATTCTCTTTATCCATCTCATAAAGTAGTTGTATGCCACCACCGCCGGGATTGCCACAAATAGACCCACAGCGGTGGCAACCAGTGCCTCGGAGATACCTGCCATCACAACTGCAGCGCCACCTTGCTGGTTAATAGAGAGGTCGTGAAATGCCTTGATTATTCCGAGCACTGTCCCGAAGAGTCCGATAAATGGCGCATTGTTTCCAAGTGTCCCAAGAAACATAAGCCTCTTTTCAAGGTACAGCCTCTCCCTCATAATAGCAATACTTATAGACTCCTCCCTCTTCTGCGGCTCAATACCATTTCTAATGACATATAAGAGAACCTTTTCAAAGAATGTCCTTTTATCTTCAATCTCTTTCTGAATAGAATTTATTCCATTCTCTTTAATTTTCTTCAGGATCTCATCAACCCTCTCCCGCTTTGCCTCCCTTATCTTAAGGATGATAAATTTTTCAATCATAATCGCCACAGAGAAGACAGAGAGAATGAGTAAAAGATATAATACCCACTCAGCACCCGAAAGTGTTATACTTAAAAGTCTCTGAACAAGCATAAATACTCCCTAAAAAGGCGAGGACATTTTACAACCAATCAAATTATAGTGCAAGAATATTGAAGAGGAATAACAAAATTTAGAACGAACTGGAAGAATAACCTTTGGGTGAAGGTCAATTGACATTGAAAAGCAATTATCTTTTATTGTAATTTTATTACAAAAGTGTATTATTATAGACCGATGTTTTCTATGAGGTATAAATATGAAAAGAATTTTACACCTTTATTTTTGTTTCATTTACCTTGCAGGTCTTTGCTTAAATGCCTGTTCATCTGACGGTGGTTCTACAAATATTGCTGATGATATCGTTGATGTGGAGGCACCAGATACAGATGTAGATGCCGGTATATCGGATATAGGGAAATTCAGTTCCCGTCTCACAAGATATCCATATATAACTTACAGGGGGGCAGATTCGTTTACACTCTTCTGGGAGACTGACAGAGAAGAGACTGGATATGTAGAATTGAATGGTAAACTCTACATAGTAGAACCAGAAAAGCAGCCATTAAAGATGGGTCCTGACCAGCATATCAAAAATGTTTATCAATATAAAATAGACTTTGACTATCTTTCTGAGGAGAGAGAGTACAATTATCGCATTCTCTCACTATCCACTCCATTTGAGGGGGGCTTCCATACACCTTCCTCCGACAATAACTTTATTTTTGCTATATATGGAGATAATAGACCCGGTGCCCCTTTTATGGCGGAGAATCCCACTCATAAAGAGATTACTTCAACTATAGCAAAGTACGAGCCAGAATTTGTGATAAATACAGGTGACATCGTATTTTCAGGTGGGCTTGAAGATGAGTGGTATCTCTTTTTCAACGATGGGTCACAATTATTTCGAAAGGCGGCGCTCTTTGTGGCATTTGGAAATCACGAGAGTGGTGGAGAGGATATCTGGAAGAGACAGCTTCTCTTCCCGAATGGAGAGAATAGATATTACTCATTTGATTGGGGGAAATCTCATTTTATTGTTCTATGCATAGAGTGTGGTATTTCAGATGATACAGAGCAGTACAGATGGTTTAAGCAGGACATAGAGACGGCGGATTCAAATAAGAATATAAAGTATATCTTTGTGGCATTTCATAATCCGCCATATACATTCTCAAGGCACTCTCCAGATGCAGAAGCCAGAAATTACATTGTGCCACTACTTAAAACCACCCGTACAAAACTTGTATTTAATGGGCATAATCATCTCTATGAACACCTGCATAAAGACGGAATTCATTATCTTGTCTCAGGTGGAGGTGGAGCCCCTCTGTATCCAGAAGGGGAGATTAAGTATGAGGTGGGAGAAGAGCCTTATATGGTGAAGTATCAGATGGTCTATAACTTTTCTATAGTTTATGTGAGTGATACATCAATAAATGTAAAATCATTTGACAACAATAATCAACTTGTTGAAGAGTTTAATATTACAGAGGAGTAGCAACTTGAACACTGTAAAGAAAATATTCAGATATGTCATACTTCCCCTGACAGTCATCTTTCTACTCTTTTATCTCTGGCCCAAAAGGCTTTTAGATGTTGAATATACCGTCCTGATGGAAGGCGATATTGAGGAGGTTGTAACCCCACTCTCAAATGCAGTCCTCCAACCGGATATGTCTGCACATATAAGGGCATCTACAAATGGGGAGATAGAGAAGATATTCTTCAGGAAGGGTGATAGAGTAAAAAGAGGCGACTTAATTATCAAACTTAAGAATGATGAGCAGTTTGCAAGGCTTAAACTTGCAGAGGCAAACCTTAATGCCGGTATAGCTCAATTAAGGCAGACAAAGATAAGGTCTTCAAATCTTCAGAAGAGCCTTGAGAGGGCAGAGAGGCTATTCTCAGAGAAGGTGGTCTCTGAATCAAATCTGGATCAGGCAAAGACAGAATCTCAGGTGATTCAGGAGGCATTAAATGTCTCTGAGGCAAATATACTTCAACTGGAGGCACAACTAAAGATTGCACGCTCTCTATATGAGAATACGCTAATCAGGGCGCCCTTTGATGGAGTCATATCTGATATGTTCGTTGAGATAGGGGAGTATCTGGTCCCCGGAACACCAATATATGAACTCTTTAGCGATGAGAGGTATTATCTCTCTGCCCGATTTGATGAAGTAGACGCAGCGAAAATTACAACAGGTATGAAGGTCAGATTAAAGACGGATGCCGTTCAGGGAAGGGTTATTGAAGGGAGGGTTAGCTGGATATCACCGGTCGTCTCAACGGACATCAAGGCGTCCCGAGGTGTAGAGGTGCATTTTGAGATATCTACACCAGAACCTGATATGAGAATAGGGATGACATTTGAGGCAGAGGTGGTAGTAAACAAAAAAGAGTCTGTAAAGTATCTGCCATCACAGGTGATTGTCGGGAAATATGGTGAGAAATATGTATATGTAATCAAAGGAGATACAATTGAAAAAAAGGCAATTGAAACAGGTCTTTCTAACTGGGAGAAGACAGAGATTCTTTCGGGAGTAACTGAATTAGAGAAGGTTGTGGTGCCCCTCAACTCTGAAGAGTTAAAAGATGGAATGAAGATAAATAAGCGAACAATGAAGAGGTCCAGGAAGTTCTGATGGCACTCATTGAACTCAAGAATATCTCTCGAATCTATCATCTGGGCTCAGAGGAAGTTGTCGCCTTAAATAATATAAATCTCAAAATTGAGAAAGGGGAGTTTATATCTATAATAGGTCCCTCTGGGTCTGGTAAGTCAACTCTAATGCATATTCTCGGATGTCTGGAGAGTCCAACCAGCGGTGATTACTTCTTTGACGGTGTAAATGTAAAGGATCTGAGGGATGAGAAGCTCGCTTATATGAGGAATAGACGAATTGGCTTCGTCTTTCAGAATTACAATCTTCTCCCACAATATAATGTGTTAAATAATGTCGCCCTCCCTCTTCTCTATAGCGGTGTCGGTCCACGGGAGCGTGAGAGGCTCGCACTAAAGGCATTAAAGAGTGCAAACCTAACTCATAGAAATAGGCACAGACCATCTGAGCTCTCAGGAGGTGAACGTCAGAGGGTGGCGATTGCGAGGGCTATTGTGAATAATCCAGATATTATTCTTGCTGATGAACCAACAGGGAATCTGGACCAGAAGGTAGGTAAGGAGATTATCTCCCTTTTTGGCAAGCTAAACTCTGAGAAGGGTGTGACGATTGTACTGGTTACTCACGACCTGAATGTGGCAAATGTGGCGAGAAGGATTGTGAGGATACTTGATGGGAATATTATAGAAGATAAGGAGAATAGTGGTGGATCTCTTTGAGTTTTTTAAGACAGCGTTTCAATCTGCCCTTCTGAATAAATGGCGGACATTTCTGACCACACTCGGGATTGTAATTGGTGTATATTCTGTTGTAATCCTCGTATCACTCGGCGAAGGGGCAAAAATCTATTTCGCAGATCTGTTCTCCGGTATGGGTTCAAATCTACTGATTGTGTTGCCAGGTAAAAAAGATACAAAAGGTGGAGCGCCACACCCGATGATTAATACAGTAAGGAAGCTCAGTCTCTCTGATATGGTGTTCTTAAAAAAACGGGGAAGGACATTTGAGACAGTAAATGGTCTTATAATGGGGGGAGGGAATACAAAATATCAGAATAGACAGAGAGATCTGATGATAATAGGTACAAATGAGACATTTTCATATATTCATAATATGCCAGTTGAAAGCGGCTCTTTTATATCTGAGGAAGATGTATCAAGTCGCAAGAAGGTAGCGGTTATTGGCCACACGGTTCTAAAAGAGCTCTTTCAGGGCGAGAATCGGCTCGGGAAACAGATGACTGTGGCTGGCGGGCGATTCACTGTAATTGGGGTAATGCAGAGCAAGGGACAATCACTCGGAATTGATATGGACGACATTGTATATATCCCTCTTACTATAGCAATGGATATGTTTAATCAAGAAGGACTTACAAGGATAACAGTTAAGGCAAATTCCGCCTCAAATGTAGATGCAGCAATAGATGAGATAAATGAATTGATGAAAAAGGCACATAATGGGAATGAGGACTTTACAATAATTTCTCAGAAGGATATGCTCTCCACATTTGAAAAGATTGCGTCCACTATGCAACTGGTCGTACTCGGGATTGCAAGTATATCTCTTCTGGTAGGGGGCATCGGGATTATGAACATTATGCTTGTGACAGTCAAGGAGAAGACCCGTGAGATTGGTATCAGAATCGCTGTCGGTGCCAGAAGGTCTGATATACTAATTCAATTCTTAATTGAGAGTGTAACAATCTCTCTGCTCGGAGGGGTAGTCGGCCTCTTGCTTGGACTGCTTACAATAATCGTATTTAATTCATTAGTGCCAGACTTTCAGGTGCAGCTGACACCGTGGATATTTATGCTTTCATTCGGTTTTTCTGTGGCTGTCGGCATAATATTTGGAGTATTCCCTGCAAAACGAGCCGCCGATATGAACCCCATTGATGCCCTTAGATATGAATAGACATAAATTTTCTGTTTTATTATCTCCATTTTGCTGATATAATTCCATCCTGGCTCGGAGGTCATTTATGAAAAAGATATCGTTTATACTTATCCTTCTTATGTTGGTGTTTTCACTCTCTTCCTGTGGAGGTGATTCTACCACTGATTCTAATGATTCTACTCAAGGCGATGTCTTGCTAATTGATGTCGCAGATAATGGATACATAATGGATACCTCCAATCCAGATATAGATTCAGGAAAGGAGTGTCTCTTCCCCTGTAATGCAGATGAGGTATGTATAGATGGAGAGTGCGTTCTGATAGGAGACGATACAACGGTTAAGCCCGATGCCTCAACAGATATTCTGGATATATCCTATGATGTAACTGATATACCAGACTATACAGATATTTCTGATACCCTTGATGCAGGTTTTGATGGGGGCATAGATGTATCTCCTTCTGATGTAGATATAGGGAATGAGGAGGTGGTGGTCGGTAGTTCAACAGATAGATATCTTCTAAAAGGGCTGATTTTAGATGGAAGCGACCCGTATGTCGGCGAGATATATATTGTTGGTGATAAGATATTCTGTGTCGCAAAGGATTGCAGCTCTACATATCAGAACGATATAGGCAAATTTACTACCATCTCTACCCACGGCACCATTATGCCAGCACTATATGATGCACACAATCATCTTGCCTATAATGTACTTCCAAAGTGGGAGAATACGAAGCTGTATCAAAATAGATATCAGTGGCAGAGTGATAGCAGCTACAAGTTATTTAAGAAGCCCTTTGATGACCTCGGGAATTTAAATCTGAAGTGCGAGATGGTAAAGTTTGCAGAGGTTGTAGCACTTCTGGCAGGGACCACCTCATCTCAGGGCTCTTCATATACATCTGCCTGTATAAATGTTCTGGTGAGAAATGTGGATACACAATACAATGGATTCGGTTTTGACTATGTAAGGACTCATGTCCCTTCTATAGATTCGCTGGATGATAGTACTGCTGCAAGTATAATAAATGGGACAAAGAATGGTTCTGTAAAATCCTTTGTCATACATCTGGCAGAGGGGGTTGATACCCTCTCAAGAAATGAATTCACAACCTTAAAGAAAAAAGGGCTCTTATTAAAGGAGACCGCTATAATTCACGGGACTGCATTGACTCTGGCAGAATTTCAGGAGATGAAGAATGTGGGCGCCAAACTCATCTGGTCCCCTATCTCCAATACAAGATTATACGGTGCCACCACAGATATCCAGACAGCAAAGAATGTTGGGCTGGATATATCCATCGCCCCGGACTGGAATCCATCAGGTGGAAAGAATATGCTGGAGGAGTTGCGTTTTGTAGGCAGATATAATCGGGAGAAACTCAACAATGCCCTCTCAGATAGAGATATATTCAATATGATAACCTATACCCCGGCAAAGGCACTTGCAATGGAGGATAGGCTCGGCAAACTCGCAAAGGACTATGTGGCGGATATAACCATATTTGAATATGACAGCCTTAAAGACTACTCGGACATCACAAATCTCGGAGTAGAGGATGTAAAGCTCGTCTTTCTGGGAGGTAAACCACTTTATGGTGTTAAGAGATGGATGGACAGGATCCCTCATCAGAATTATTGTGAGGAGATAAAAGTCTGTGGAGATGAACGCATAATTTGTGTTAAGACATCTGATTCTTCAACAAATAAATTTAATCAAACACTCTCAGACATTGTCAGTATTTTGAAATCAAATTATTCCGGATTAACAGAGCTCTACAATTGCAAAAATTGATTCTGTTGAGATTAGTAGAGGGGTGGATGCGTATGCAGACGGGGTAAAAGTCATCCTCTTAAAAATTCAACATCCTTCAGGCTTCAATTAAAAAGGCAGATGTGTTTTAATACAAAAATTGAATTTGCTCTGCCTATTTCTTGATAATAGCCGTTTTGATGATATAAATATTTATATGAAGGTTTTGAGATTATTTTCTTTACTGATCTGTCTATTCTCCATTCTTGACTGCTCCAAAGAGAGGGTAAGATCTGAAGAGGTGTTTGACAAAGATACAGACATAGATGCGAAGATACAGAATGTGGAGAACAGAAAAGGGGATTCTTTGAGGTGCACAGGCAGATATGCGGATAATATTGAGGCATTAAAGAGAGAGGTAATGGAATTTGAGAAGTCCTCAAGTAGCAACTATTCGGTCTGTATCAGAAATACCACAACATACGAACAGATCTTCTATTCTGAAGACGGGAAGATAAATAAGAGATTTATTAAATATGTAATTCATGGGACAGCATTCCCTTTTGAGAAGAAAGGGGAGACAGTATATTTTCTGACCAATGAGCATGTGGCGAATCAACCACTCGTCACCACAGAGAATAATAGACTTGAGGGTGTGCCATTTGGCTCCAAAAAGGTCGGGGAGGTAATCAAGATCGTCCAGAATGAAAATGATACATTTGAGAAGAACTTCATTGAACTGAAGGTCATTGCCATTGCACCGGAGCTGGATGCGGCAATCCTGGAGGGGAAGGTAAATATAAGACCTATACCTTATAAGCTCGGTTCCTCTTCGGAGCTCAAAACCGGGAATGTTGTTATGATAAAGGGATTCCCTCTCGGGATATTTAATGCAAGCAATACAGGGAAGGTGATAAATGTGAATATAGAAGACAATGACGGAGATTGGCACCATACCGATTTTATAGTTGATGCACAGCTCAATACCGGCCAGAGCGGTTCACCAGTCTTTGCAATAAATTGTGAAAGTGGAGAATATGAGCTCGTAGGGCTATATCACGCCTTCTACTCTGAGGGGAAAGGGCTGAACCTCGTCGTAGGGATTGATGACCTGATAGATTTTATCAGGAATAAGAAATCAATTATCCCCAATCCACAGAAGGAACTATCTTTTTTGAATACGAGCGAACAGTTCCGACTGATCTCATACCTTCTGGACCCCAAAAGTCTTAAATTGTTTCAATTTGGAGATAATTTTATTGGTGTAACACTCTCAAAGGACAGAACAATTACAATCACTGTCTATACAGATAGATTTCCCACTTATACATATCCGGCATTTGAGATTGTAGATAGGCATATCAGGGGATATGGGGATGTGGATGAGATCATTCTCTGGCGTTCACCATCAAGCAAGGAGACCATCTTCAACTGGGAGTTTTCAGAGGAGCTTAAAAGACACTTAAATGAACTTTACAAGGAGATCTGGCTACAGATAAAACGGACAATTGATTATAGAAATATTGCACCAATCGGGAGTGAGAGCGCAGATTACAATAAAAGGATGCAGGAGAGATTCAATGAAATCAAGAAGATGCATGAAAGACAGGCTCAGAGACTGGAGCAGTTTCAATTTGAGATTGAAAAGATACCACTAAAAAAATAATTTTGACTGTAATTCTAATTATTAAAAACCTAAAAAATACACATACAGATCCATATTTGTCCAAAACAAATTTGCATTTAAGAAAATAATTGATATGATATCCCTGTTCTTTGAAATCCGTTTTAACCCCACTTCCATTAAAATAAGGATTGAAACTTTAAAAAAGATATAATAGATAAATGGACAGGTGAAGGGTCATTAGAAAGGATAACAGAGAATGTAAAGTCTTCCTCAAAGAAAAAAGGCAGAGAAAAGTAATTTATGACCAAAGAAAAGAAATATCCCAAAGAAATTTATAACTGGACTGAAGATGAGCATTTATCTTTAGATTTAACATTTATAGTAAATGAAGCGGGTAAAACACTTAAAAATAGATTTGAACAGCTAATAAAGGATTGCAAGTTTTTTGATTGTCTCGTTGGTTATTTTTATGTAAGCGGGTTTCATGCATTGTATAAACCACTTGAAGGGAGTGAGCGGATAAGAATTCTAGTTGGCATTGGCACAAACAGAGAGACTTATGATTTAATAAGCACTGCAAAAGACGGTTCATTTTCACATCACGAAACAAAACAAAAAATTGAAAATATTGTGGAAAATGAGATGGAAGATTCAGAAGATAACCAAAATATTGATGAGGGAATCCAAAAG
>JBMFOP010000100.1:0-10665 GCA_049969675.1 Myxococcota bacterium | reverse complement strand
AGAAAATAATATCCATTCTCTTTTGTTAGGTTGTAAATATGCTCAGTCTTATCAATGTAGATGTAGTCATCAGACCTGATCTTCTTAAAACTCTGTATTGCAATAGGGAGTTTCTTCATCTATCTACCTCTAAACTCTATAAGATATCTCATATTACTACTGATAGGTCAACCAGAAATTATTATATTGTGGACTGTTGACTGTGGATTGTTGAATAAAAAAAATTTTATGTAGGTATAGATATGTCAATTTCAAAAAATAATGAATAATATTCAATGAGATAAATATAAAAGACCTCGCGTCTGTCCAAAAAGTTATAAAGACATTAACTTTTTAAAGCAGATTATTTTGGATCGCTGGGCTCCTGATTGTTGATTAAGTAATCGCCTCACTTGAATGTGATTGCTCATTACTTTATATTGATAGTGTTGTCAAATGATAATTATGATAGAGATAACATCTCTATTCCTTCTTTTTCTTTATTATTTCAATTGACATATCTATACTTCGGGCAGAGTGAGTGAGTTTTCCAATTGAAATAAAATCGGGACCGTACTTTGCTATGTCTTTGATATTCTCCAGATTTATTCCACCAGAGACCTCCACCGGCACACGGTGATTTACAATCTCTATCGCCCTCCTGATATCCTCTTTCTCCATATTATCAAGCATAATTACATCGGCACCAGATTCTATAGCCTCCTCTATCTGAAATAATTTCTGCACCTCTACCTCTATCTTTATCAGATGATGCACACCCCTCTTTGCAAGCTCTATCGCCTTTGCAACTGAACCAGCAACCGCAATATGATTATCTTTAATGAGGACTCCATCTGAGAGGGAAGATCTGTGATTGAAGCCACCCCCATCTCTGACCGCCTTCTTTTCTAATAACCTCATAAGGGGCGTGGTCTTTCTGGTATCCACTATCTTCACTCCAGTCCCTTCTACTGCATCAACAAACTTCCTGGTCAGTGTGGCTATGCCAGATAGATGCATAATAAAGTTGAGTGCCGTCCTCTCCCCCTTCAGTATAGAGGAGAGATTACCTTTTAAGAGCGCTACCTCAGTATTTGACGGAACCATATCTCCATCATTTGCATTGAACTCAATATCCACACCACCGAGCTCTTCAAACACGGCATAAAACACATTTAACCCTGAGATGATGCAATCCTCTTTTGCAAGCAGAACCGCCTTCCCCTTCATATCCTCTGGGATAATTGAATTTGTTGTTATATCCCATACAGGGATATCTTCTCTTATAGCCTCTCTTACCAACTCCTTAACATCCATCTCTCACCTCCTGTACTCTTACAGACTTTCAATCTCGGATATAAGTTCATTAAGCCTCTCTATCTTCTTTTTAAGGTCTTCAAATCTGATATTTGTCGCCTCAACTACATCTGCAGGGGCTTTTGATAGGAAGTTATAATCAGACATCTTCTTACTAACTGAGTCAATGTCTTTCTCTGCCTTTATAAGCTCCTTCCTGAGCCTCGCCCTCTCTTTTTCAATGTCAATCAGTCCTTCTGCACCAATATAAAGCTCCGAATCAAATTCTACAAGTGGTATTACAAATGACTTTTCAGGTTTTGAATCTACCTTTTCAATTGATTCAATATTTGCCAGTTTGATAAGGGCTGCCTTCTCAAGCCCACTCAGATTGAGCTCAACATTTATGAACAATTTGAACCTCTTTGAATTCTCTATCTGATGTTCGGTTCTAAAATTCCTCAAACAGGTGATTATCTCCATAACAAAGCCCGTCTTTCTCAATGCCTGTTTCTCTTCATCTGAAGTATCTTCATGCGACCACTTCCTGTATGGATACTCCGCCAAGGCGAGAGATAGATTTTTTTCATCTGTAAAGTGTCTTATCTTCTGCCAGATCTCTTCTGTAATAAACGGCATAAATGGATGCAGGAGCCTCAATAGATTATCAAGGATGTAAAGGAGAGCGGAGAGTGTGCCCTCTCTACTCTCTCTATCAACTTCCTGATATATAAATGGTTTTGAAAGTTCAAGATACCAATCACAAAATTCGTGCCACAGGAAGTGATAGATGGCATTTGCGGCCTCATCAATTCTGTAATTCTCAAGGCTCTCGTTGACCGATTGAGTGAGCATCCTTGTCCGCAGGAGGAAATATCTATCATATGCGGAGAGTGATTTAGAGAGGTCTATCTTCTCAAAATCTTTGAGATTCATAAGGATAAATCTTGCACTATTATAAAGCTTTGTTCCAAAGTGCTTATACCCCTCCACTCTATCCATTGAGAGTTTTACATCGTGTCCCTGAGCAGCCATAGATGCAAGCGTGAATCTCAATGCATCCGCACCATATTTTGAGGTAACATCAATAGGGTCAATCACATTCCCCTTTGTCTTACTCATCTTCTGCCCCTTCTCATCCCGAACCATCGCATGTAGATAGACTGTCCTGAATGGGACCCTCCTCTCAAGGGGCTCAGAAGGATTTGTAAAATGGATCCCCATCATCATCATCCTTGCCACCCAGAAGAAGAGGATATCAAATCCAGTCTCCATCAGATCAGTTGGATAAAATTCTCTCAAGTCCGGAGTATCTTCTGGCCAGCCAAGTGTAGAGAATGGCCAGAGCGCCGACGAGAACCATGTATCCAGCACATCGGGGTCTCTTATGATATTTTTACTGTGACAATGAGGGCACTCTCTCAATATACTTTCTGAGACTATTGGCTTTGCTTCAAACGGAATCTGCTTATAATCAGGCGGAATCTTTGAACAGTCCATACAGTAATAAACCGGGATCTGATGCCCCCACCAGAGCTGCCTTGAGATACACCAGTCGTTGATGTTGCGCATCCAGTGATAATATGTCTTTATCCAGTTCTCAGGGATAATATTTACGATTCCTTTTTCAACTGCCTCAATTGCTGGTTCTGCCAATGGCCTGGTCCTGACAAACCATTGTGTTGAGAGATATGGCTCAACTATCTCATGACATCTCTGACACCTCCCGATTGACATCAGATGCCCTTTTGAACCTCTCTCAAGACCGAGACTTCTTAACTCCTCCTTTACGGCATTTCTTGCCTCAAACACAGTCATCCCCTTAAACTTTCCACCATTCTCATTTATATGCCCATCATCAGTCAATAAATTAATGCTTTTCAGATTATGTCTCTTAGCGGTCTCAAAGTCATTGAAGTCGTGTGCAGGGGTCACCTTGACTGCACCGGTCCCAAAACCTATCTCTACAAGTTTCTCATCAGCAATAATCGGAAATTCATACCCCATAATAGGATGTCTTATCATCTTACCTATTAGATGTCTGTATCTCTCATCCTCTGGATGTACTGCTACTGCTGTATCACCGAGCATAGTCTCAGGTCGGGTAGTCGCAACTACAATCTCTCCTCCATCCTTAAGTGGATATGCAAAGGAGTACATCTCACCTCTGATATTCTCCTCATAATCCACCTCCAGATCTGAAAGCGCGGTCTGACACCTCGGACACCAATTTATAAGTCTGAAGTCTCTATATATGAGCCCTTCATTATACAGAGTGACAAACGCCCTCAATACCGCCTTTGATAATTGCTCGTCAAGGGTAAATCTGAGCCGTTTCCAGTCACAGGAGGCACCAAGTAGTTTCAATTGCTCTATTATCCTGTTGCCATATTTATTCTTCCAGTCCCAGACCCTCTTTAAGAACTCCTCTCTACCAAGTTTGTGCCGGGTGAGATTTTCCTTCATAAGCTCTCTCTCCACCACCATCTGAGTGGCAATTCCGGCGTGGTCTGTCCCGGGTAACCAGAGTGTCTTCTTCTGTCTCATACGATTCCATCTAACAAAAATATCTTCTATGGTAACTGTGAGTGCATGCCCCATATGTAATGACCCTGTAACATTCGGCGGTGGAATTACTATAGAGAATCTGCCATTCTTCCCTTCACTCTTATCAGGAGAGAAGATATCATTCTTCATCCAGAACTCATACCATTTCTTCTCAATCTCCTCGGGGTTATAATTTTTATCCAGGATAATCTCCATAATTTACCTCCACATACCAGATGGCAACGACCGTGCCAGAGAGTTGGCTATCTACTACAAAATTCCTGCTTTGTCTAAAAGAAATTACCTACACATCCTATCTGGTAAACTCAACCACTATTGAGTCCAATATCTCAGTTATCTCTCTATATTTTTTTGGTTCAAAGCCATTTGCAATTATTGCAAATGAAATAATTTCTGAATTTGCATTGACTGTATAACCTGCAATGGATGCAACCCCATCAATACTTCCAGTCTTGGCTCTGGTCTTGAGCTCACAGGGGGTATTAAAGAATCTCTTTCTTATTGTCCCATCTGCAGATGCGATTGAGAGTGAGGAGATATAATCAGGCATCATCTGAAAGTTCCTATAGACATAGTTGAGGAGCTTAACGACCGCCCCGGTGGTAATCCTGTTCTCATGAGAGAGTCCCGAACCATTTGTGATCAGATATTCTGATTTATCAACACCTGCAATACTCATAAATTCATCAATGACCTTTATCCCCTTCTCAAATGTGGCAGGTGGACCATAAATCTGACCCCCCAAATATTTTAAGAGCTGATCCGCACTAAAATTATTAGAGTGCTTATTAAGGTCTCTTAAAACCGTTGCCAGAGGCTCAGAATAATATGTATAAAAGAGATTAACATCTTCTTTGGGCAATTCCTTAACAGCAAATTTCCCTTTAACTTTTATCTTATGAATATCAAAGAACCATTTCAAAAGCTCAAGGGCGTAGCTGTCAGGGTCCTCCACCCTCCTGTTAAATTTCTTCCCCTTCTGATTGACACCTATCACACCTTTTACAATCACCTCTAACCCACTTTTTATAGGTTTAATATCAACATCAATTGTATTTCCCTTCTTATCAGTTGTGGCATTGTTCTTAATCTTAAAATACTTCTGAAGCGGTGGTTCAATGAATACCACTGGTCTGTCCCCTTCCTGAGAGGATGGTTTTACATATACAGTAAAACTATTAAAATCCACTGCAAATGCCGAGACTGGGGCATAATACGACCTGATTCCCACATCCTTCTGCCATCCGGGCTTAAAATACTCCTTATCAAAGAAGGTACTATCCAGATAGACATTCCCTTCAATCTTACTTATCCCCTCTCTCTTCAATTCAAGCAACATATTAAAGAGATTTTCATTTACCAGACGCGGGTCTCCATATCCCTTAAAATAAATGTCCCCTTTTACAACACCTTCATCATCTGGAAATTCCTTTAAATATATCTCCGTTGGAAATTTATAATATGGACCCAGAAAGTAGATGGCAGCAGCAGATGTGAGCAATTTTGTAACTGAGGCTGGATTGAGTTGTCTATCCTTGTCTTTACTATAGACCTCCCTGTCGGCAGTTATATTATAGGCATAGATAGATATATCAACCCCCTGAATCAAAGGATGGGAGAGTATCTCTCCTATTCTCTTACCCAATTCAACATCTACTTCAGCATATGAGAGCACAGGTAGGAATATAAGGGATAGACAGAGAAATCTCTTCATTTGTCTTTCTTCTGCTCCGGTAACTCTTTCTTATCCGATGTATTTACATCTTTTGTCAAAGAGTCCCTTTTCTCTAAAGTCTCTGGCTTATCCCCCATCAACTCAAGGACGACCTCCTCAAATCCCTTCACATTCTCCTCTGTATATCCCTCAAACTTCTTCTTCACATACCCATATTTGTCAAAGACAAAGAGTGCGGGGAGCCTCTCCACACCAAAGCGTCTGGACATAGCGCCCATAGTATCAATCACACAGGGCATAGCAATATCCGTTTCATCAACTATCTTTTTGAATAACTCTATACCATCCTTCTCCGTATCAATAGAAATCTCAATAATTGTGACACCTTTATCTTTATATTTTTGATAAAAATCATTCAGGACAAATATCTCCTTCTTACAGGGTTTACAATAACTTGCAAAGAAGGAGATAACAACCGCCCTATTCTTCCCATTGAAGAGGTCACTGTCCCTGATAACTTCTATACCACTTTTCTTATTATTATAGATTCTAACAAAGAATTTCGGTATACTCATCCCCTCTTCAAGTTTATTACCAGCAGAGAGAAGAAGAGTCGCACAGAGAAATATTAATAATACCTTTTTTATCATTTACACCTTCCTCCTTTTTAATAACTCATTAATTATCTCACAGGCATCTACCCTAAACTGTTTGTTCTCAGAATCCATAGACTGTCTCAGGTCTTTGACTGTATAATAACCACCGTTTAACTCATCCTCCCCCTTTATAACAGCAAAAGAGGCACCGATTCTATCTGCCCTCTTAAATTTGGCTTTATAAGAACGGTTTGAGAGGTCAATCTCTACAGAGATACCATTTGACCTCAGGACATTTATATTATTAAGGTCCCTTCTATCAAAGAGGTGAATTGAGGATATAAAACTAATCTTAAATTCGTCGTTGGATTTGAGTATGTTTTTATCTATTACCTCAAAGAGCCTCTCAATCCCACCTGCAAATCCAATAGCAGGATACTCAGAACCTATAAAATCTCTAAAAAGCGAATCATATCTTCCACCAGCAATTACAGTATTCTGTGAGCCTAAAAGATTATTTGTAATCTGGATCTCAAATGCGGTACGGCTATAATAGTCCAGCCCTCTCACCAGTCTATGGTCTATCTCATATTTCACATTGAAAGATTTAAGGGCAGAGAGAACCTCTTCCAGATGTTTTTTACAACCCTCACATAGATGGTCTATCATCTTTGGTGCATCTGCTGTGATAGTTTTGCAGACCTCATTCTTACAATCCAGAACCCTTAATGGATTTACCTCAATCCTCCTCTTACAGTCCTCACAGAGCGGTTCCTTTTTATTATTCAGGAATGAGACGAGCTCTCTCCTGAAACCCTTACGACAGGCGGTGCAACCGAGAGAGTTTATCTTTACTATAAAGTCAGACTCTTTTATTCCAAGCCCTGTAAGTAAGGACGAGCCAAGATGTATTAACTCCCCATCTATACTCCCATCTGCAATCCCAAATATCTCAGCCCCAAACTGATGGAACTGCCTGAATCTCCCCTTCTGTGGGCGCTCATATCTAAACATAGGTCCCAGATAAAACAGCCTGTAAATTCCCTCCTGTTTCAGGAGATTGTGCTCTGTTATAGCCCTTACCACAGAAGCGGTCCCCTCTGGCCTTAGGGTTACCATCTCATTATCCTTATCCCTGAAGCTATACATCTCCTTATCAACTATATCCGTCCCCTCTCCTATCCCTCTTACAAAGAGCTCAAGATATTCAAGTATAGGTGTCCTTATCTCACTGAAATTGGCTCTGAAGAAGTGCTGACGCAATAAACTTTCAATTGATAGCCAATCTTTTGATTCAGGTGGTAGGATATCATTCATCCCCTTAATAGATTTAAATCTTGTATCCATATATTCTAAGCCTCTTTATGAGAATCTCCCTTGAAGCGAGGTAGACCTCATCCACTGTAGAATTTGCATCAATAATTTTTGCAAATCTATTCAATCTGACTTCCTTTAAATAATTTTCCCTAACTCTCTTCAGGATATCGGTCTTTTCATATATCTCCTTTACATTACCTCTAACACCGACCCTTTTTAGACCCGTTCTAACATCCACATCCAGAAACAACAGAAGATCGGGTTCTATTGCAAATCTGTTTATTTCCCGTACCCAGCCATCCGGTGCAAATAACGATTGATAAGCAAAGGAGGAATATTTATATCTATCACAAATAACCACATATCCCCTTTTTAGAAGTGGTTCTATTTCATTTCTGATATGGTCAATTCTATCGGCGGCAAAAAGTAGCGCAACTGATTTCTGGTCTATGACCTCTGAACCACCATTTGAGTTCATCACAATTCGCCTGGATAGAATATTCTTAATCATAGAACCGATGGGCCCCGATGTCGGCTCAAAGGTATAATGTATCTTTATCCCCTTTGCCCTGAGCTCTGATTCAAGCATCTTTCCAATCGTTGTTGTGCCAGCCCCATCAATCCCTTCAAGCACAAGAAAGAACCCTCTCTTCTTCATCATTCACCCCTCATATAATATTCGGTGGCGGCTTTACCTTTGAAAAGATCTGACGTACCTTCTGGTGTGTGGGAGGTCTTGTAATCTCTCCAGACTCCTCAATGGTAATGGTAATATTATCTGCCACATCCGTATTACTAAAAAACTCATTAAATCTTTCTCTAATCTCCCTTTCAATCCTCTCATTCTCTTTCGGGTCCTGTGCAATGTATCGCGCAATTAGATGATTTTGCTCTTCATGGATTAATTGATACTGTCTCAAACCCTTTATCTTCAAAAAGAGAGCCTCAAATGGTATAGGAGGAAATGCTCTGAAATGCCCTTCCTTCGTCATCAAATAGAAAGTATCATCACTCCTCCCCTGAACCTCAATCACTGCAAATGGTGAGCCACATTCACATTTATAATTATGGTCTATTACCACAGAATCCCTGAGTTCATATCTGATAAGTGGTTGAAATTTGTTGATCAGATTTGTAATCAGGACTTTCTTGGAAGTCACTCCATCTGGAACAGGTTTATTTTCTTCATCAACTGCCTCAATAATCACATAATCCTCATTAATATGCAATTTACCAAACCTGCATTGATTTGCCAGACATATTGCCTCTGTAGTTCCATATGTCTCTACAATCTCTACATCCCCAAATGCCTTCTTAATAGTCGCCCTTGCAGTCTCACTAAAAGGCTCACTACCTGATGACATAAAATCCACCTCAATATTCAACCTCCCAGCCAGCTTCTCATAAGCCAGCGCCTCAAGAAAGGTAGGATAACTATGTACATAATGTGGCTTGAATTCATTCAAATCCTGAACCATCTTATTCATAGGTTTTGTAATTGAGAATATCCTGATATCGGAGAGATAGAATGCCTGTTTCGGGGTCAGTCTTGCGAGCAGGTATGTAATATAATGTCCTTCACTCGCGACAATCATCGCCCATCTCAACTTAGTCTTGACTGTATATTTATATACATAGTGAAATGAGAGTCGGTGCTTTAATAATCTTGCAAATTCCACCCCTTTCTGAACAATCCACTGCCACTGACTCATCAGGAAATAGCCTATTATACCTGTAGTCCCCGAAGTGGTTGATAGGACATACTTATTCTTAAAATATTTCCCTACAGAATCAGGGTCATGGGCAAAGAGCACAATCTCATCTTTAGAGATTCCCCTTTTAGTAAGAGATTCTGAGAGGTGCTTCAGGATATATTCCTTATTTACTGGTGGGAGAGAGGTAATATCAAAATTGTTTATGTCTATATTCTCGTACAACTTTCTATACATTGGACTTTTCTTATAGGCATATCTCACAAGAGATAACAATTTCTTCCTCTGAATTCGCTTTATCCTCTCTTTAGAGAAATACCTCTCCCGTATCCTTGCCCAGATGGCAATAGAGAACATCACAATAAGCTGAAGAAGAGATTTCATACAACTCCCTCAAATGAGGTAAGCCATTATATTAAATATAAACAAAAATACAAAATAAAATTGATACTTAAAAATAATATGCACTCCACATCTGTCCAAAATAAATTTTAATTTTAGACCTCTTAGATATTTAATTTTGAAGAGAAGGATTTATATGCATATGAATCGCTTTAGTTTTTGATAAATTCTACAAATATATTCTAAGAATAGATTTTATAGGGCGGTGAGAGAGATGAGGGTATAAAATAGTAATCTAAACTGGAGGACAATTTGAGATAATCTATGAGTTTGGTTTATTTATGGTATCCTCCTAAGTGTTACTTCTACTTTTATCCCTCTTCTTTGCCGGCATCGGACATACCGTCGTCGCCACCGTCAACACCCAGCGCCGCCGCGCCGATCCAAACCCGCAAACCACGAATCAGGGACGAACTCATCAAACCTCCTCAATGCACGAAAAACCGATGATGATACCGCAGACCGCAAAACGCGCCGGCGGTTCAAACGAATGCCCGGCAGCGCCGGGCATTGACGTGCGTGGCTAAATTTTCAGGGAACGATGAAGTCCGATGTCGAATCCACCAGTTGGTAGGTCGGATTATATCCAGTGACGTCCGTCTGAATGAACAGGTAGTACCGCGTGTTGGGCGAAACGGGACAATAGCCGGGGCCAGTCAACAGATATGCCGCCGAAATTGATGTAGATGCCGCACAATAGGAATTGACGGCGGCGGCATCGGTATAGCTTGCAGTCGCAGATGTGCTCAGCCACATTTTAACCGGCCCAGGATTTCCACCACTGCCACCATTGATCTGGAAATATTTCACACTCGAACCGGCGTTTGCTTTTGAGACATAACGCAAACCGAGAATCCTGGAATTTCCAAAGGTGAAGGTGTAATAGGTGTTGGTCCCAGCAAGCACAGCCGTGTACGATACAGAGGTCGCGCATCCCGTCGCCGAATTCGACGCAAACTGCCCGTTGAGGCAACCTGGGAGAAACGCCTGGATGGACCCGCCACGATACGCAATGACGCGGTCATTGGAAGGGGCCCA
Source organism: Myxococcota bacterium (assembly GCA_049969675.1). Lineage (GTDB taxonomy): Bacteria > Myxococcota > SpSt-1050 > SpSt-1050 > SpSt-1050 > SpSt-1050. The sequence goes on along the minus strand of JBMFOP010000100.1, from coordinate 82 downwards.
CAGCCAGTTGCCATTGCCCGGATCGCTATCGCCGTCCGCCGCCCCTCCATCTTCACCTGCTCCACCATCATCTCCCTGACCG
>JBMFOP010000099.1:0-10714 GCA_049969675.1 Myxococcota bacterium | reverse complement strand
TAATGGTGCTGGTGCTTATGATATTTTTCTCCTGAAATACGCACCGTAATATGCCTAAACGGCACGTAGGCTATCGACAATTAGGTTTTATGGTGCACCTCCTTAAAATAGGTCGTTATTTTATCATATCTCTGTTCACCACGCCTTCATTATATCTTAATCATCAATTAAATTTTATGAATTGCAACACGAGTATCCGTTTCGCTCTGCCTCTTATTGCCAGTATAGGCTGTCTTTTACCTGTTTGAAATAGTAATTTCAATTGTACTTCACATACATTTTTTGCTTTGTAAATGTAGAAAGTTAGGATACTATCAAAGTTGCTTTTAAGATCTCTTAAATATGAGTAATAAGATTTTTGATATAATAATTATCGGAGCCGGGATTAATGGAGTCGGTGTCGCAAGGGATGCCGCAATGCGGGGGTATAGTGTCCTTCTACTTGAAAAACAGGACATTGCAGGTGGTGCGACCGGTGCCTGCAGCGGGATGATTCACGGTGGGATAAGATATCTTCTCAATGACAGGTCTGTTACACGAATGAGCTGCATTGACTCTGGATATATTCAGAAGATTGCACATCATATGATATTCAGGATACCCTTTGTTATGCCAGTCTTAAAATCCGATCCATTTCCAGAGATATATCTTGAACTCGCAGAGGTATATTTCTCCGCCTATGATAGGTATCAACCTCATAAGAATGGACTTCCACATGGAAGACTTGATAGGGAGACTCTCAAAGAGGTCATTCCACTTATAACTGATGATGCAATAGGGGCAGTAACAACAGATGAGTGGGGGATAGATCCATTCAGATTGGCTATAGAGAATGCCAAATCCGCAGAATCATATGGAGCAGAGATAAAACTCGGTTATGAGATAATTGATTTTATTATTGACAACAGGTCAGTCAGGGGGGTTATTGCATTAAATAGACATACTTCAAGGAGAGAGGAATTCTATTCAAAGATCGTGGCAAATCTCACTGGACCATGGTCAGATAGGGTCACAAAGAGTTTGAGCAAAGCGAATAAAGTAAGACCTTCAAGAGGTGTCCATATTATCTTTGATAGGAGGTACCTAAACTTTGCAGTCATCGCAAAGGCGGTTGATGGGAGACAGATATTTATCTGCCCACATCAGAATGGTATGATTCTTGGAACTACTGATGACGACTACTATGGAGATCTGGATAGACCATTTGCTACTCTTGACGATGTGGAATATCTCTACGAGGCGATGGAGAGGGTCATTCCAGACATAAGGAGATTCAGGGCAATAAGGACGATGACCGGTGTGAGACCAACCATTTACGAATATAATAAATATGAAGATGACCTCACAAGGGACCACAGGATTATCGACCATGAAGAGACAGATAATATATCAGGGCTCATCTCTATGATTGGAGGAAAACTCGCCGCATACAGACTTATGTCAGAGGAGTTTGTAGATGTAATTGATAAGAAATTTGGAAGGAAGAATCAATGTAAGACGATGACGGAGCCCCTTTTAGGTGAGAGAGAGCCATATAGTATAGAGGAATACGAGAGAGAATATCCTCTTGATAGATATCTGATTTCTCGGCTGATTTATAGATACGGCTGTCAGGCAAAGGAGATTCTTAAAAGGATAAAGAGCGAGCCACATTCGGGTGAAGTGGTCTGCCATTGCGAAGGTGTGACAGGGGCGGAGATAGAATATTCCATTGAACATGAGTGGGCAAGGGATTTAATGCAGATTAGAAGGAGGACGAGGCTCGGCACAGGTCCCTGTCAGGGGATTCGTTGCTCATTCAGAGCAGCACAGATATTGGCAACCAGATTAAATCTCCCCATTACTGCCTCAAAGGATATATTCTTTGAATTTATTGAAAGGAGATGGGGCGGCAGGAGATTTATACTAAATGAATATCAGATTAAATCAGAAGAACTATTCTTTAGAAATATGGTAGATTTATGGAAATAATAAAGCCAGAAATTCTGGTAATCGGAGAGAATATATATTCACTGTTTCTGTCTTCACTATTAATAAAATCTGGCTTTGAGCCTGTAATTTTGAGTCAGAATAAATCGGCGATGTTATTCAATCCGATGATTAAATATATTGATAAAAATTCTAATCTATATCGGCATCTTAACATAGGTGAGCTTACAGAATTCCTCACGCGCCTTTCGTTTTCATTTCAGAATGATTTTAGCCCTATTGAGGTATTATATAATACTGGAGATATAGTGAGATGCTCCACCATATATAAAAACTACAACTACCTTTATGAATCAAAAAATATGAGTTCAAAATTGATATTTGTAAATATAGAGAATCTGCAGGATACTATAAAAGTCACATTGGATAACAACAGCCAGTGGGAAATAATAAACCTTGATATCCTTCAGAAGGATAGAATCTATTCAATATATGAACTGGCAGCGACCCTTGAAGACGATGAAGAGGCACTTAAATCCCTCGCCAGAGATATCAGGAGTAAACTTGTGGGTAATGATGGCATTATTGTCCTCCCACCTTTCCTTGGAATTCACAAAGCAGATAAGATATATGAATCTCTAAAAAGTATCACAGGGAGAAAGATATTTGAGGCATTAACACTCAATCCAGCTGTTATCTCTAAGAGGTTCTTTAATATTCAGAAGGGGTTTGAAGAGAAAGAGGGTATAGAGGTCATTTATGATAAGATTTATAAAGTCTATTTGGAGCAGGACAAAATCAATTATATAACCTGTAATAATTATGAGATATATCCAGAGATTGTTGTACTCATTTCTGAGCGATTTGTAGAAGAGGGGTTAACAATCAGAGATAATAAAGTCGTTGAACCGATATTTAATCTTCCAGTATTCTTTACAAATTCAAAGAATGAAATCAGTTATTTTACAGAAGAGAATATCTTTGCTTCACACAATATCTTTAACTGCGGAATCAAGATAAATGAGGGCTTCGTCCCTCTCAATATCTATGGCTATCAAATATTTCAGAATCTATATGCAGGGGGTTCAATAATCTTAAATAGTACAGACATTCTAAAAAATCTCATAGATATTTATAGACTTTTTCAGATAATAAAGGAGAGACTCAGTATATGACCAAAGAAGAGAAGAGGGTGCTATTTCAGAATTTTTTAAACAACATAAAGCAAATTATTGAAGACAAATCTCCATCTGGCATCAGAAACGAGGTGTGCAAGAGACTTAAGCAGAATATATCTTATTATGACTGGGTAGGTTTTTATCTGTCTGATGGAGATGAAAATCTGATATTACACGAATTTGAAGGAGAACCTACTATCCACACAAAGATTAGATTTGGGGAGGGGATTTGTGGACTGGCGGCGGTAAATAAAGAGACATTTCTGGTCTCTGATGTTACAAAGGAGATCAACTATCTCTCCTGCTCTATAAAGGTCAAATCTGAAATTGTAGTACCAATAATGAGAGAAGGTAATTTTATAGGTGAGCTTGATATAGATTCACATACACTCTGTGCCTTTGATGAAACAGATAGAGAATTCCTTGAAGAACTCTGCTCTTTGATAGCAGAACATCTATAAATTACAACTATTGACTCTTTTCCCAAAAATGAGTTTGAATAAAAATATCTTTACACCTCAAAGGCACCAGAAGGTCTGATTGATGACCATTAATAAAATTTTTATATATTTTCGGTTAAAGTCAGTCGGAGTCAGAGGCAAATTGCCACATATAAATCTGAAACACAAAAAAATGGCAAAGGCTTTATACAACAACAAATTTTGATGATTTTACTCTATAATAAATCTGTTTTCAATGGCAATCTTGAAGAGAGATAAAGCAACTTTTTGATATACATCTGTCCCCCAAATAATTTAACTCTCATCTGTCCAGAATCTTTATTTATAAACACTCAACTTTTCAAAGCAGATTCTTCTGGACAGCGGTGAATTAATGTAATTATCTCTACCTTATTTTGGCACCCTCTGCCAGTCTTCAAGGAATTTCTTTATTCCAGCATCGGTTAGTGGATGTTTTGTAAGCTGTAATATAGTGGAGTATGGAATAGTTGCTATATGACAACCACAGAGTGCCGCCCTCAATACATGTACAGGATTTCTGATAGATGCTGCTATCACCTCAGTTGTAAATTCATAATTATTGTATATCTCTACTATCTGCTCCACAAGTTCAAATCCATCCTGATTTATGTCATCAAGTCTGCCAACAAATGGACTTACAAATGTCGCCCCGGCCTTGGCAGCGAGTAATGCCTGTATTGGTGAAAATACCAGTGTTACATTTGTCTTAATTTGCTCTTTTGAAAGAATCTTTACTGCCTTGAGTCCCTCGGTTGTCATTGGTATCTTAATAGTAATATTTTTATGAATCTTTGCAAACCTTCTTCCCTCCTCCACCATTCCCTCTGCCTCAAGGGATATGACCTCAACACTGATTGGTCCATCCACCTCTTTTATAATATCCTGTATGACCTCTTCAAACTTCCTGCCAGTCTTCGCAATAAGTGATGGATTGGTAGTAACACCATCAATAATGCCAATTCTATTTGCCTCACGAATCTCTTGAATGTCCGCTGTATCAATGAATATCTTCATCAGAAAACCTCCTTATCAAAAGGGTTCTATTACACCAATAAATAAGTCTTGTAAATACAAAAGATAAGACCGTATTTCTTTTATAACTATCATATCAATTCTTTTACATTGTATATAGATATCCAGAACGATCTAAAGACAAAAATTATCCCCTTGTAAAATAAGGATTGTGAAGAGGTAAATCGGCATTTTCTAAATAAGGTTATCCCCTTTTTTTACTATTCATTAAGATGCTATCCAGTTGACCACCAGTCGCTACTGCTCATTGTGATCTGAATAGTTGTAGCATCACTCTCTATTGTGAAACAGTAATTACCAACCCCTGTGCAGGGATAGAGATGTCGGGAGAATATTTAGATTCTTTCCTCGTAACCTCTACGCAAAATGCGCAGAAGATTTTATAAGTATTTTGGTTTCGGCTGTGCCGAATTAGGGCATGAAAAATGTCTTGACAAAAGGGGGTCAGTAGAGTGGTCAGGACTGGTGGGGCCAATTTAGCGGTAGTGTGTATGATTCTAATACAATTGCTGGAAAGAATATTTGACCACTCAAAAAAACCTTATCAACCAGCTTAGAAACATAAGCGGTGTCAGCTGGGATAGAGTAAAGGGGCTCTATATCCCGCAAGAGATTGGAATTGAATCACTTGTAGACAGCAGTGGGCCTCCCCTTAATTTTTATAAGGATATGTCTCGTGAGATCAAAAAGTTATATCATGATAAAAAGATATTTATCTCCCCGTATCAATATGATACGACTGGTCTGAGAATATAAAAAACACCAGCAATACATCTATGGGGCATGTTAATCCATTGATGATTTGAGTATAGGATTGCTGTCAGTGGTTGCCTGCATGTCGGTCTGCAAATTGCTCTTTGTACTGAATATCTATCTAATGTAAAAGTTATCAGGAGATGACTCTCAACCTATTTATGGGGAAGACCATCTGAAGATGTCCATATTGATATAAACGACCTTAATTATTAAGGTATCCACAACAGATTTTTTCATAAAAGATATGAGATTGAAGATCAATTGACCGATACAATTGAGCACCAGCCACTATCTTCGTCCTTCTTTTCTTCGGTGATAGTTGTACCTGCATCGCTGGTATTGGCTGATTGAGGGCAATTTATCTGAATAGTGCAGTTAAAAGCCGTAAGTTGTGTCTTGTCGGGGAATAGGTCAGTCTCGCTTCTCCCATTTCCATGAGCAACCGATGCCCACCCTGTACATTGAGTGGCATCATTCCAGTTCTCACATCCACTAATAACTGTGAGAGTAACACCTTCATCACCACACTTACATTGAATAATATTTCCAGCGACCCCGGCTATAGCAATGTTTGAAAATAACATCAAAGAAGTTAGAACCATAAAAATATTTCTCATAAATACCTCCTAATTCGGCATAGCCAAAACCAAAGTTTTTGAAAAATCTTTTGGACATATTGCGTAGAAGTTACAATTAAAAAATCTAAAATTACTTCTTGTCCATAAATGGTTTGAAGAGCTCTATTGGGAGAGGTAGAATCGTTGTGGTATTGTGCTCTGTTGAGACCTCTCTCATAGTTTGTAAGAATCTGAGTTGAAGCGCACCGGGAGACTCTGAAATAATCTTTGCCGCCTGCGCAAGTTTCTCTGCTGCCTGAAACTCTCCATCTGCTGCAATAATCTTTGCCCTTCTCTCCCTCTCTGCCTCTGCCTGTTTTGCCATAGCTCTCTGCATCTCCTGTGGAAGGTCAATATGCTTAACCTCTACCTTACTTACCTTTATACCCCAGTTGTCTGTATCTTTATCCAGAATCTCCTGAAGATGTGCATTTATCTTCTCCCTCTGTGCAAGCAGCTCATCCAGCTCTGATTGTCCAAGGACAGACCTGAGTGTCGTCTGGGCAAGCTGACTCGTGGCATAGAGATAGTTATATACCTCCAGAATCGCCTTTTCGGGCTGCATTACTCTGTAATACACAACCGCATTCACTTTAATGGAGACATTGTCCTTGGTGATAATATCCTGAGGTGGGACATCATCTGCAATAAGACGTAAATCCACTTTTATCATCTTATCTACAAATGGGATTATCCAGATGATTCCGGGCCCCTTGATTGAACCGGTGTACTTACCGAGCCTCAGGACCACACCTCTCTCATACTCGTTTAGAATTTTTATACCTGAGAGGATTAGAAAAACTACAATTACAATTGGAATTATACCTGTCATAAGAAACCTCCTTTAATTATTGACCTTTTTGACCTTTAATCTCAAACCTTCAACCTTTATAATCTCCACCTTACTATTTGCCTCTATCTCCTCATCTGCATCTGCAAACCAGTACTCCCCACCCACAAAGACCTTCCCCCCGTTCTGCGATGTAATCTTCTCTGTTACATCTGCCACCTTCCCCACCAGCCCCTCTGCTCCCACCACAGACCTCTTTACTCTGGACTTCACAACCAGATATGCCACAATAGCAAAGAATCCGACGATTATTAAGGTAGTTAGATAAATCATAGTCCTATCAACTCCATATCCCGGTTCAAATAAGAACCGCGGGTCAACTTTGTCTATCAATAAGAGAGAGCCTATCAGTATTGATATAGCCGCCCCAATACTGAGTATCCCATAACTTGTAACAAATAATTCTGCAATTATCAATATAACACCGAGTAAGATCAGGAGAAGCGCCCCATAATTAATCGGTATCACCTGAAATGAGATAAATGCAAGTATGAGAGAGATTCCACCAATAACGCCCGGAAATATTACGCCCGGATGATAGAGTTCCATCATAATCCCAGCCACACCAATCATCATCAATATATAGCTAATATTCGGGTCTGCAAAGATATTCGTTATCTTCTGTCTCAGATTCATCTTGAAGTAAGTTCTCTTAACATTGAGGGTATTCAGAATCCTCTTCCCCGAATTGGTCTCCACCTCTTTACCATTGATGCTCTTTAAGAGTTCATCTATATCCTTTGCCACCACATCAATTACCTTTTCATTGAGTGCGGTGCTCGCAGTGATTGAGACAGAATCCCTCACTGCACGAATTGCCCAATCTTTATTCCGACCCCTCTTTTCAGCGATTGATTCAATAAATGCAATCGTATCATTTTCAATCTTCTTTTTCAGGTCTTTCCCGCCCTTCTTATCAACATCCTGTCCACCAGCCTCTACTGGGTGAGCAGCACCAATATTTGTACCATAAGCCATAGCAGCGATATGTGCAGCCATTGTTATAAATACACCAGCAGAGCCAGCCCTCGCCCCATCTGGATATACATATACACAGACCGGTACATCCGAGGACATAATACTTTTTACAATCTCACGGGTTGAACTCACAAGTCCTCCGGGTGTATCAAGTAGTATCAGTATCAGTTCTACATCCTTTTCCTTTCCGACCTTGAGCGCATCATTTATAAAATCTACTGTGGCTGGATTTATTGAAGAGTTTATCTCTGCAATTAGAATCTCTGCATAAAGATTATTGATTCCATATAATAGGAGCATTACAAACATGAATATTGCTCTCTTCATCTTCTATCTCTTTACCTCCATACCTATCAGGTTGAGAGCAATCTTTATATCTTTCCAGACCTCCCGCTTGACCTCTGGACTCTCGCCTCGCCTCAGGACATAGGAAGGGTGAAAAGTTGCAACAAGTGGAATTTCTAAATTGCCATCGCGATACCAAAGCTCTCTTGACCTGACCTGACTAATCTTTATCTTATAATCACCAAGAAGATATGAGGCGGCTGTGCCTCCCAGCGCAATAATTACCTCTGGCGTGATTATCTCAATCTGTCTCTTGAGGAACTGTCCACATATATCCATCTCCTCAGAGAGTGGTGCCCGATTTTCTGGTGGCCTGCACTTGACGACATTTGCAATATATACATCTCCTCTCCCAAGTCCCATAGCATTAATAATTCTGGTTAAGAGCTGCCCGGCCCTCCCCACAAATGGAATCCCCTGAATATCCTCATCCTCACCGGGACCCTCGCCAACAAACATTATCCTTGCATCTACATTTCCCTCACCAAATACTACCTTGCTCCTGCCAAGATTTGAGAGTTTGCACCTTTTACAATCCGCACCTATCTCATCCATTAACTGATTCAATAATCTTTTCTTCTCCTCAGTATCTCTTAAAACTCTCATACTATTCTGTTCCAGAGGTTCAGAGTGTTCTGATATCTTATCTCTCTCTTCAAAAAGACTGCTTGTGGAATACCGAATCTTATTCTTACTACTATTTAAGGCAGATGCGACACCCGCCGCTTTCTCAAATCTCTCTCTATTGGCATTCTCCTTTATCAACTCCTCCATTGTGTCCAGTCCATATACAAAAGCCCCCAATCCTCTCTGATAAATGAGATGTATCCTTAGAGCCCTTATAATCTCTATCAACTCTTCTCTTATCTCTTCTGCCATCCAAACCTCTTTGTGAGTTCTAAAAATATCTTTAATGCCATATCTCTCTTACTACATCTCTCTATGTCAACGATGCTCCCATCCCTGAAAATTATCTTCCCCTCATTCTCCTCCTGCCCAAATCCAATATCTTTTCTTGAGATATCATTCACAACAATGGCATCTATCTGTTTACGGCTCATCTTCTCAGTTGCATTCTCAATTATCTTAAGACTTTCAGCCGCAAATCCAAGAGTAAAACGATACTTCTTACTCTTTGCAGCGAGCTCCAATATATCTGGATTCTCTTTAAGAGAGATAGGAGGCGTACCATCTGCCCTCTTAAATTTATCTTTGTATCTTCTATCAAATCTCCAGTCCGAGACTGCGGCATTCATTACAAGCAGGTCCATTATCCCTTTTACATTTAATACGGCATTCTTCATCTCCTCAGCATCTACTACATTTATCACCTTTACACCATAAGGGGGTTTAATCTGCACAGGTCCAGAGACAAGAGTTACATCAGCACCGAGCCAGCTGGCGATTCTTGATAGCTCATATCCCATCTTCCCGCTTGATGGATTACTCAGGAATCTAACAGGGTCCATAAACTCCCTTGTCGGTCCGGCTGTGATCATAACTCTCTTCCCGCTTAATATCTTATTCGGAAAGATTAATCTCATTGTAGCATCAAATATATCATTGATATCAGCAAGCCGCCCATAACCGCTCTCTCCACAGGCAAGCTCTCCACTCTCTGGCATTATAAAAGAGAATCTCTTCAATTGAGTTAACCTCTTAATGTTCATCTGAGTGATGGGATTTTCAAACATCTTAACATTCATAGCAGGGGCAAAAAGAACCGGAATATCAGATGCAAGGACAGTAGATGTAAGAAGATTATCTGCAATACCTGATGAGATCTTTGCTATAGTATTTGCAGTAGCCGGCGCAATAAGAATCAGATTTGCACCACGAGATAACATTATATGATAAAATGCACCACCTGATTCATCAAACATATCAGAGTAGACCTTGCCGCCAGAAAGTGATTCTATTAAAAGAGGCGAAATAAATCTCTTTGAATCCTCGGTCATGATTGGAACCAACTCCACACCACTCTTATTAAATAGTCTGATAAGTTCACATACCTTGTAGATTGCTATAGAACCCGTAATTCCTAAAAGAACTCTCATGTTACCAGACATACTGTTCTCCATACAGACGATGTGTTGTTAATTAAACAACGCCCTTACCTCTATGTCAACCACAAAAGTAGAGACATCCGTCTGATTGTGGGCGTTTCTAAGATATCGGTAAATACAGGGACTGACTAAACGGGATATAAAAATTTTTTCTCATATAATTTGTGTGGAGTGAAGCGAAGCCATATAGCCTGTGTTATATGTCACGGGCGAAGTATGGACAAGAAAAGAAGTACCGAAGTGTCATAAAATCTCCCATAACCTATTTTGTTATCTGTCTTTTTTTTTGTTTTCAATTATGCATTAGATTTATCCCTCAAGCAGGTCCTTTTACAAAATAACCAGTCATGGGCGTTGCATCCTTAGTTAAAAAAAATCGCCCTGCTTATGATCTGAACAGTTGTGGTGAGTTGGAAGCCGTATAGAATTCCTTAATCCTTTTCTCTGCTAAAGCTACATATTCATTATTTATTTCACATCC
>JBMFOP010000098.1:0-10801 GCA_049969675.1 Myxococcota bacterium | reverse complement strand
CATCCATACTGATGCAAATTGCGATTCTCAGAGCCACAGAACTTGGACTTGCTACCTGCTGGATGACAGGTGTAAACCTCTCTGAAATAGAAAAGAGTATTGATATAAAAAAGGATGTGGAGATTATTGCCATTTCAACACTCGGATATCCACCAGAGAGTAGTGGATTAACCGACTATGACTTCTGGGCAAACAGGCTGCTCTCCAGTAAAAGAAAACCTTTATCTGCTTTTATCTTAAATGATGAATAATTGCTCAAATTCAATTATTGATAATCTGATTAAAATTTCAAATCAAAAGACTGACAATTTAAGAGAAATCTCAGATGAGGAGATACTTACTCTAATAAAGGCGGCAAGACTCGCCCCCAGTGCAGATAATTCACAGATTTCAAGATTCTTAATTCTTCACAATGAAGCGATAAGGGAGAGACTTTTGAGTGAGATCTTGAAGACATCCAAGAAATATAACAGGGTGATTGTGGCACTTGCCGCCCCATTTATAATAAGACATATACGGAGGGAACAGCCATTTTATGCAATTGATGTCCCGATTGCAATATCACATATAATGCTACAGGGTTTAGAACTTGGTATTAAGACTGATTTGTTCTTTGTCTTTGAAAATAGAGAGATTGAAAGTTTATTAAATATTCCAGAGAAATATAAATTGGTCGCCGTAATGGGGTTGAATAGATATGCTAATAAATAAATATGAAAAGATTCTTATTGGTATTACTGGAAATATCGCCTCCGGGAAGTCTCTTGCAGCCTCTATGTTCAACCCATCATATTTTGAGAAGATTGATTCAGATAAGATTGCCGAGCGAATTTTAATTACTGATCAGAAGGTGAGAAGTTTACTATTAAATCTACTCGGAAATGAAATAATGGGGAGTGATAATAGGCTCAATAAAGCGAAACTCTCCTCATTGGCATTTGCCAACAAAGGCATTATGAAAAGACTTGAGGATATTATCCATCCACTCGTATTTGTAGAGATTGAAAATATATTAAAATATTCCACTCGTAAATTTGCCCTTATAGAATCTGCCATTATATTTGAAAATGGATTTGAGCGATTATTTGACAGAATCATTACTGTTTTTGCACCATTTGATATAAGAATAAATAGATTGATTGAGAGGTCAAAGATTGATTATAGCGAGGCAAAAAGGAGGATAATGTTTCAGATGGATGAATACATAAAGATTTTACTCTCTGACTTTGTAATTGATAATTCGGGGCAGAGAGAATATTTAAAAAGGCAGGTAAAGAATATTGAATATAAAATTCAGAATATTTACAGATAACGAGGTGGAGCGAAGCTCCGCCATTTCCAAAGGGAGGTCTCACTTTTAATCCCTCAATGTTTTATTTTATTTATTGATACAAATGCCTATAGGCACGAACTTTATTTGACAATATCTCCTTTAATTTTGTAATAAATTCAGAATATTCATATTTTGAGGGTATTTCTTCTGGGTTCATATCCTCAAGTTTATTTTCAGCATTTATTCTCTTAAAGAAGATACCCTTATAATCATTTTTTAAAAATTCCTTTCCACTCTCATCTTTTATTATGGTATATTTCCCCTGAATCATCCCTGAGACGTGGTAAAAATCTTCATTCTTCTTAAGGAATAAAAATACCTCTTCCCCTTTTTTGAACTCCGGCATACCAGGAACCTTCATGTTTATATCTCCAACTCTACCTCCGAAAGTTCTAACAGTGACAATGGGTGGGGTCTTACCCTTAATAGTCTCCTTTACATCAATCATTGTATAGGTAAAGATCTTTGTCCGCTCCTCATTATATCTGGCCTCAACATCTCTTACAGTGCCTCTTATAATTACCTCGGATTTATTTACAAGGTCTTCAGGTTCCATATATACAAGTGTTGAAGCAATAAGTTGAGAAGAGATTAGAAAGAAAAAGATACCGAATAAAGTTCTCATCACTTCCTCCATCTGCTCCTGACCTTTATATTCTTAGAATCCCTGAGCTCAGTTATATTCTCCCTTATCTTTTCAATGGCATCTGCGATATCATCTATATCTGATTTGCTGCCCATAAATAAAGATGCATGCAACCAGACTGATTCATGATAAGCCACATACTCTGAGACAGGACATATAAATTTACGGGAATTGAAGATGTTATCTCCATATACCCTTCTTATCATAGGATAGTCTTTGGAGCTCACCCATACTAGTGGATTCTGATAGAGTGGGATATAAAAGTCGCCTTCACAGGGAATCCCTTCTGCACTTAATGCTGAGACAAATGCATCTCTTGTAACACCATACCAGTCTTCTTCAATAAATCTGAAGAGGTATTCATACATAGGGAGCCTTGTAATCTTCTTGTCTCTCTTCAAGAGAAGAATACCCGGCACCCCTGACAGTCTTTCAGACAGGTAATTTGCCATCTTCTCTCTGTGAATCGTCTCCTTCTCAAGCCTGGTCATCTGTCCAAGTAGTACTGCCGCCTGCAGATCAGAGATTCTATAATTCCAGCCGGTCATATAGCCCTTAAATGAATCATACCCCTTCTCTTTTCTCCCGCAGTTAATCAGTGAATGACATCTCTCTGCATACTCCTTATTTGAAGTGAGAATGATTCCTCCCTCACCCGCTGTCATAAGCTTGGATGTCTGGAAACTAAATGAACCAAAATCTCCGATTGAGCCAACTCCTTTATTATTATAAAATCCTCCGTGGGCATGGGCACAGTCCTCAATGACAATGAGTTTATATCTCCTTGCAATCTGCATTATCCTATCCATATCTGCAATGTTTGAACCGAGGTGCACCGGGATAATCGCCTTTGTCCTCTTTGTAATCTTTCGCTCAATATCGTCAGGGTCAATACAATATGTCTCGGGGTCTATATCTGCAAATACAGGGATTGCATTTATATAAACTGCTGCAAGTGCAGTTGCTGTCCAGGTAAGGGCTGGCACAATTACCTCATCTCCGGCAGTAACACCTGCTGCCCTCAGTGCCACTTCAAGTGTAACAGTGCCATTGGCTGCACAGATACCATATTTTGCCCCGTGATATGATGCAAATTTCTCAGCAAATAATCTGGCATACTTATTTGGTGAGGGGAAACCTCCCCAGTTATGAGAATGAAAGGCATCAAGTAGATATCTCTCCTCGCTTTTATCATAGTGGGGCCATTTGGGAAAGGGTCTCTTTCTTATCGGTCTTCCACCGTTGATTGCAAGCCTCATATACTCCTCCTTATTTAAGTCCTAAATTATATCTCCTGTTGATTGCATTAACTGCCTTGATTGCAATATTTGCATCCATAATGAGTGGATTCGTTATAAGCGCCTGTACTGCCTTCTTAAAACTCTTCATAAGTGCCGCCTCAATTGTCAATCTCTCATATCCCTTAATCAGTTTCATCAAAGAGAACATATGTATATCAGAAACAGAATTTTTAATTGGTCTTGCACCATTCTTCCCTATTACAGAAGGCATCTCAAGGACATCACCTTTCTCAAATCCCTTGATTGCACCACCATTTGCAATATTGACTATATTGACATCATCCTTGTTGTTAACAATGGAATCTATTATTGAAGTGGCGACCTTTGAATAGTATGCACCACCTCTCTTTGAGAGTAAGGCTGGCTTCTGGTTAACGCTTTTATCAGAGTATATCTTCAGGAGTTCTCTCTCTATCCTCAACACCTCTTCTCCTCTGGTAAATCTGGCTCTTTGCTGCTTTTTAACCATCTCCTTATTCAGGTAGAAGTATCTAAGATAATATCCCGGGAATGCACCTAATGCGGCAAGTAATTCCCCAGGGTAATCCATATCAGGGATATTTGAGGGTGAAAAATCTGAGATGGTCTCCCTTATATTGTTTAATGTCAAAACCTTCTTGCCAATCCTGATTGCCCTTACCCACCCCAGATGGTTGAGCCCGATATAATCAATTTCAATCCTGTCTGGTGATAGACCAAAATGACCTGCTAAATCCATCTTTAGATTTATTGGTATATTGCATAGCCCAATACATCTCATATCTGAATGGCTCAGAATTGACTCTGTAATAATACCAGATGGATTTGTAAAATTAATAAGAAATGCATTCTTTGCGAATCTCTCATATATACGACACTGCTCAAGCACTACCGGGATAGTCCTCATCGCCTTTGAAAATCCCCCGATACCGGTCGTCTCCTGACCGATGATTCCGAGCGATATACCGAGTCTTTCGTCAAATATCCTCCCCTTCTGACCTCCAACCCTTATCTGATTTACTATAAAATCTGCACCACTCACTGCCTTTTTGATATCCGTATAACGATTTATATTTATTTTCTGTTTACTCCTCTCAACCATTCGCAAAGAGAAGTTGTAAAGTATATCAAGTCTCCTTGAA
This sequence comes from Myxococcota bacterium, assembly GCA_049969675.1. Classification (GTDB taxonomy): domain Bacteria; phylum Myxococcota; class SpSt-1050; order SpSt-1050; family SpSt-1050; genus SpSt-1050. The sequence continues at coordinate 6,400 of JBMFOP010000098.1, read as the reverse complement.
TCAATATCATAAAAGGCAATCTCACCGATGTTGAGTGAACGATTCTTTTCAATAATCCCATCAATAAACTCCGGTGTATAGGTTGAGCCCGCACCGATGAGTGCAATCTTGATATCTCCCATAATTACCTCGGAACAGATGGAATGGTAGAGAATGCAGACTGACTTTCATTTAATGCCTGTCTCTTCTCCTCGGAAAACATATATATAGAACCAAAGAGGTCCAGATTCATAAAGACCGAGTTTGACTGTTCTATATTCTTCCCTGCAATTGAGCGTTTATATCCGAGAGAGAACATCAGCGGGATAGGGAATTTACCCTTTTCAAGGAGTGGCAGAGTGGAGAATGTAAGCACTGTGGTGGAGACGAGTTCCTCTCTGTCGGTAAATTGAGAGAGTGCGTGAGTCTGAATGTTGACCAGAGAGTAATCAGCACCCTTTTCATTGCAATATGGGATATTAAATGTATCATGCTCAAGTCTGGATACAAGTTCACACGCCATAGGTTGATAGGTTACCTCAAACTGGTCTCTCCATTTATAGTAGTAATAAAATTCCTGATTGAATATGAGCGTCTCTGTGATATTGAACCTGAAGCCCAGATAAAAATCCACATTATCACCGATATCCCGCCTCAGTTCAAGCAGGCTATGAGAACGATTCCCTATAGGCATAAAATTTTCACCTTTATTATTCGGGTCGTATTCTTCGGGAGTGTTTGGGATATTTCTTGATACACTCGGAACCCTGAACTTCTTTGTATGAGGCAATTGAGATGTATATCCTGTTGAGAAGTTTAGCCACAGATTCAACTTCTTATAGAGCAGAAAATCGTTATTAAACCAGAAGCCGATATCAAATTGCCCATCACCAGGTGCGGGAGAGAATAACCAGTCGGGTGGGTCTTCATCTCCTGTAGGAGTAATCAGGAAGAATGTATATGCATTCTTCATCCAGTTATTCTCATAGAAGAGATACCTGATTCCAAAAATAATATCACTTAAATACCATCCATCATGAGTTGATAGAGGGTCTTTATACTCAAAGCCAAATGCAGGGTCAGATAGAATTGTAGCCACATCATTTGCATCAATTGGATGTGAACCCGGAGGGGATTCTTCATATTTATATGGAACTATTGGACTGGCTCTGTTAACCTTCCCATTAGGTTCGTAATTGATCATCATATTGCTACCTGTAATTTTAAGACTGGTACTGCTCATACTATAGTGGTAAGGAATTATAACTCCTGCAGATAACTTATCTGTTATACCGTACATAATACTTGTGTTAAACTTGAGTGCAGCCTGAAAGAGATCAAAGTGAGTGGTCCCCAGAATACATTCCTGAGTGTTTCCATACGCATCTTTGCATTCCATCCTTTCTGCTAAATCCGGTGCTATATCAGAGAGCTTAACGGTAATATTGTACCAATATGTAGTTGGGTATGTGCCGGTTCCGAATACAGTCTTGAAATTATCTGTTGACCAGTCATATCCTATCTGTTGACCTATCTTGAACACACCTTCTGGCAATACCTCTGCATCATTTGCATAAGAGACAGAGGACGCCATAAGTATCAGGAAAATAAAAAATATTCTCTTCATAAAGCCTCCAGATAATGCAGCATTATATATAAACTAAGATTTATTGCAAGAAAATGTAATTGATTTTGCTAAAAATGGTATTTAAGTTGGAGAACATTTTAATTGCTAAAGAAGAAAAGGGGGATAACCTGATTTTGAAAATATGGATTTACCCATCCAGAATCCTTATTTTGCAATTAGTTAACTTCTCAAATCAGATTATCTGGGGCGGCGGTGGGTTACATTAAACTATAAAGGAAAATACAGGTTGTATTTAGCAATTTTATCTGCACAAATAGTGGTGTATTTAATCACCCAAGTTTTTACAAATTGTATGATGTGGTAGAAAAATTGATTATGGACTATGGACTGTGGACTATGAACCGTGGACAATGGATTATGGACTTGTAAAAACATTTTACACAACAGAAAAAACTTGATATTTTATTTAAGAGTTTTTTAAGGAGTAGTCAAATGCATTATAAGAGACCTTCAAAATTTATCTCTGATTTTTTTATTCTGCTTATATTAGTTTCATTCTTGACCATTTCCTGCTCTGACTCAAATGACAACATCACTGATATTATAGAAACAGGAGATACTTTTAGCCCTGATACCACAGACATCTCAGTTATTGCTGATACTGGAGATTTTGTAGAAGATATCCAGTTAGTATCAGGTGACAGTAAATTGTTGGTCAATAGAGTTGAAAGGGAGATATCACTATTTCATAAGGAGAAAAATATACTTACTTTCAATTTTGATGGTATTATGCTCGGAATTGTAAAAAATGTGGATGACGAATATAATTATGACCCCTGGCCAATTGTAAATGAGGATAAGAATTATACTCCCCCTGAGGGGTTCAAATGGATAAAGATTTCGGATATCGCATTTATAAGTACCGGTGACTCAGATGTAGAGATCAAGCTTATATTTGAGACAAACAGAATCGCAACATTAAAAGTTAAAAAGAGTGCAGAGAATAGATTCCTATTTGAGATTATTCCAGATGAAAGGTCTGTAAGAAATATCGCCTATTATAGACTTGATGCCAGTGTCAGTAAAGATGAGGCATTTTATGGGCTCGGGGCATATCTGGACGATGTAAATCAGAGAGGGAAGAGAAGGGCAATGCAGTTTGAGATTGATAATACAGAGAGCGGTTATAATGAGGCACATGTTCCGGTTCCATTTTTGCTCTCAACAGGTGGCTGGGGATGGTTCATTGAATCCACTCACCTTGGTGCATATGATGTGGCATCTTCAAAAGGAGATATTGTGAGTGCTGTATTTGGAACAGGGGTCTTTTCAAGAGATGGTATTAGATTTTATCTATTCTCTGAAGATAAGCCAATTGATCTAATCAAACATTATTACGAAGTAACCTCCTTCCCGGTCCTCCCTGCCAGATGGGCAATTGGTCCACTTTTATGGAGAGACGAAAATAGAGATCAGGGAGAGGTAGAGAATGATATCAATCAGATGCGTCTTCTGGACCTCGCACATACTGCCATCTGGATAGATAGACCTTATGCAACCGCGGTAAATACATTTGATTTTAATAAAGAGCAATTCCCCGACCCTGTTTCAATGATAAATAAGGTGCACTCACTCGGATTTAGAATTGGTCTCTGGCATACACCATACCTTGAGAAGGCAACAGGAGAACTTCTGACTTATGCCGAGAGCCACAACTTCTTTCCACCTCAGACCGGGCTTATCCTGAACAGATGGGGTAAACCTATTGATTTCACCAACCCGGAGGCATACAGATGGTGGCAGGAGAATTTAAAGAAATATAGAGATATGGGAATAGCCGGTTACAAATTAGATTATGCCGAGGATATAGTTCCTGGAATCTCGGGTGCGCGGAACAAATGGAAGTTCTATGATGGCTCAGATGAGAGGACCATGCACAGGGGATATACCCTGCTATATCACAAAGTCTATAGTGAGATTCTCCCCGAGGATGGAGGTTTTTTACTCTGTAGAACCGGAAAGTATGGAAGTCAAAAATACACATATATAATCTGGCCCGGGGATCTGGATGCAAACTTTGCACACCACAAAGAGGAAGTAATTGAAAAAAATGGGAATAAGTTTATTGCAGTTGGAGGACTACCCGCATCAATGATATATGGGCTCAATCTTGCAGTCTCTGGATTTCCATTTTATGGTGCTGATACAGGTGGATATAGACACTCTCCACCAGATAAAGAGTTATTTACAAGATGGTTTGAACAGACGGCACTCTCATCAGTTATGCAGATTGGAAATAGTGCCTCAACCGTTGCCTGGGAGGAAGATAGCTCCACCGGATACGATTCAGAGATGCTTTCCTGGTATAGAATATATACAAGACTCCATTTAAGGCTCTTCCCATATATCTGGACTTATGCAGAGAATATCAAGAAGACCGCTCATCCGATACAGAGACCATTTGGAATTATGCACCCGGAGATGAATATCCATATCTGGGACCAGTATTACTTTGGGGATTACCTGCTCGTCGCACCAGTATTGAAGAGAGATCAGAGGGAGAGAGATGTGATCCTTCCAGAAGGTAACTGGATTGATTTCTTTGACAGGACTCTATATTATGGAGGAAGGACAATTACTGTCGCCGCCCCACTCGGAAAACTCCCATTATTTATAAAAGAGAATGCCATTATTCCACTCTTAAGACCAACTATTGATACATATTCAGCAACAGATAGACCAGAGCTCGTGGACTCATATTCAACAACTCCGGGAGTACTTTATACCATTATATTCCCCAAGACCGAATCCGAATTTACTCTCTTTGACAACACAAAAATATCTCATAAAACTACATCAGATAAAATTGTTATAACTGCTCAAAAGGGAGACGAATTTAAATATGGCTTCTTATTAGAGGTATTAAATATAGAGGCAAAGCCATCTATGATTAAAGATAAGGATGGAAATATATTAGAGGAGAAAAATAGCATTTCTGATTTGGAGGCAGCAGAGTCTGGCTATCATTTTGAGATTGGCTCTCATATCCTTTATATCAAGATTAATGAAGGCTCGGTTGAGATATCAAGATAGAGACCTTCTAAAAACTTTTATGTTGTGGGATGATTAACCTGTGGTCCGTTTTCTATATTAATAGGAGAGATTACATCCCCTGTATCTCCAGATTTGTAAGCCCACATCTCTTAGCCTCCTCTACTACCTCATAATACTCTTCTCTGGTTATTCTTCTTGCAATCTCCTTATAATCTTTTGCCTTAAAAACCGGGGTATATTGTGACATTATATTGAGATAGGTATCTTTTGGAAGATTTTTACCAATCCATCTAATTACCTCTTTTGAACCGCTGACATTATTTGGCATTACAAGGTGCCGAATCATCAGCCCTCTTAAGGCAATACCCCCATAACTGGTCTTCAATACCCCAACCTGCCTGTTCATCTCAATCAGAGCCTCTTTGGTTATCTCTGGATAATTTGATGCACCTGCCGAAAATTTTGCTGACATATTAGAATCGTAATACTTAAAATCTGGTAGATAAATATCCACCACCCCATCAAGATACTTTAAGATCTCAACCTTCTCCCAACCACAGGTATTATAAACTATTGGGACACTAAGTCCTCGGGATGCAGCTATATCAATCGCCTTTAATATGTGTGGCATATAATGTGAAGGAGTAACTAAATTAATATTATTACAACCTTTCTCTTTCTGAAGGATCAGCATCGCCCTTGCGAGTTCCTCAAAAGATACCTTATACCCTTCCCCTAAATGACTTATTTCATAATTTATGCAAAACACACATCTAAGAGAACAGTGAGTAAAGAAGATTGTTCCCGAACCAGATCTGCCCACGAGAGGTGCCTCTTCCCCAAAGTGAGGGTGAGAGGCTGAGATATAAACATCATAGGGGGCTCTGCATATACCATATTCACCATTTCTTCTATCTACCCCACATTCCCTCGGACATAATCTACACTCCTTCAATGAATCCAGCAGGTAATCAGCCCGCTTTCTCAGTTCACCTCTCTTATGCAGGCCAATATAGGCGGCTTCAAATTTATTGTCCGTATATTTACTCATATCCTCTGCCATATTCTCAAATCTCCTTCCTGCCCTGTTTGGTTCACAACCAGGTTAGAGATGTCAATAGAGCAGACAAATATAATAAAAATTCCCTTATGTTCATATCTATTTTATATCATATATGGCTAACTAAATCTACTCTAACAATACATCAAAATTTTTAGTAATTTAACAAACACTTTACCCTTATCAATATGTGAAAAATCTCTTTTAGAGTTTGAAGTTTAAGAAAAGGAGTAGAAAATTTTTAGATTTGAAGGATGTAAAAAAGTTGGGATGATAAAATATATTTATTTAGCACAATTAACATAGATGGTTATTATGGGTAGAATTTAATAGAATAGTATTTTCTACGCTAAAAAATTCTTGAAAAAATACTTGTATCTTTATTTTTGCTCTATTAAAATAAGTCTTAAATAAAGGAGGTCAGAGATGACCAGGAAATTATTTAGGAGTAGTTTTATTGGTTCTCTGGGTAAGTGGAAGCTTTTTATTAAAGGAACAGGAGGATTGAAAGTGAAAAATGAAAAGACATTGTATTTTTGTCTTATTGTTTTATTATTATTTGCAACTTCGCAGGGGTGTGATTGCGGAGGAGAGGTGATTCCCAAAGAAGGCGATGTATTTACTCAGGGTGATGTGTTTACCCGTGATGTAATAACAGATATATCTGGGGTAGATACATACAGAGATGCTGTTGAGGTTATTGATGTCTCTGATGTTAT
>JBMFOP010000097.1:0-11148 GCA_049969675.1 Myxococcota bacterium | reverse complement strand
TATCCTTTACATCTCAAAAATTCTCTACTCCTATTCTTTATCTTTAACTTCAAATTACTATTTTTCACATATGGATAGACGCAAAGTGTTCGTTACAATACTAATAAATGTTCCAAAGCCGACGACGGATATTCAGATTCTTTAATCATAATTTCTAAGCACCACCAAGCCCTACCTTTAATCTCCAGTTATAATCCTTCTCAATCTAATATCCCGATGTAAATAAAAAATTTATTTTAGACAGGTATGCATCTGTTTGAAGGTTATTATTTATTCTGCTATCTTTGAAATTTTTTATCTATTATTACAATTCCTTTTACAAAAGTAAAATTTACTCCTCTTCGTGTTCTAAATAAGAAAATATGGTTCATCTCCCAATTTTTGCTATCAGAATAAGCACCTTTTATGAGTTAGAGGAAGTCCTCTATACCTCTAAATCCCTTTACACACTCTTTATCACTTTGAACTCTTTTCCCATTCAAATATACTCGCTTTTAATCAATATTATTGCCTTTTTGAATAATAAATTGTATTTATATACCCAACTTCGGAGGTCTTTTGTATGAATAGAATAACTTATCTGCTTATAACCCTATCAATAATAATCTCAATCTCAGCAAAGGATGAAAACTATCCGGGTAGTATTAAAGAACTCATACAGATAAATTTAAAGGCCCCGATTGCACTCACAAATAATGCAGATGACCTCTTCATAATTGATAAAGAAAAAGGGATGATTTATAAAATGAACTTAAAGAACAAAACTCTCCTTGAATATATAATCACACCGGGCACAGAACCGACATCCATCACATCAGATGGAAGATACCTATATATTCTGGATGTTGATGATAAGGCAATCTACAAAATGGATATTCAGACAAAACAGACAATAAAGAGGCTTGAGATAGATGTTGATATGCCACTATCAATTGCATATGGAGATGGTTATCTTTTTATAAATGACCTGAGCAAGAAGACAATCAATAAGATTGATATTAATGATGCTACTACCATCTCCACATTTCAAATGCCATCTGCTGGAAAAGGGAGGGCTACAGAAGAGTACGGAATGGTCTATAAAAATGGATATCTTTATATCACGGACAGAAATACAGATTCCATATATCAGGTATATGTCAGGACCGGAGATGTAGTAAATATCTACCATATCCCAGAACTACCTTTTATGACCGGTATAGCATTTGACAATGATGACCTGCTTGTTCTGGATATGGAGAGAATGGCAGTTGCAAGAATCAATATCAAGGCTGAGAAGACTGCGTATAGAAGGAATAAAAAGACTGAGGTCATTACATATAAAGAAAGATATAAAAATTTTGGTCCCGACAAAGTTGATAAGATAACAATATCTATTGCCATTCCAAAAGATTTACCGAATCAGGATATATTATCGGTTGAGTTCACACCATCCAGATATGAGAGTGTAAAAGATAAATGGGGTCAGGAGATTGCACACTTTGTGTTCAAAAATATTAAGCCAATGGAGGAGATCTCTGCAGAGATGAAGGTGAAGGCAAATATATATGAAATCAGATATTTTATTGACCCTGAAATTGTAGCCCCGTTATCAAACATCCCACAGGATATCAGGGAGAAATATCTCAAAGATGACACAAAGTACTCAATCAATAACCCAATTATTCAAAATGCAGTAAAGGAGGCTGTACAGGATGAGAAGAATCCATACTGGATTGCAAGGAGAATCTACAAATATGTTCAGGATAAGATGTACTATGAACTCTCAGGTGGATGGAATATTGCACCGACAGTCCTGAAACGGGGCTCGGGATCCTGTAGCGAATATTCCTTTGTGTATATTGCCATGTGCAGGGCTGCGGGGATTCCTACAAGATTTGCTGGCTCTGTTGTAATCAGAGGAGATGATACATCCTATGACGATGTATTCCACAGGTGGGTTGAGATATATCTCCCAAATTATGGCTGGATACCTGTTGACCCCTCCGGAGGAGATGAGATAGAGCCAGAAAAACAGGCAGAATTCTTTGGTGGTCTTAAAAACAGATTCCTGATTACTACCACTGGCGCCGGCTCCTCAGAATATCTGGGATGGGAGTATAACTCCTCCAGCTCCTATGAATGCACAGGCAGATGTAAGATTATGACCAAAAAGGGTGGGAAGTGGGAACCCGTTGGGAAGAAGTATGAGAAATCAAAAGAGGGTATCTTCTCCTTAGGTGAGCCCCCTTCAAGAGGTTGTCATTGATGAAGATGAATAGCCCGAGAAAGGCATTGATACTCTGTGGGGGAGGTATATCTGGTGCCTATTATGAGGTCGGAGTCTTAAAGGCGATTGAAGAGTTTATTGAGCCTTATATGAGTATCAACGACTTTGACCTCTATATCGGGACGAGTGCGGGGGCGTCTATTGCGGCATTTCTCACTCAGGGGATAAAGGCTGAAAGGCTCTACTCTGCACTACTAAATAAAGATGACCCATATTTCCCAATAAGTAGAGAGAAGGTGTATAGATTTGACCTGTATGGCTGGGCAAAGACACTTTTTAAGATCAAAGATATCAGAAGGAAACACTGGTATGCATATACAAATCTCATCAAAAATATCGACATCTCAGAAGAGGTAAATAACCTTATAAATATCCTCCCATCCGGGATCTTCACTCTTGAACCATACGAAAAATTCTTAAATAAGACATTTGAAAACTTAAATCTCTCAAATAATTTTACAGAACTTCAAAAGAGCCTCCTGATAACTGCAAATGATATAGACAGGGCTGAAAGAGTGGTATTTGGTGAAGAGCCATATAAAAATGTCCCCATATCAAAGGCGATTATAGCATCTTCAGCCATACCAGTATTCTTCAAACCTGTAAGAATAAATGGAAGGGATTATGTAGATGGTGGGACAGCAAATGTAGCCCACCTCGGTCTTGCAGTTAGACACAACTGCCGTTCTGCTGTCATCATCAATCCAATCGTCCCAATTGTGAATGATGGGAAAAATGTGTGCTTCTTTACAGATGGTATATCCTGTGCAAACATCAGTGAGATGGGGATGTTTCATATCTACAACCAGTCAATGAGAATGGCAACTACATATAGATTAAGGCAGGCAATAAGAAAACATACATTGAAGTATAGCGACCTCAAGATATCGCTCTTTGAGCCACAGGATTCGCAGCTCAAGATGTTCATCTACAATCCGCTCTCTTTTGAAAATTGTCTGGAGATATTGAAAATTGCATACGAAGATACAAAGAATTATCTTGAGAAGAATTATAAAAAGTTATATAAAAATCTCAATATAAGAAAGGATAAGGTATGAAACAGGAGAAGAGAGGATGGCTCAGGCAAGCCAAAAGCAGAATAGTTGATATTACTCAGAAGAAGGTCATAAATTCTGTAATAAACTCCTTCAATATCCCTGAGGAGAAGATCAGAAAGTATCTTCTTGAGAGAAATATCCCTGTAGAATTTGTCAATTTTATCATTCAGCAGATTAATGCGGGTAGAAAGAATATCACTGAGTCTATAAAGGAAGAGATAGGTCAGTATCTCTCTGCCTTTGATATAAGAAGTGAGATTCAGAAAATCCTGTCAAAGATGGTAATAGAGATAAAGACAGAGATCAGACTCGTCCCCGCAGAGAGATCCAGATACAAAAGCAATGTCAAAAGCACAGTCAATTTGAGATTTGATGAGGAGAAATAAATATGAGAAATGTTATATTATCTATAATATTTGTCTGTTCAATCTTCTCAAATCCCCTACTTGCAGAAGAGATAAGCCTTATGTATTTTAATGGGAATAGCCCATACATAATTAAGAAGGATGTCTCTTTACCCTCCGATTCGCCGGGTAAGGCAAAGGTCATTCTAAATCTCCTGTTGAAATCAAACAAAGATGTCAAAGGCATAAGGTCATATATCCCTGAGGATGCCTCACTTTATGATTTGAGCATTGAAAATAAAACGATTAACATCATTCTTAAGACCGAGAAATTACCGCCAGCGACAGAAGTAGTTCAGTACGACGAGATGCAAAGACAGATAATAAATACGCTCTCAGAGCACCTAAAAATGATTGAGGTCTACAATCTAAAATTCTATACAGGTGGAAATATTATCTCGGTGGATGAGGCGGTCAGGAGCGATAGAAAGATTAAGGTCAGAGAATCTGATGGTTGTAATATCCTCAAACTCAATTCCAGGGATGCACCAGACGGCACACTCTCCGGTAAACGGATAGTAATCTCGCCCGGACACGGTTTTTATTACAATGAGAGTCTTGGCTGGATTACACAGAGAGATAATATCAACGGGCTGATTGAGGACCTGCTAACAGCAGATATATGTAACAACTGGATAATACCTTACCTTGAACGTGCGGGTGCACATGTTATTTCTGTGAGAGAACGAGATTTTAGCAATCAGGAATTCATTATGGACAACTCCTCTCCAGAGGGGTATATAGAGAGCGGAAAATTTGCCGATGGAAATTCACCCGGCGGTTATGCAGGTAACTACAGAGTTGCAGAGACAGATACCGGCGGACCCTCCTCTATTGCTGAATATACAATACATCTCCCGGAGGAGAGTTTTTTTCGTGTATCTATCTGGTGGGTTCCCGGAACGAATAGGGCTGAAGATACCCCACTTATTGTATCTCACTCCGGTGGAGAGACCACATTTCTAATCAATCAGAAAATCGGCACCCCTACCTGGTTCTATCTGCCATCCTTCTATTTCTCTGATAAGGCTATAATCAAGATGAGTAATCACTCTTCTAAGAGCGGAAATTATATAATCGCTGATGCAGTAAGATTGGGCGGAGGTATGGGGAGTATTTCAAGAGGTGGCAATACTTCCGGGAGACCGAGATGGCAGGAGGCTGCAAGATACTTTATTCAATATGCTGGTGCACCCGTTTCTATCTACGATGCCCTTTCCTCAGATAACAACGACGATGTTGTGGCAAGGCCCAAATATGCAGATTGGGCAAAGGCAGACCTATATGTATCGGTTCATACAAATGCCTATAACAATACTTCCACTGGTACTGAGACATATTATTACAACGGAGAGATATATCCTGGCTCAAATGAACTCGCTGCACTAATCCAATCACAGATAGTCTCAGATATAAGGCAAGAGTACGACCCAAACTGGACAGACAGGGGTGTCAAATCTGCCAACTTCGGGGAGTTGAGGGAATGCACCACAATGCCATCTGCACTCACGGAACTCGCATTCCATGATGGAATTACAAATGTGAGAGATAATGATTATCTGCATGATACAAAATTTAAGAAACTTATGGGTAGGGCCGTCTATAGAGCCATAGCAAGATATTTTAATGGGACAAAACCGTTTCTCCCCGAACCTCCACAGGAGATATATGTAGAATCTCCGGTTGTCGGTGTATTAAGGGTAAGATGGGCATCAGTTGAAGGTGCTACCGGTTATAGGGTCTATCTTTCAAAAGATGGATATAGTTTTGATAATGGAACGGCAGTAAATACAAATTCTTTTGAACTCAGATGCCAGACCCCACAACTCCTTTTTGTAAAAGTGACAGCCACAAATGAAGGTGGTGAATCGCTTGATTCACAGATACTTGCAGTAACCATTCAGGATATAAGAGGATGGAGGCCTATACTTATAGTAAATGCATTTGATAGACTGGATGCCACAGTACAGATTGAGATGAATAGAGGAAGCTGGATAATCCCTCACGCAAAGGCTCTTTATGCAAATGGATACTTCTTTGAGAGCGCTACAAATGAGGCGTTTGTAAGACTGGTAGATACAACACAATACACAATGATAGACTGGATAAATGGAGTTGAATCTACAAAAGATGAGACATTCAGTAGGGATGAGCAGATAAAGATTATTGACTTTCTATCAAAGGGTGGTTCCCTCTTTGTAAGTGGGTCAGAGATTGCATGGGATCTGGATTTCAAGGGAGATGCAGAGGATAAAAAGTTCTTCAATGACTGGATAAGGGCTTCTTATTCTGCTGATTCATCGGGTGTTTATAAGGTGGTTCCAGCATCAGAGAGCATATTTGGTGGTATTAATGAAATCCTATTTGATGATGGGACTCATGGCACATACCCCGTAAAATATCCAGATGTAGTAAATACCATAAACAATTCCATCCCTGAACTCAACTACGACCAGAATAAAGGGATTGCTGCAACTCTATATACAGGGGAATATAAACTTATGTATTTCGGATTCCCATTTGAAACTATCTATCCATTTGAAACGCAGAAAGAGGTTATGAAGAGAGTAGCAACTTTTCTTGTGGGTGAGATACCAGAATCTGATCGTGAGATTGAGTATGCCTGTTGTAATCCGGGTGAGAGCATCTGTATTGATAGCAATACATATAAGCAATGCTCATTATCCGGGACATTTTCAGAAAGGAAGAGATGCGAGCAGGATAAAATATGTCTTGAAGGCAATTGTATTGACATAGAGAACATTGATGGAGGACTGATTGATACCACTATCCCGGATACCTCTGAAGATATTATGGCCGATACTCAAACAACAGATACAATTGAGGATGTATTAAGAGATACCGGCATAAAGGTATGTGTCAATGGCGACCGCATCTGCGAAGGAAATAATGTAAAGGTATGTGTCAAAAACGATTGGTATATTGGCTCAGTCTGTGGTGCAGGTACAGTCTGTATCAATGGTATCTGTGTCGCTGGTCAGATAATAGATGCAGGAACAGTTATACAATCAGACTCCTCGGGTTGTGGATGCACAGCAATTGAATGAATAAATTAGCTGCCCTAATTGTTATATTATCATTAACCTGCTCCTGTTTCATAATAAAGGGAGGTCATCAGTTGGATAATAAGGAGCTTTCATACAGATTTAAGAGACTATATGGAGGTTATTCTACCATAGAAGAATTCGGGAATGAAATAATACTCCTCTACTTCTTTACATCATACTGCATCACCTGTATAATGGATATCAACTTTATAGAAAAGAATGAAAAATTCTTTCAGGAAAACAGAATTAGTATAATCGGGATAGGAATGGATTATAACAAAGAGGCGACACTTGGACCATTTGTCACTTACAACAATATAAAATTCCCTGTGATGATTGCAGATGAAAATATTATCAATGGAGACTGGTCTTTTGGGAAGATTACTATGGTCCCGAGCAGCATATTGATTAATAAAAGGGAGAGGAGGTACTATGTCCACACCGGCAATCTCAGCAGGGAAATATTAATGAAGATTAAGTAAACCGGAGGTATTATGTTTGATTCACTGATATTTATGTATGAGAAGGGCGGATGGGTCACAATTGCAATTCTAATCTGTTCAATACTCTCACTGGCTATATTCTTTGAGAGAATTTGGTCTATGAGACAGAAGTATGTGCTGCCAGAGGAATTTTTTAGCCGACTCATAGATTTGATAAGAGAGGGAAAGATAGATGAGGCACTTGCCATCTCAAAGGAGAATAAGAGCTCCATTGCTAATATTGCGGTTGCAGCCCTATCTCATATTGACAACCCCAATATGGAAAAATATATGGAGACACAGGGGAAGAATGAGGTAGCAGAGCTTGAAAAGAATATCTCAATTCTGGGACTGGTAGCCACCATCTCTCCACTTCTTGGACTTCTCGGGACTGTCACTGGAATGATAAGGATGTTTCATCAGGTCTCAATCAGAGGGATTGGTGACCATAAATTTGTGGCATCTGGGATATGGGAGGCACTGATTACAACCGCCGCCGGTCTGATTGTTGCAATTCCATCCTATGTCGGATACAGATATCTGATATCTATGGCAGACAGAAAGGCATTAAAACTTGAACAGGAATCCGAGAGATTGAGAGAGGCTATTATTACTCAAAAGAAGGAGGATTAGATGAACTTCAGACAGAACAGATCTTCAAGACTCAGGGATGAGACAAGGATTGATGTAACAAATCTGGTGGATGTCTCATTTATGTTGATAATCTTCTATACCCTCTCAGCATCCTTTTCCCCTTCACTCAAAAACACCTCAGGCTTTAATGTAGACCTTCCAAAGGCATCAGTCAGAGAGATACCACCGGAGAAGAAGACCATTAATGTAGCGGTTGATAAGAATGGAACCATTACCATATCAGACAGGAGATACTCTACAGAAGAGTTGCTTGAATATTTCAAGAATGAATCAAAAAAGGCAACTGACATTATGCTCATAATTCAAGCTGATAGGATTACTCAACATGGAAAGGTCGTGGAGATAATGGATATGGCGCGTCAGGCAGGCATTATGAAAATCGGTATAGCCACTCAGGAACATTGAAGAATTATATTGTCATTTTGAATTTTATAATATAATTATTATCCAGTTTTTTGAAGGAGAGATTTATGAATTCCGATATCAAGATAGACTCAAGCATATCCGCTGTTCTGAACAGGATGAATGCCTCAGACTCTATCATAGATGCCATAGGTCTGATACTTTACGGAAACTCGGTCATAGACTTTACAAGACTCAACTTTAAGAGTGATACAGAAATTGACAACTTCTTGAAGCTCAACAACTTTATTCTAACTGAACCGAGGGCGTACAGAAGGATCCATCATATATATCATGACGCCTTAAACTATTTGAATTCACTGGACATAGAGATTCCAAAAGAGTTCAAAGAACTTCAGGATATCAAAGACCTATTTAGATATGCCTCATTCTTAAAAGGAAGTAAGATCTTTTCTAAGATCTCCTGTAGTATATTGAAGGTTATGCATATACTCCATCATCTTGAATCAAGGGAGTTAATGTACCACACCAGCCTCTCTGTGGAGAGGCTATTTTCAGCCTGCGAGGAGAAGGTCTCAAAGGCGATCTCTGAATTGTCAAGGTCTGGAGTCTCAATATATCACTATTCTACCTGTCGTGAAAATATATTTGACCGAATTACAAAACTGACAGCCAGAAAAGAGATAATTGCTGCACAGATCTTTGAAAAGGCATCTTTTAATATTGTAACAGAGAAGAAGGAAGATGTCCTCTATGTTCTAAAATGCCTTATCACAAATGTCTTCCCTTTTAATTATGTTGTGCCCGGATATTCAAGCGCCAATTATATTGACCTCATTTCAGAGATTAAGGGCACTGATGAGTTTTCAAAGAGGTCAGAGGTATATCAGTTTACAAAAGAACCTATTAAGGGAGAATCCCAATTTGATAGAATCTACTTAAGGGCAGATATACCTCTTGATATAAACTCGCTTGGAATTAGTATTGATGAAGAGACAGCGGAAAGGCTTGGCTATACAATATTCTCTCTGACTGACTTTGTAATTACTGATATTGAATCACAGAGAAAGACTGAACATTCACAGGATAATCAACAAAACCAGCGTCTCCTGTTGAAGAAGGAGGCTATAGAGAGGATTACAAAAGAATAGAGATGCTACCCGGTTTCAACCACAATATTAAATATAAGAATAAAATATTTCACGTCCAGACAGAGGATAATGGAGAGGAAAATCCTCTTATAGTATCTCACATATTTATCGGTGGGAATATCGTTGCAACAAAGAAGACAGATTACTCTCATCTCTTAGGCTGTGAGAATATTTTAAATGCCGTAAGAACTATAATGGAGAATCAACATAAGGAGATAATAAAGGAGTTGATTACCGGCAAATATGATTCACACCCCCTTGTATCTCAGGAGATAGACAAATCAGAGGGGACTTCTGTATCAAACAATGCACTACCAATAAATAGGATAGAAGGGAATAATATTCAACATCAGGAGATAATCACAGGCAAACCACGAACAGAATCTCCATTTAAACCTGTCGGCGGCACATCTACATTCACAGTATTTGGGGAAGGGACAATCAGTGAGGAATCACTCGATAAGATTATATTGAAATTCCTTAAAGAGAATAAACAATCATAAGATATGGCAATCTGCTATCTTTCACTCGGGAGCAATCTCGGTAATAGATTTGAAAATATACAGAAGGCAGTAAAATTATTCAGCGTGGCAGGGATAAGACCAATCAGAAACTCATCTTTATATGAGACTTTACCCTATGGATATGTTTATCAACCAAATTTTTTAAATATCGTCGTTAAATGTTCTACAGGGCTTACTGCAAAAGGGCTCCTGATGACAATAAAGGATATTGAGATATCCATTGGTAGAACTGAAACTATCAGATGGGGTCCGCGAGTAATTGATATAGATATACTCCTCTATGACAACCTCATAATTAAAGAAGAGGGACTTACGATTCCACATCTGGAACTAAAAAAGAGAGATTTCTTCTTAATACCACTAATTGAAATTGACCCACTTATTATTGACCCTCTGGACTTAAGACCACTTAAAGAGTACATAAGTCAATCTCAATCTACAATATTGAATTCTATTAATATAACTCTATGATTAGACACTACTACCAAAAATAAACTGCTTTAAGAAGTTAGCTATTTTACAAAATAAGGATTCTGGACGGATAAATTCAATCAAATATCTCCCATAAGGGCTAATAATAATTGCCCCTACGACTTTCAGATACCATTAAAATCTGTTAAATTGCACTCAACTACTAAATCCTCTTTCTCAGCCTTTCTCTCTATCTCACCACATTATAAATCTCATTCTTTGAAAATATCTGTATAATATGCTTATACCAACTAACATTTTTTACAAACCAGAGGTTTTGTTTCACCAAATAAAAGTCTGTTTCACCAAGAAGAGGTTTTAAAGAGATACTATTCAACCCCCTGCTTAAGAAACGGCTTGCCCATTTGATTTGCCAACTCATAATTTGTTAAGCGATACCGAATTCCCCTCTTGTAGAGGGGTGGATGCGTAAGAAGACGGGGTGTTCCCTCTTCCCCTCTTTGAGAGGGGTCTGGGGTGTTTAGAGGGGTGTCTGCGAATACCCCCTCAACCTTCGGTTTCCACCTCTTTATAAAAGGGGAAACTAACGCTCCGCCTATGGGGTCAACCCCTTCTAAGAGGGGGAAACTACCCCGTCAGTCCGAGGGACCTGCCACCCCTTCTCAGAGGGGGAATTGAGAGAGAATCTGAGATTTAGGGTTTAGAATCTAACAGGTTGATTAATTTCTCAATCAGTTCATCAG
>JBMFOP010000096.1:0-11182 GCA_049969675.1 Myxococcota bacterium | reverse complement strand
GATATAGTCATCAGACCTGATCTTCTTAAAACTCTGGATTGCAATAGGGAGTTTCTTCATCTATTTACCTCTGAGCCTTCTGTAAATATCTCATATGGGTATAAATAAGTCAAATTCAAAAAGATAATAATATGATGAATTGGTCAATCTATCTTCAATTTCTTTGACCTTTTCACTCGTCTCTTTTAAAGGTTTGTCCGAAAGGATGGGGTGTTTAATTCCCCTCTTGTAGAGGGGTGTCTGCGTAAGTAGACGGGGTGTTCCCTCTTCCCCTCTTTGAGATGGTCAGGGGTGTTTAGAGGGGTGTCTTAGACTACCCCGTCCGCCTATGGCGTCCACCCCTTCATTGAAGGGGAATGCGTGCTTATTGATAGAAAGCACCCTCTTTAAATTTCAAAATCTTTCAGACTTTCATATTAGAAAAAAAATTATTTTGGACAGATGTGAGACCTTTGAACAGTCAATTATTCTTGGTTTCAGTATGTCTGTATTTTGGTCCCGGTATATAAATGGTGTATTCAGATGGAGGGTATCAAGTAATGTTTTTATCAACCCTTCCATATTTATCCTCCAATCTTACAACATCAGTAAGATGTGGAGTTGAGACCTCAAATACATCACAATCAGTAATTGCCTCCATTCTATGTTTGGTCATTGGCTTTATATGATAGGGTTCATAAGGTTTCAGTATTAACAAAACCATCCTCCCATTCTCTTCAACTTCAAATCTCATCTCACCCGAGATAACCATAATGGTTTCATCCTTTATTTTATGGTATTGCAGACTGAGCTTTTCTCCCTTATTTATATGTAAAATCTTACCGACATAGTGCTCCGTCTCAGCCCATAAAAGTTCATAGCCCCATGGTTTTTCAGTCTTTGTAATCATATCTTGCTCCTGTATTGTAATGAAATATATTCTTCTGTCTGTTTCCTCCAGTCTGGCATCTTAAAACCTGTTAGATTAAAGAGCCTCTCCTTGGAGAGTTCAATGATTTCGGGCCTCTTAGCCCTATTTTTAAGATTACCCCATTTGACTGGATTGATTAATGAATTATCAATGTTTAAGAGTTCTGTAATATATAGAAGTTGTTCATATCTTGAGCATATACCCTCTGATGCTATATGAACAATACCTTTATAATCCGTATTTAAGAGCCTTGATATAGCATATACAATATATTTTACATAAGTCGGTGAGCCATACTGGTCAACAATTGCATCTACCTTCTCTCGATTAAGAATCTTCTTGATCGCCTTATCAATAAAGGTCTCCTTAAACTCACCAAATAGCCACTGTACTCTCACAATAAGATAATTTGCACCCGAGAAGCTCACCAGCTGTTCACCCTCATACTTACTCTTTGCATAAATACTCAGTGGATTTGTTTCATCATCTTCAAGGTATCTATCTCCCTTTTTACCATCAAAGACATAGTCTGTAGATATGTGAACCACTTTTATTCCTCTATCTCTTGCCACAGACGCTATATACCCTGCACCACCTGAATTGACTACAAATGCCTCCTGTTGATGATTCTCACAATAATCCACATCCGTAATAGCTGCGGTATTAATAATGATATCTGGATTATAATCTGAAACTACCTTTTTGACACCTGTAATGTTCATAATATCACATTCGGAGTGTGAAATCACAGTCCTTTCAAAATTTGAAGGTAGATACTTTTTAAATCCTCCACCAAGGAGGCCATCACCAAAAATCAAGATTCTACTGTTCAAGGGTTACTCCAGAGGTGTAATAAATGAGTTATATTTCTCTTTCTTATCAAACTGTTGTTTGAACTTCTCTGCATCCTGCTTTGTTGCAAATTTTCCTATTCTAACTCTAAATATATCTTTATCCTTGCTCTTTGCCCTCTGAATCCAGCTTTCATATCCCTTCTTCTCCAATTCCGCCGCTATCTTTAATGCCTGAGAGCGGTCTGGGAATGCCCCGACCTGAAGTGTAAACTTTGCATCTACAATCTCAACAGACTTTTTCTCTTCCGTAGATGAAACTGACTTTAGGGCTACCTTGCCCTTCTCCACCTTCTTCTCTTTCTCGTTTGTCTTTGGAGACTCGGCTACCTCCTTTTTCTCAAGGGGCGGTTTTGGAGTCTCCACCTTACTGGTTTCAGCCTTCTTATCAGGTGTCTTATTTTCTGCAATCTCAATCCCTTTTTTATCCGGTATGTCCTTTTCCACTTTTTCCTGCTGAGACGATATATCAGCAATACCAGTATCATTAACAGTCAATAATGGTTTCTTTATCTCCTCCTCACCCCTGATTACCTTTTCAGGTTTTGTGTTGTCCACAGCGACGCCAGATAATTTTTTGCCGAGTAATACCCCTGTTCCAAAGACAAGTATCATAATCACGATTGAGGAGAAGAAGAGCAGAAAGACCTGCTTCTTATCTATAATTACGCTCTCATTCTTCATCGTTCTCTCCTTTCAAGTTCATCCTCTCCGGGGCATCAATACCCATCAACTCAAATGCATTCTTCAGCACAGTCTTTAGTGCTATAATCAACGCAATTCTACCCTTAAGTTTAACTGGATCCTCTGAGAGGACTTTTTCTGTCCTCTTGTATTTTGTATAATACTGATGAAACATTGCCTGCAGTTCCTGAATATAATACACAAGCAGGTGAGGTTCAAGAGATTTTGTAATACTTTCAAGCAAGTCTGGGAACTCCCCCATCTTCTTAATAATATCCAACTCTTCTTTTAACACAATCCCCCTATAATCCTCCTCTCCAAAACTTTCAGGTAGATCTATCCCAGCCTCCCTCGCCTTTCTCAAGATAGAACATATCCTTGCGTATCCATACTGTGCATAATAGACCGGGTTATTTAAAGATTGACTCTTAAGTATATCAATATCAAAGTCTAACTGTGCATCGCTCTTACGCATCAAAAATGTATACCTCGTAGCATCTTTCCCCACACTCTCTATAATCTCATCAAGGGTTACAAAATCTCCTTCTCTCTTGGACATCTTCACCGGCCTTCCATCTTTTATAACCTTTACCATCTGAACCAAAATGACTATAAAATCATCTGGATTATAACCCAATAATTTAATTGCACTCTTCATACGAGGTATATATCCGTGGTGATCCGAGCCCCAGATATCAATTAACTTCTTATATCTGCAGTTGTCCCGTTCAAACTTCTCTTTGTGATATGCGATATCTGAAGCAAAATAGGTATAGTATCCGTCTGACTTCTTTAATACTCTATCCTTCTCATCTTCATCTACATCCATCCTGAGAAATAGTGCCCCATCCCTCTCATAGGTCTTGGATTCTTTCGTAAATTTATCTATACAGGCATCAACCAGACCCTTATCATATAGGGACCTTTCAAAATAAAAGCTATCAAACTCAACCCCAAGCTTTCTCAATGTGGCTTTAATCTCTGAGAGCATATAATCTATAGCAAAATCCCTAACTATATTACTGTTCTTAAGTGCCTCTTCATAATGTATGTTGCGCTCTTCTATTATCTTTCTGGCAATCTCCTTTACATAATCTCCTTTATAGCCGTCTTCAGGAATCTCTGCATTACCCTTCCCCTCAATCTCTTTCATACGTTCTATTACAGATAAAACCAGATTTTTGACCTGAGCACCCGCATCGTTAACATAAAACTCCCTCAATACATCATACCCCTGAGACCTTAAAATTCTGCATAGTACATCTCCAAGTACGGCACCCCTACCATGTCCTATATGTAATGGGCCGGTCGGATTTGCACTCACATATTCAATAAGATAACCCCCATTATCACCGGGATTTCCTTTTGGGCGATATCCAAATCTTTCTCTGTTTTTTAATATCTCATCTAAAATTCTTAGAATAAAACCCTTTGAAAAAAAGATATTAATAAAACCTGGCATTACAAATTCAATCTTCTCTGCAAATTCACCTTGATATTCCAAATTGATCAAATCAAGTGTATCACGCAAAATCTTCCCAACTTCATCAGGTCTTTTCCCTACTCTTTTTGAAAGCACAAGAGGTGCATTTGATGATATATCACCCCACTCTGGTCTTCTCGGTTTTAATATCTCCATATTTATTTCACTAAAATTCAGATCAGGGAAGATTCTTCTCACTGCACTTATTATAAATCTCTGATAAAATTCCTTAATCATATAAATTACTCATCTATGCCTGAAAAAGACCAGATTGCTAAATATTATTTCATTTGATTATTGGCAACAAAAATCTGTTGCAATTATTTTCTCAAGTCATTATAATACCCTACGTATACCGGGAGGACATATGTCCGACAATAAGTTAAAAAGCACCCTTAATATGATAGACGGTTATATCCAGTCCGGCAACTATAAATTGGCTAATGAATTATTAAGAGGTATTGATAAAGGGCAATTAACAGAAGCGGAAAAGAAGATATACAGCGATTTTGAGAGGATATTAAAGTCAGATAAGATGTATCTTCTTGTATTTCTTGGCCTGATTGCAATAATTATTTTGTATTTTATTATTGTGAAACAATTTTAACAGGAGGTCAGATATGAAAAAGTATTTTATTTTAGGAATTTTGCTACCAATTATAGTGAGTGGTTGCAATTGCGATGATTCAAATGTGACCACCATCTTTCCAAGGGCTGAAGTAAAGGACCCAAACGGAAAGATGACCAGAAACGGAGACCTCTTTGAACTGGACTTTGGAGATGTCCTTGTCGGTTCTGTAATGATGATTGAAGTTGAGATATCAAACTCCGGTGAAAGTGACCTTATTATGGAGAATCCGACAATTACTGGCTCATCAGAGTTCTCCGCAAAGATAAAGGACCTCAAGGTCTCCGCCGGAAAGAAGACTGGCCTTCAGATAAGTTATTCTCCTCTAAACAAAGGAGTTGATACAGGTTCACTAACTATCAAGACCAATGAAAAAGACAAATCTACTATAACCATCAATCTGAAAGGGAACGGTGTCCTTGCAGATATAGAGGTTTGCCTCACAGATGAGAAAAGATGTAATGATGATAAATCTGATTCGCTCTCTATTGACTTTGGAACATTAAGTTTTGGACAGGAGAGTAAGAAATATGGATTCTCTGTCGCAAATGTTGGAGACTATCCTTTAAATATAATTGATGCAAAGATTATTCAGTGTCCGCCTACAGCTCCAGATTGTTCCATTGAAAAGATGGAGACACCAACATACCCAGAATTTATATTTGAACCCACAGATGTCGCTGGAGAATACAAAGAAGGAGTAAAGAAGGAGTTTTCCATTTACTATAAACCAGTTAATGGTGGTAATGATAAGGGTGCGCTCGTTATTACAAGCGAGGACCCGGATGAAACAAAAGTATATATCCTGCTCAAGGGTGGATGTATTGCACCCCGAATATGTCCCCAACCACCAAATAGCATAGATTTTGGTTCTGTCGTAGTGGGTCAGACAAAAGAGATGCAATTTGAAATTACCTCCTGTGGTTCGGAGAAACTCATAATCTCAAAGATGGAATATAGTAGTACTACCTCTAATGAATTTGGCTGGACAGAGACCCCATCTTTACCCATTGAATTGAATCCATTACAAAAATATATATTAAAAGTAAAATATACCCCAAAAGATATAGGTCCAGATAGTGGAAGAATTGAGGTGACTTCCAATGACCCACAATCACCAAATGGTTATATTACAGTAACCGGAAACGGTAAGGAAGGTCCAAGTTGTAATCTTATTGTTGACCCCGTTGAACTGGATATGGGCTCTGTAGTTCAGGGCAAGACAAGTTCTGAGAAGGTGCTGATGCTAACAAATACAGGTGAACTTGATTGCAACATAACATCTTTTGTTAAAATACAGGGTCCCGATTCATTTAAGATGACAAGGCCGGATTTCAGCAATGGGGCTACAGTTAAGCCAGGACAATCTTTGAATGTCTACTTTACCTACACACCTTCAATTATTGGGGCAGAACAGTCCCGCTGGAGAATAACAAGTAATGACAAAATACATCCCAATCAGGATGTGTTATTGAAGGGAGAGGGCGTTAAGACACAACCCTGTATCATTGAGGCAATACCCAATCCAATTCAGTTTGGCCTCGTTCAGCTCGGGACCACGAAGAATGTAACAGTTACACTCACAAATACCGGCAATCAAAATTGCCTAATTTCTGGCTTAAAGTTTGATTCAACATCCAGCCCCGTATTTACTCTTGGGAATTTCCCAATCCCCAAGACACTAATGCCCGGCAAAAGCGCAAAATTTGATGTTACTTTTAAGCCGAGAGATATAAAGATAGAGACCGGTAAGATATTGGTAGAGATACTCTCTGGATTCTTACCCAAAACAGCTGCCACCATCCCAGTCTCTGGAGGTGGAACAGGTCCCAAGGTCTGTGTAAATCCCAAAAAGGTTGAATATGGCATTGTAAATATTGGCTCACAATCTGACCAGACAGTAGAGGTAATAAATTGTGGGACCGCAGATCTTGAGGTAAATTCAATCAAACTCTCTGCACAAAGTTCACCGGACTTTTCAATTCAGGGCTCTGTTCCAACAGGTAAATATGCCGCTGGGGAGAGGAAGACTGTCACAGTTAGATACAAACCAATGGAAGATGGCGAAGATAAAGGGAAACTTGATATATCCAGCACAGACGCTATAGACCCTGTCTACTCAGTGGTCCTGCATGGATATGGAGCGGACCCAAATACAGAGTGCGGAAATGTCACAGGGAGAGTCTGTTCCCCCGGGCAGGAGATCTGGATAGGTGGTGCTGAGGTCTGTGTAGGGAGCAAATGCACAATATCAGACCCTGATGGCTACTTTACACTCTCCTGTGTTCCGGTAGGGAATCAGACAGTTCATATAGCCGCCGGTTCATTTACAACAGATATCCCTGTGGTTGTAAAGAACAGGGAGACCACCGATATTGGAGCACAATGCGTAAAATCCAATGCAAAAATAGCGGTTATGCAGGGACAATGGGATGCGATGGAGCATATTCTGGATGACCTCAAACTGCCTTATACACTTTATGTTCAGGATGATGATAAAGTTGTAACTGACTATAACGAGTTGAAAAAGTATGATATCCTCATCATAAACTGTGGTGCAATAGAGAATCTGGATCCAGGTGTCATAACAAACCTCAGAAACTGGGTAGCCGCTGGTAATTCATTTATGGCATCTGATTACTCCTACGACTACTTTGAAAAGCTCTTCCCTAACGCAGTGGATTTTTATGGGGATGATAATTCTACTAATGCTGCCCAATCCGGAGGCTCGGCGAGGGGTATGACAGGTTGTACCGCCCCACTCCAGTGTAATGTAATAGACCAGAACATGGTAGCTCTCCTCGGGATAAATCAGGTAGGTATCGCCTCCATATGCTGGACAACAATGGATTCTGCTGGTTCTAACACAGTAATACATATTGAGGGAGATGTCTATAACGATAAGACAATGCGTCCGGTAATAGTCTCATACAAGGATTCACCTAATTCAGGCAAGGCTGTATTTGCTTCGTTCCATCTAAAGGATCAGAATGCACATAATATGGAGAAGATCTTCTTCTATCTGATATTCCAGATGTAGAAGATAAATGGGGTTGTATGAAATATAAATTAAAAGGAGTCTTATATTGAAATTAACATTCTGGGGAACACGTGGTTCTATACCATCGCCGGGTAAATGGAAAGAATATTACGGTGGGAATACCACCTGTGTTGAAATTAATCTCCAATCTGGCATCCAGATAATTATTGATGCCGGGACCGGTATTAGAGAACTTGGCAACTATATGTTGAGCAACAAATTCGCTGCCAGAAAAACATACCTCTTATTTACACACTTTCACTGGGACCATATACAGGGTCTCCCATTTTTTGTCCCTGCATATATACCAAACAATGCATTTGCTGTAATGGGTGTTGAGCGAAATAAAGATAGACTGAAGGAGATATTCTCTGAACAGATGAAGACTCCATACTTTCCTGTTGGAATTAATACTATGGAGAGTCAGCTCTCATTTGAAGAGATATTCCCAAGCGGCTCTGAGATAGGTGGTGCAAAGATAAGTTATACAAATACAAATCATCCACAGGAGACCCTTGCCTTCAGATTTGAGGAAGATGGAAAGATAATTACCTTTATGACTGACTGCGAATTATATTCCAGTGCGAAAGATGCCCGCTCAATTGAAGAGTTTGCAGAATTTTGTAAAGACTCCGATTATCTGATTGTAGATGCCCAATTTACTATTCAGGAACTGCCCAATAGATTTGGCTGGGGACACTCCTCAAATATGGATGCTCTCAATTTAGCTTCACTCTCAAAAGCAAAGACGCTCATTCTCTTTCATCACGACCCATCACATAATGACGAATTTATAGATAAGATGGTAAAGGATGTAATAACCACCGCCAATGAATATAAAGTAAATATCAACTGCTTTGCGGCAAGAGATTACGACAGTATCTCTACATAATTTACTTCCAGCTGAGATTATCAATATATTCAAGGTCAATAATAGGCAGTTCATAGAGTATTTGACCCTTCAGGTCAATAATCTTAATACCCTTCCCGAGCCCGGTGGCAATTGCCAGCGCATTTGAATTGGGAGAAAAGGCGATACCGTCTATTCCATTATGAGTCTCTTCTGATATTCTTACCGTATTGTTTAATCCTTCTACCAGATAATAACCTGATTCCGGATATAATATGTGCAAATATGCATACTTATTTATATCAGTTGCCCATTCGGCAGAACGATTAGCAACCATTGCCTGAATCTTCTTTGCCTGATTCGTAATATTTACCATAAAACCAGTCTCAATATCATATATGAAAAGGTCACTCGAATACACATCATAAGCGCCAGTTGGATTTAACACAGAGAAGAGAATCTTTTTTGAATCGGGTGAAAAAGATGGGGATGAAGGTCTATTCTCCATCTCACCATCCCTAAAATTTGTAATCTGGATATATTCCTTTGTATCTATGTGGTAAATAAAAAGTTCATAATCATATTCACCAAATTCATTAATCTTTACATATTTATTGAGGGCGATTAACTTTTCATCTGGGGATACAGCAAAATCCATCCCCGAGCATACCTCAACAGGCTCAAATTTACCAAATGGTGTTTTATAAATCTTCCCTGATGATTCAAAATAAAATGAATTTCCATCGGGTGCCCAGAATGGCCTTGTAAATTCATCAGACAAATCCGGAGATATCTCCTGCGGCACTCCTCCTTCTGGATTTACATAAAATATAGAAGGCTTTGTCTTAAATTTCTTTATTGCTGAGAATAAAAGCCCTCTCTTTGTTCCGGTATCAACAGGACCTGCATCCTGAGTAGAAATATCAGACCCCGCATCTTCATATTTGATATCCTCGGAAATCGCATCAGAAGTAGCATCATAAGCAATATCAACCACCTCTGTGTCTTCCAATACTACATCTGAGATCTCCTCAGTTATCTCACCTTCATTTACATCCAACTGAATATCAATTGTTACAATATCCAGACCAATATCAGTTGAAATATCTTCATCACCAATATCCGCTGGCCCAATCTCTCCATCTCTATTAACATCTTGAGTATCTATATCTCTTACGACATCTGTTAATGTAATGTCTGATTGCCCTGTATCGGTGAGATGATTATTTTTGATATCCTCGGAACAGGCAAGTGATAAAAACAAAAAGAGAATCGCTATAATTTCAATTTTTCTCATAAGATCCTCCTCTACTTAATATTTGTCTTTACTTTTACTATCAGTTCGGAATTTATATTATGACCAGTCTCAAACTCCTTGAGGGAATTCAGGCACTCTTTAATAAATGGTGATTTTGTGACGCTTTTCATAATCTTAATATTATCAAATGTCCCTGCTTTAACCTTAATCTTTAATACTGAATCTGAATCAAATAGTTTCTTATCCCTCTTTTGAAATTCCTCATGCTCCATCAATACTTTTGCAACGCAGTCCTTCATATTACTCTCAATCTTACCTGATATCTCAGCCTTCTGCTCCTTTGAAAATCTCTTTCCATCCACCTTAACATTCACACCGAAGAGTTTATTTACTATCTCAAAGACAGAGATTTTCTTCTCCTTCCCCTCTTTCTTCCCTTCTTCATTCATCTTACCTCCTACTCTTACCTCCTCTTTCCCCTCCCCTTCCAATGCTAAAAGAGAATTAGAAGATGCAATCAATATAACAATCAATAAATAAGTAAATCTCCTCATATTAACCTCCAAAAGAGATGAGTCTTTTACATCACAATATCTGCTTTGTAAATAGCAAATTTCTTTAAACAGAGTGCTATGATTACACCTTTTGAGATTCTAACGAGATTATCTTGGTTAAGAATGTTGCAGTAAAAATAGTATTTTCTGGAATAAGTCAATATTTTATAGAAAAAGATGTACATCAGGTGAGCATTAAAGGTAATAAGGGAATGCGGATAGAATGTCCTTACAATATTCATTCAACCTAAAATACTCAATATATCTGAAAAATCACTACTGTTCAGCAAATTTTCTGTTCACAATACAGAATATAAATTCAATCTTTAAGAATCAAATTGTCTGGAAAACCAAGAAGGAAAAACAGAATCCAAATAAAAAAATACTTATTTGGTATAAAAAATACTTGACGGAATATTTTCTTTATTCTATATACCAGACCCTGCCACTCCTCGGTAGCTCAATGGTGGAGCAAGCGGCTGTTAACCGCAAGGTTGCAGGTTCGAGTCCTGCCCGGGGAGCCATTTTTTTAGTCATTTGGTTTATAATGCCTTTCTAATTCTATATGCTTAAAAGCCAAAGGTCTATATAGATTCTTTAATCGTAACTTCTACACAAAATGCGCAGAAGATTTTTCAAGACATTTGGTTTCGGCTATGCCAAAAAAGGTTATAATTGTTCACATTTCATCAGTCCAGAGAATTGTTGACCTTTTCTGTTGATAGTCGCTCTTTGATGTTGTATATTGTATTAAGTTTAGGTCTTATGCTTTTTTATGAAGTGTATGAACGAATGGGAACAGTAAGGAGAAGGATTTAAATATGTCAAACAATAACACCTCAATAATAACACAGATTTTTTCAGCACAAGATGTAAAGCACGGCCTATCTCTTTTTACTGATAGAGAGATTAGAGCTGTGGAAA
>JBMFOP010000095.1:0-11344 GCA_049969675.1 Myxococcota bacterium | reverse complement strand
CCCCAATGACCCTGATATGGATAGGGACGGACTCAAAGACGGCGTTGAGGATAAGAATGGAGACTGTGCAGTAAATATTGGAGAGACAGACCCGAGAAGAATTGACACAGATTGTGATGGAATTGCAGATGGCGAGGAGGATAAAAATAAAAATGGAAAGATGGATTTGGGTGAGACAGACCCAACCAATCCGGATACTGATGGAGATGGCTTAACTGATGGTGTGGAGAGTGGAATGACGATTAACCTTGATTTTATCAATTGTAAGGATTTTAAGGGAGATGCTGACCCAAATACTACGACAGACCCATTAAATCCAGATACTGATGGAGATGGGATTATGGATGGGGCAGAAGATGCAAATCAAAACGGCAGATTTGAAGAGGGTGAGTTGAATCCCAATGATGGGAATGATGGGAAGGGAGCGGCTCACAATGCATGTTCAACAGAGAATCTAATTACTATCAACTTCTTTAATATTAAAGATGCAGATGCACTCCTTGCACTTGCGGATGAATATAGGGATATACCACCCGATATAAATATCTCTAAATTGACCTTAAATGGTAGTGAAAAGGGATTCATCTTTGTTCACAAAGATAAAGGGGTGGGTGGTTTTCTTATTGAGAAGAAGAGCGAAGGTGCCGATGTAATTGAAGAAGAAAAGATTATAAGAGGCGATACGCCCTGTAAAGTCCCATCAGGGTATTTACAAAAGATTGATTGTCTATCAAATCCAATTACGCAAACTTTTATCACCTGGGATGGTTATCCAGCAATTGTCGCCAATTATGACTATGGGAGAGGAGAGGAGGATGATTTAAAGGGTAGATTGAACCTCATTGCAAAGGCATTTTTGGGCGATATAGTAGATGGGCTCTTTGCAGATGGAGTTGAGAAGGGTGGTGGACACAGCGCTGACTGGAAGCTTGAAATTGAGATAATAAGAAGACAGAACAACAGGAGTATTGTCGTGGGCTCTCTGGTCTCATCTGACAAGTTCTCTTCTGATCCTTTGTTAAAGATCTTGAGAGGAGATATTACAAACGGTTCTGCAATTGCACAGATTGGTGATACAACAGGTGTCCAGTGCGATATCAAAAACTCTGGTAATCCTATAGTAGATTTTATATGGGTGGTAGATGATTCCTGCTCTATGGCACCATATCAGAAGGCAGTAAATCTGGCAGCTACCTCCTTTGTTGATAAACTTCAAAATTCACAGGTGGATTACAGGATTGCCGCTATAACCACTGGCTATTGGCAGAAGACTCTAAAGAATAGCAGTACACCCACAAAGAACTACGGAAAAGTATTCGGTTTTACAAAGGATCTGGATGAGTTTAAGAGCTGGTTTAAACAGCCATGTAACCTTTCAGATAAGAGTTGTATTGGGGATGCGCAGTGCACAGGGACGGAGAAGGGAGTTGAATCTCTATATGATGCACTACTAAATCCCAAGAATAATGCCATTCCATTACTACCAACACCAGGGCAAGGAGAACCTGCTGATACGAATAGAATAAGATTTGGTGCAAAGGTGGTCGTTATCTTTCTCTCAGATGCAGGGGACCAGAGCAATCGTGAAGGTGAATATGTAAATGGAAATCCTCCTTCAGATGCAAATGATGGTCCGTGGTGGGACAAGAACCTGCCCACCTGGCCTGTCATATTTGATGAGATCTCAAACAGAAAAGATATAGATGGACTTATTGCAAACGCAATTATCTGCTCAACAAATGATTGTGGGGGTGAGACCAAAAATCCATCTCTTTATGATATACTTGTTCAGAGGACAAATGGAGTACAGGGATTGATTAAGGATAATGCCTCTATTGATGCCACAATGCAGGCAATCGTTGATTCTGCCATCGCAGCAACTGGTATTTCACTCTCAAAATCACCGATTTCTGCCTCAATAAAGGTGGTTCAGGAGAATCCACCCGCTAATTGCCCTCAACCGACACCGAGAGACCCGATAAATGGATTTGATTATGATGGTGTATTTCAGAGAATATCATTCTTTGGAGATTGCAGACCAGAAAAACCAGGAAATAAGATTGCCGTCTCTTATAGATACTGGATTGATAGAGACAGACCAATAAAAGATTGTGGGGAATGTGAAAAGCCATTTAAGTGTAATACAGAGACGGGGAGGTGTGAGTGTCCACCCGATTGTGATGGGAATAAGCCCTCTGAAAATTATGTCTGTGACCAGAATAGTTGTAGTTGGGTATGTCCCTCGGAGTGCGGTGGTGCCTGTAGTCTCTATTTTGTATGCAAGAATGATGATTGCTCCTGCGTATGCGATGAGAACTTCACCTGTAATATCGGATATAGACCTGATCCAGTAAATTGCACCTGTAAATGCAGTGCAGAAGAATTAAAATGCGATGAAACACATGAAGCAGACCTGAATAACTGTCAATGTGTGTGTAAAGAAGATTGTGGTGGTTGTCCAGATGGATTTGTCTGTCAGCCATCTCTCTGTTTTTGTGAGAGAAAACCACTTTGAAAAACCCTTTATCCCTGATGAGTTTTTGACTGGAGGCATAATCTCTTAAAAATCTTTATCTCATTCAATTCAAATAGACTAAATCCACTGACACTCTTTCTACTTACAGATGATTTGCCGAAGAGATTCAAATTTACAACAAAAGGCTTATTATCTCAAAGGGACTAAAATAATAATTTATTCAGCATGAAAGTGAGATTGAAAGAAGTGTATTTGATTTTTGAAAATAAATTTAATAATCACATCTGATAATAAGAAGAATATCTCTTTTTATGTTCTCAAATGAAAATTCATATTGTTTGTTTATATTTGAAAAATAATTGTCCGTTATATAACCATTCCACGGGTCAAATATCTTAATCTTCGCCTTACAATCAAGATTGAGATTCTGAATAGAAATAACACCACTTACTGATTCATATTCAATCTGATTATACTCATTATACCAGTTTGACTCTTTGTTCTGTATCCACAAAAGTAGCTTACTATCAGAGACGATTCCATAAACATTCAGTTTATCTCTCTCATATCTTAAATTATCCATGTTGAGAGGACGATAGTTAGACATATCTCCTAATTCATCAATAACAACATTTACAGGTGATAAGATTTTATACAGATTTAATCTATCAATATAATCATCCCACCACCAGAGCATCGCCGTCCCTGCGGAGCCAGAGGAGATGGCAGCAAAGACCCCGTTATGAAAGTTTATAGCTGTGCCATCTCTATCATATTCATAATCGGATTTTGACCAGTCAATCCCGAATTCTGCAAGTAAAAACGGCTTTTTGTACTTCGTAATATGCTGGGTTGTAATCTCATTTACCCTTTGAGGATAATCTTTAATCAATTCAGGTGGGTTCCCGTAGAGATGGGTCATTGTAAAGTCTATATTCTTGAGGGTAAAAATTTTGTCATCTCCATATGTAGTAGATATCATATGTCTGTTATAATCAATCTTTTTTAGAAACGCAGACATCTCTGAGACCCATTCAAAAGGTGCATAAGTTTCGTTAAAAAATTCGTATGCAAAGATAGAGGAGGAGTACCCCCATCTGGCACTTATATATCGCAATCTGTTTTTATAATACTCTCTTGCCTCCTTCATCAAAAAGAAATCAGATGAATTCCTGCACATCCCACCATTTTCTATGTTGTAAGGATTCTCTTTCCACGAACCTTCATTCCAGCTCCCTCCCTCAGTAAATTCAAGATAAGAACCCAATGTGAGCATTATCTTAATATCTCTCTCTTCTGCATAAGAGAGTATCCTATCAATCCTTGCAGCATTATCCTGAGCATATCTCATAAGTCCTTTATAATCACCTGAGCCATATCCCTCTGTCCACTCTATTGCATTGCTCCACTTTATCATCCACATCCTGAAAAGATTTGAATAGCTTTCCTTCATCTTATCTATGTAGTGTTGAAATTCAAAGAGCCCGGAATATCTTGCCCATCCAATATTAAATCCTATAGGAAAGAAGGGCTTCTCATTTTCATCAGAGAAGTAGAGTGGATTCTTTTTGCTCACCTTTATATAATCTCGCCCTTTATATCTACTCACCTCCACCGGATAATATCCTGAAGTCAATAAAATATTTTCATCCCTGATTGTAAAATAGAGGATATAGGTACCTGCCATATTGGGGTTATATCTAACTCTTAATCTCTCTTCCCCCTTTACAAATCTCTCCCTATCTCCCTCATCTCTCTCAATATTGTATTCAGTCATAAAAAAGCCTCTGGACTCATCATCTGAGCCATCGGGCTTTAATACCTTCATCGTTATATCAAGCCTGCTCATATCAAATGGATTCTCAGTGGTAGGGTGATAGATGAGTTCAATCTCCAACAGTCTCCCTGTTGCCCTCTCTGAAATAATCTTTATATCAAAGTCCTTTACTGGTGCTGTCTCAATATTTGTGCTTATTATAACTTCCTTATTCTCTGAAATAATTGAATAAGTATATTTTATCCCTCTTTTTATTGAGCAATCTAAATATTCGTTTGATTTTATCTGGAAATATTCCTCTTTTAGTGCAGAATTATTATAATCTGTCTTTCTTGAGAGTATGACTTCTGGATTTTCGCCGCCTTCACATCTCCAGTGAACATATACACAACCATCTTTCTCCTCTGCCCAGATGTCAGCAGCTTTACAATAACTTTCACCTCCTTGAGGGGCTTTATACTCTCTATCAGAACAGGTATAAGCGAGTGCTAAAAAGATAAACAATAAGATATATCCTCTCATCTCAACCTCCAGAATTATAATAATAGTTAGAAAGGTTTTTATCAACTTTTGATTTGTTGACAGATATGTCGCATATTTAAGGATAAAATTCTTTTTAATTCGTAAAAGTTTTAGGTTGTGATATCTTCCATTCCTGCGAGGTAATATATATGAAAAGATTATTCTTATTATTGCTTTTAAATATGAATCTTCTCCTCTACTCCTGTTCGGAGACAGAGATTGAGAATGGAATTTACAATGATGAAATTTCTGATATTACTTATTACGATACGATTAATACTGATATCCAGAACGAGAACATTTATAAAGATGCTATATCAGATATTCTCTCTGATTTGACCTCTGTGGATATTTCCACAACAGATGTAGGTGAGGAGCTAATCGCTGCAGATGAAGGTGGCCATGATATCTCATCAGGAGATATTTCTGATACACAGGATGGGGTATCTCAGGATACAAATGAGACAGATACAGGTATTCACGAATGTTCATTTAAAGATAGTGTTCATACAGAAGGACTTGGCATCAATATCTACATTGACCTCAAAGACTACAGGGCATCAAAATATTACATTGAAGAAGAGATATCTCTTGTTGCAGAATCTGATGGAGATACACTTACACTCTTTGGAAATGGACATACAATAAATAGCGTTGATAGGGAGTATATCTATGATGGTTCAAAGATTACGATCTGCCTGCCACCTTATAAAAAGGGAGAGAGGATCTCGGTACAACTTAGCTTTATTGTAAACTCAAATGATGAACTCTTCGGACTCAGAAGATGGAGATTGAACTATCAGGAATCTGCAATAGGTCCATTTAATGAACCATATTATGCCAATTATTGGCTATTTGTACCACAATCAACTTATGATATCTCTCCCCAATACGACTACAACATCACTCTTGAAAATCTATCTATGACAATAAAGACACCAGATAATGGCTGGACTGTTTATGGCCCATTTGGACTAAAATCTGCATCCGATAATTCTTATCAATTTGAATTTTCAACCAGTGTCCCTCTATACTCTCTGAGTTTTGCTGCAAGTAACTATTACAACGAATTTAACGCTGGAACATCAAAATCAGGAGTAGAAATCAAAGGAGTGGCACTCAAATCCAATCTATCAAAGGCAAAACTTGCATTTTCCTCAGCAAAGACGGCTATAGATAGGATGGAGGAGATTGTAGGTCCCTATGATTTTGAAAAATTACTTCAGATAGTAGATATTCCTCAATTTGGCGGCGGGATGGAGAATACAACTGTTATATGGATAGGCTCTGATATAATAAATGGACAGAGCATTGAGGCACAATATGTTACAGCACACGAGGTAATTCACCACTGGTGGGGAGATAATCTGATGTTTTCAGACTGGCCCCACTTCTGGCTGGCAGAGGGTTTCACCGAATGGAGCACGGTATATGAGATAATTCCTCTTATCGCTGATTCAACCACAGCGGAGAAAATCAAGTACTATTGGAGAAACTATGCCTCTGACGAGTATTATGAGTACGGTGTTCCACTCAGATTTTCTGATTCAGATGATATGATGAGTTATTTTAATGAGGTGCTGGACCAATTTTACAAATATGGCTCATCTGTGGTGGAGATGATCCTTCTAAGAGTTGAAAGGGACTTTAATAAAAACAGATACGACTTCTTAAAAGGCTGGTTTAATAAATATAGGCATAGGACTGCCACTACAGAGGACTTAAGAGATTTTTTAATTGAATACACCTCAGATTATAACTTCTGGGAGAGTTTTTTCAATGAATGGATATACTCCACCCCCTGTCCCGAGATTTCGGTCTCAGATTATAATTATACAGGCAAAACTGTCTCATTTAAGATTATGAAAAATAGTGGAATCCAGAACCTCAAGAGTCTTGAGATACATTTATATACCAATGAGGGGGAGAAGATCACAACCGTTGACCTTATAAATATTGGACAGGAGAAAGTAATCAAAATTGATACCAACTCTGCCCCATATCATATCGGCATAGACCCGAGCTACTACTATGTATTTAAACTGGATTTGAGTAACTGGAACGGACCGGATATCAACTTTGCAAAGAGATCTTACAGCAACAATCTATTACCCATCAGAAGAGATATCTCAAAGGCATTTCTTAAGAGATATATACATAAATAATCTACCTGCCCATTATCCACCATACTAAATTTTTGCTTGACAAATCTCTTTCTCACCATAGAGTATCAGGCGATTATGACTGATGTCAGATTAAAAGATAGGGTGCCAGAATCTGTACTCTCTCTGATCAGGGAGATAAAGAGGCATCACTATGAGGCATTTATGGTAGGTGGTTCTGTCAGGGATCTGATTCTAAAAAGAAAGAATCTGGACTGGGATATAGCAACTTCAGCCCCTCCCGCCAGCATAATGAGAATATTTAAGAATAGTTATCCCACAGGTATCAGGCACGGGACGGTAACTGTAATTTACAAAAACACGAAGTTTGAGATCACCACTTTCAGGAGTGAATCAGATTATAGAGATGGAAGACATCCAGAAAGTGTTATATTCGGTGTGAGTGTTGAGGAGGACCTCTCAAGAAGAGACTTTACCATTAACGCAGTGGCATATGACCCTGTCAAAGACAGATTTGTTGACCCATATAACGGTGTTGAAGATATCAGACAGGGGATTATCAGGTGTGTAAATAATGCCTATGATAGATTCTCTGAAGACGGTTTGAGGGCTCTCCGGGCAATCAGATTTGCCACCGTTCTCAATTATAAACTCCACAAAGATATTCTCCCTGCTATTAAGGCCACAATACCCATCTTTCTTAAGGTCTCAATTGAGAGGATAAGGGAGGAGATTCTGAAGATGATGGGTGCTGACAAACCATCAAGGGGGGTTATTCTGATGCACAAATCTGGACTCCTTGAACATATCTTTATAGAGCTTATTCCCACAATCGGTTTCAAACAGAACAGATGGCATAAATATGATTTATTCCACCATTCATTAAAGACTATGGACTATCTGCCGCAAGACGACCCTGAGTTGAGGTTGATAGGGCTTTTGCATGATGTGGCAAAACCGCTCTGTAAGTCTGGAAGTACAGATGATGCCACCTATTATGGACATGATACAAAAGGGGCTGAAATTGTGGCTGAAACATTCAGGAGGTTAAGGTTCTCCAATAAATCCATAGAGAGAGCGAGGCTAATTATCTCAAATCATATGATTGGATATAATAGCAAATGGTCTGATGCAGCTATCAGAAGACTGATTCGGAAGATGGGGAGTGAGATTGATTCACTAATTCTCTTGCAGAAGGCAGATGTCCTGGCACGCGGGAGGATGGTAAAGTGCACAATAAAGATGATTGATGAACTAAATGAGAGAGTAAAAAAAATAGAAAGAGAATCTTCTGCGATAAATCTGAATCAATTAGAGGTAGATGGGAACGATGTAATGAAGATAAAGAATATTCCCCCTTCGCCAGAGGTAGGTAAGATATTAAAGAGGCTTATGGAGATGGTAATTGAGAGGCCAGAACTAAATAGAAGGGATAGACTCTTAAGGCTGATTAAGACACTATAATGAATGAACTCTTTTTAATATTTCTTATTGCTGGCTCTGATTATAGAATTAGTTCAGACCACTTTCAGGTTGAATCCTCACCGGGATTGAGACGCCTATCCGAATTGGTCCTTAAGAATGCCGAAGAGGAATATGCTGAGATTCAGAAGATGGTGCCTGTATCCATTAAAGAGAAGATAACTATCAAGATTGCATCCAATTTGAGTGAATATGAGTCACTTCAGCCTGAAGGATACAGGGCGCCCACCTGGTCAGTTGGAATAGCCTATCCAAAGAAGGGTATCATAATATTAAGGGGAGATGACACAAACGGGCCGGATGAGATTTTGAGGACATTCAGACATGAACTCGCACATATCTTCTTACACAACTTTTCAAAAGAGAAGATTCCGAAGTGGTTTTCAGAGGGATTCTCAATGTATTTTGAGGAGAGGGGCGGACTATCCCGTAGCCTCAGATTGATAAGACAGGCTTTTTCCAATAGTTATATTGATATTTACACACTTGAAGAGGGCTTCCCGGACAACCCTGTTGATATACAGAATGCATATCTTACATCATCCGAGTTCTTCTCATATCTCCTCTCAAAAATAGGAGAGGAGGGGCTATTTAAAGTCCTTGAACTTGTTAAGAGCGGATTGGATTTTAGGTTTGCAATTTATAAGGTGGCAGGGCAGACAGTATCAGATATTGAAAAGGACTTTAAGAAGACGACGAGATTCAGGTATGCGTGGTTGCCAATTATTACAAGCTCCACAACAATCTGGATTCTACTCACAATGTTATTTATCTATGTCTTTATTGTTAAGAAGAGAAAGACTGAGACAAGACTGGAGATTATGAGAGCAGAAGAGGATATGCTGTTATTAAAGAGATTTGAAGAAGATACAAAAGATGAAGATTCAAAAAGGTATCTCAATTAAAGTCTTTTAACCAATTTATCTCTACAGATTCTCTGATTGTAATTTCATACCCGGATTGCACCGCGGTTTTAATAGATTTGAGTTAAGGTATGCTAATTTGTCTGATAAATACCTCTATTGTAGAGGATTAGAGGTGCTGTATTCAACCCATATATAGAAATTTTTCTATTGACTAATAAGGAATAGGTGTTAGTATTTTAATCTGTATCCTTTTGAAGGTGGTTATTTTGAGAAAATCATTATTAAAAAGTATTAAGTATTAAGGAGGTATTACGATGTATAAACATGGATTATTTGTCGGGTTGTTTTATGTCATTGCAATGGTATTTGTGTTTAACATAGGTGGTTTTCTTCACGGTTGTGGTGGAGATGAGACCACACCGTCTGATGCTGAATTTGAGGCAGGAAGACCGGATATAAATAACTGCAAAAACAACTTTGATTGTCCTAATGGGTATATCTGTGAAAATCAGAGGTGTGTAAAGTATGGCGGCGATGTCCTTCAGGATGTGGTGGCAGATGTAGAGGAATTAAAGGATGTAGGAGATATAGGAGATGCTGTTGATATAGGGGACGGCGGAGAAGAACCAATCAGTGTGACTATCTACGACATTCAGGATGAGAGCAGTGAAAGGCATCCCCCTGTCGGTAGTTATATATTTGTTGCCGGCGTTATCTCAACCTCTCCAAAATTTGTTGTGAGTTCCAGTTCAGGTCTAAATGGTTTCTTTGTTCAGGAGAAGAATGGCGGGGCATATTCTGGAATCCTGCTTGTAGGAAAGTCTGATGTAATTGGGGATGGTCTTGAAGTAGGGATTGGCTATGAATATGATGTCTGGGGATATTATAAGGAATTCAAGGGGAGTAATGATACATACTCACTCTCTGAAATAGAGGTAAAAAATATCGTATTAAAACAGAAGGGGGTGGATATCCCTTCACCGGTAAAGATTTCAGATGCATCTGCAATCGCCACCGGTGGGAGTATGGCTGAGATGTATCAGGGAGTTCTGGTTGAACTCAATGGCGTCTCTGTTATAAAAGAGGCTGATACCTATGGCGAATGGACCGTCACTGGTGGATTGCTTGTGGATGACATATTCTATTCATATAAGCCATCTGTTGGGACAAGATTTTCAAAACTTATAGGAATTCTACACACCACTTTCAATAATTACAAACTTGAACCGAGAGATGAGGGAGATATAGAGATTGAAGTCGCTGATGCAGGAGTAGATGTCGGTATTGATGTGATAGAAGATACTACCGTAGTGGTAAAAGAGGTAACTATTTATGATATTCAGAATACATCAAGCCAGAATCACCCTCAGGAGAATGAATCAATAATTGTAAAGAATGTGGTTGTAACAGCACCGACACACAGTGCCTCTACAAATCTAAATGGCATATTTGTGGAGGAGAAGAATGGAGGTGAGTATTCTGGTATTTTAGTTGTGTATCCAAAGAGTTCGGGACTCGGACCATTTAATGCGGGAGATGAGATTACCATTGAAGGCTCTTATAAAGAGTACAACGACCTCACAGAGATAGTCGCCACAAATATTACTAAGATTGGCACTACAGATGTCCCACCCCCCGAGGTGGTGGATCCAAATGACATTGCAACAGGTGGAGCAAAGGCTGAGAATTATGAAGGTGTTCTGGTAAAGGTTGAGAATGTAGAGGTTATAAATGCAAATCCAGATGCACCAAATGACTATAAGGAGTTTGAAGTAACAGGTGGTTTAAGGGTAAATGACCTATATCCTTATGATTATACAGCCCAGAGAAAGGTAGGAGATAAATTCAATTTTATCATTGGAGTTCTAAACTACAGTTATAGCAACTTCAAACTTGAACCCCGTGGAAATGCTGACCTATCTCTTGTAGTTATTGGTCCTGATGCAGGTGGAGATGTTGTTGTAGAAGATGTCGTGACAGATGCTGTTCAGGATGTAGTAGTAACAGATGTAATATCCGATGCCGGTGAGGATGTTACCACTGATGCCGGTGAAGATGCCGGAACAACTCCTTCCTGCGAAAATATAGCAAATCATAT
>JBMFOP010000094.1:0-11908 GCA_049969675.1 Myxococcota bacterium | reverse complement strand
ACAATCAGAGGAGATTTATCTGAAGGTGGACAACTGGTTTTAAATGATACAGATACATATACATCAGGTGAGAGCACCAACTCCTGGAATATAGATGTAGTCGGGACAAAGGGCTCAGGGCAATTGAGATTTCATAGAAGTACTAATGGAACAAAGATGGTAATAAATGCAGACGGCAAAGTTGGGATTGGAACCACAGCCCCGGACCAGATGCTCACAGTCAATGGTAGAATTAAGGCAACACAGGGAATTACGGTATATGAATGCCCTAGACTTGGAGATATATATTATTGTGGTAGCACCTGTATCGGACAACTCTCGCTCTCATCTACCTGCACATACTATGATTATTGGGATGGCTGCTATGGTCCTTATACAGCCTCCTGCACCGCAAAGGGTTTCCTTATAGATAGATAAGAAATTTTTTCTATATATTTCCACATCTGTCCAGTATAAATTTTAATTTAGACCTCTTAGATATTGAATATTGAAGAGAAGGATTTATATGAATATAAATCGCACTAAGTCTTAGAAAATTTTACAAATATTGCTTATGAATATGTTTTATAAAGTGGTAAGAGAGACGAAAGTTGATGAGGGAGCAAAGTGATTTCAGTTGTTGAGTGCAATTAGTAGCAATATGTTTCTAATGGGGGTTACCATACAAGAATTTTTAGGAATGAATAAATCCCTAAAGACCCCACCAGATGTGCCAGATGTAACCATTGTAGGGGCTAATGATTATTAGCCCTTACTTAAGTTGGACAGCCTTTTAATTGATTATGAAGAGAATTGTTATAATCTGGTTTTGAAAATATAGAATCCTTATTTTACAAATAGTTAACTTCTCAAAGCAGATTATTCTGGACAGCAGTGATATATTCCCACCGGTATAGGATTAATTTTTATCAAGGTTTTGAATGTAGTGTGAATACAGTAATGAGGTTATGAGCCCAGAATTTCCACATTGGGCATTAAAACATAGAAGAAATACAAGACATATCTGAATATAGCACTTTAATGTGCCAATAAACTTAAATAATTAATGAAAGACAATGGTACAAACCAACTGGATAGATATTGATATACCCAAACAGATCAGAGAAAACCACCCCTATATATTTTAAAAATCGGAATTTAGTGATTAAAAGTTCAGGTATCTTAGACATCAAAGAGGTTTTACTATATTTTTACCTTATTCTGAAGAGCATATCTTACTGTCCTTTTATCCGCATACTCAAGCTCTGAACCAAAAGGCATTCCAACAGCGATATTATACATATTGATATTAAGAGGCTGTAGTTTTTCAATTATCAGTAGTTTTGTTGCCTCCATCTCAGGGCTCTGATCAAATGCAAAGATTACATCTCTTATATTTTGCTCTTTGATATTCTCAATTAGCCTTTCAAGATTTAGATTCTCCGGACCTACCCCACTCTTTATATCCAATCGCATATTTAAAAGATAATATTTTCCATTATATTCACCCATCTGCTCAATAGCAGCGAGGTCAGCGAAATCCTCAACAATAATTAATTCATTATTCCTCTTTGGAGATGCACATATTTCACATATCTCATTTGAGGTAGGCATATTGCAGATACGACATTCTCCGATAGAGGTGAGTCTCTCCAGAACAGATATGAGCTCTTTTGTATATGTCTGACGGTTTTTTAAGAGGAAGAAAAGAATCTTCTGTGCCGTACGATTGGTGACCAAAGGCAATCTCTTTATGACAGATAATGCCCTCTCAATGTTCTCATCAAACTGCATTACTTCTTTTCCTTATTCTCTACAACTCTGGCATTAAATATCTGGATTGCTGTCTGCACCACCGGGTGCCGCATCATCTCATCTAATTCCTGTTGCTCGGATTCAGATTTTTTTTTTGCTATCTCTTCACTCACAGAGGTAGCCGTTTTATCCTGAATAGAGAGGTCCTGAATTACAAT
Organism: Myxococcota bacterium; assembly: GCA_049969675.1. GTDB lineage: Bacteria > Myxococcota > SpSt-1050 > SpSt-1050 > SpSt-1050 > SpSt-1050. Next base: position 9,956 of record JBMFOP010000094.1, on the reverse strand, counting down.
CTCTATATCTTTATGATAGACCTCTTTTATTATCTGTTTAATAAAGTCTGTATTCTTCTTATCCCGTATAGAGGCGAGCTGAATCTCCCCCTTGAACCCTATCTTTATTTTATTCTCATCTATAGATATAAAGACACCATCCTCCAGAATACTCGCAAGAGAAATCTTCCCTCTCTTCTTTACCTCATCTATAATCCTGAGCCATATTTCCGGTTGTTCAAGATTAATTTCTGGCTTCTTTCTTTGAGGAGGCAAGTTGCCGGTCTTATCAAAAGAAATCCCTTTTGAAATAATACTCCTTTCTAAATTCTCAAATCTCTGAATTATATCTTCAAGAGGTCTCAGAGAAGAGACGGATATTGCCTTGAGAACTGCAATCTCAGCGGTAAATAGTGCATGCTCACTCCTTAAAATCTCCTCCGACGCATTGAGAAAAATATCAAAGAGCATATGCAGACCCTGAGTAGTGAGCTGACTGATATATGGTCTGAGCTCCTCAATCTCCTCTTCGGATAGGTCATTATAAATAATCTTCCCCTGCCCGATCTTAAACAGTAAAACATTTCGTGTAAGCGAGAGCAACTCATTAAATAGCAGTTGAAGATCAAAACCGGCCATATATGATTCATCAATTATTTCAACTGCCTTTGCACCCTCTTTCTGTAGAATATATTTAAATAACTTCAGAATAGTAGCCCTGCTGATAAGTCCAAGTGCCCTTGTAATCGCCTCTTCATTCACATCGCCTGTTGAAAAGGAGACTATATGCTCCAGAATAGATAGGGAATCTCTAACAGAACCGTGAGCCTCACGCGCAATGACAGACAGGGCTGAACGTGTATATTTAATCTTCTCCTTTTTTAAAAGCCCCTCAAGGTGATTCACTATATCAACATTCTCTACCCTCTTAAAATCAAATCTCTGACATCGTGAGGTAATTGTAGGAATAATCTTGTTTGGCTCGGTCGTTGCAAATACAAATTTTACATGAGGAGGTGGCTCTTCAAGGGTCTTTAATAATGCATTAAATGCCGCCTTTGAGAGCATATGAGCCTCATCTATAATATAGACCTTATATCTCGCCTTAATCGGTGTATACGCAACCTTCTCAATAATATCTCGTATATTATCCACCCCTGTATGACTCGCCGCATCTATCTCCTGTACATCCATTGAAGAACCATTTGTAATTTCGTTGCAAATAGTACATTTATTACAGGGCGTAACAGTTATCCCTGTCTCACAGTTCAGGCACTTTGCAAGTATTCGAGCGGTTGTGGTCTTCCCGACCCCCCTTGGTCCAGAAAAAATAAAGGCGTGATGAAGTCTATTATTTAAAATGGAATTCTTTAAGGTCCTGACAATATGCTGTTGACCTACAATCTCATCAAAATTAAGCGGTCTATATTTTCTTGCAAATACCAGATAAGTCATAATGAATTAAACAATTTGACCAAAAACAGATATAAAGAAGGCCAGGCTTACTGCGGCACCCGGAGATATTACTACCGCTGCTTCCTTCCGGACCTGACGGGGTTTGTAATTCTCACGTCGCGCAGGGCCCGGCCATAATAAATGGCGGAGAGAGTGGGATTTGAACCCACGGTGTGAATTTTAGTCCACACACACGATTTCCAATCGTGCTCCTTAAGCCACTCGGACATCTCTCCATACTCCTTGACTCTGGCGGAGAGAGAGGGATTCGAACCCCCGGTCCCCGGAGGGGACACTCCGTTTCGAGCGGAGCTCCTTCGACCTCTCGGACATCTCTCCAGGCAGAGAGTTTATTGTATAACACCAAAAGAACAGAAATTGCAACATAAATCTACCTGATGATTTTCTCCGTCCACTCAATTTGTTAAAACACAAAGAACATCCATTATTGCCCCCAATAGTCTAAACTCACAAACTATCTTATTGCAAAATAAGGGCTCTGAACTTTTAAATCCATATTTTCAAAATTAGATTACCACCTTTCTTCAATACACTATCTATTAAAAGGCCTGTCCAACTTAAATTACCATTTAATGCTTTTTGCTCTTCATCTGGCATTGTAGATAAGTCTCAAATGATTTATTCTATTTCCATTACTCCCTGTAAGGTAAACCAATTTATAAAACCCGGCAGGTGTTTTGTCTCATAATAAATGTCATAATTAAACCAAATAAGGGCTTTCACTATATGTTCCATTTGAATAGAAGAAATCCACTTAATGAATGAGCCAACCCTAATTTGCATAGTAACATCACTAAAAATTACCCTCAACAACTAAAATTACATTGCTCCAAAATCAGCCTCTGTCTCATATATGCTGCCTTGTAAAACTCATCCTCTAAAAATATCTGTAAAAACCATAGGTGCCGTTTAGGTGAAATGGCAGAGCGAAGCAACGCCTCGTAAAGTCTTCCCCTAAAAATTTATTTTGGTCAGATGTGTTATTGTACTGAAAATCAAGCTCCCATCATTTCGTTACATTAAGTTATAATTCATAACATAATTTATGACGATTTTATTATTACAAATTCCAAAAAATATGCTACATAGGATTCGGATTATTTAAAGGAGAATATATCGGAAGTATGTATAAATTATCAGAGTATGTAGTCAACAATAATGATGGATGGGAGCTCTCACTTGAGAGATTAATAAACACAAAGAAATATAGTAAAACACTCTCCCCCGCCCTCTTTATTCCGGGCTATGGGATGAACTCATTTATATTTAATTACCATCCAAATGGGAAGTCCCTTGCACAATATGTGGCAGATAGGGGGTTTGAGGTCTATATGATAAACTTCAGGCAGATGAGGAGATCACGCTGCTATGATAAGGATAGGGAAGAAGAGTATAGTCTCCTTGACATTGCACAATATGACCTTTCCGCAACAGTTAACTTCATTAAGGAGAATTGCACATCTCATAGAAAAGATATTCATTTTCTCTCCTGTTCATTGGGTGCGAGCATCGGCTTTATATATTTTGCATTCTTTGGCGAAGACAATATCAGGTCATTTACCAATCTGGGTGGACCACTCAGATGGATTAAGATTCATCCAATAATCAGGGCTGCCTTCTACTCCTCCACTATAATGAAGAATATCAAATTCAAGAGGTCTCGTGAACTTGCAAAAATGTTCCTCCCGGTAATCAGTAAGACTCCTCTTCTCTCTATTTATCTACACTCAGAACATATAGATATGTCAAAGGCAGAAGAATTTACCCAGACGGTAGAGGACCCAAATAGATTTATAAATGCTGAGATATCTGTCTGGATGAGCAATAAAGACCTGATATTTGAAGGGAAGAATATTACCGAGGAATTTAGAAAATTTACCAAACCCCTTTTATGTCTTATTGCAAATGCTGACGGCATAGTTCCACCCGAGACTGTCCGATTTCCACTCGCCATCGCATCCTCAAAGATTAAGGATGAATTAATAGTAGGGGATGAGAATATAAAGTTTGCCCACGCTGATCTATATATTAGTAGATATTCACAAAAGATGTTTTTTGAACCCTTCTCTGATTGGCTATATAAAATAGAGAATATATAATTCGGTTGATATCTCCGGTATTCAAACTTCTCTAAATTAACAGATTAACTATTTGTAAAAAAGGGGTTGCTTGACAAAATAATCTTACGATACCGAGGCCCCCACATCCAAATAAATAATTCTGGCCAGATGTTGTTAGAAGTTATAAATATAGAATCCAAAACTACCTTGCGGCTAATAGTTCATTAACCATATTTTGAATATTATTTCTCAAAGACTCATTATATCCAGATACAAGGGCTGGGTCTTCAGCATCTTCCCTTTTGAGTTTATCAAACCTGATAGGTTCACCAAATTGAATCATCCACTTAGATGGGAGAGGAAATAGCCCCAATGGTCCAAGAAAAGGAAACGTATATGTAACGGGAATATAAGGCAGCCCTAATAAACCAGCGAATCTCTTTATTTTATATATCATAGGGTAAGATTCCTCAGCACCCACTATTGCGACTGGAATTATCGGGACTTTATTTCTTATGGCAAGTTTTATTACGCCGCCTCTTCCAAATCTCTGAATCTTGTATCTATCTTTATAGAGTTTTGAAATCCCCAGAATCCCCTCGGGGAAGAGTGCAATAGCCATCCCCTTCTTGAGCAATCTCTCTGCGTTCTCTCTGCATGCCCTTACTGCCCCAATCCTGTTCATAAAAGTCCCGGCAAAAGGTAGATGGTAAATATAATCCTCAATTAGAAATCTTATATCTATTTGAGAAGGATGTTCGTTGAGCAACGATATTCTAAGCATAATCCCATCAAGCGGCAGAGCACCTGAATGATTGGAGACAAGAATCAAACCACCATTATCAGGGACATTCTTTATCCCTTTAATGGCTGTCCTGAAATATTTGTAAAATAGAAATTCGTAAAAACCACGCACCATCTCAAAATATCTGCTGTCGAAACCAAAATCATCTATATTTACAGGTGTTAAATCAATTACATCCCTATCTTTCTTATTGGTAAAATAATCAAGGGTTATTATATCTCTTGTAGCTTTTATTATTCCACCAATTATCTCCTTAGGTGATTTCTTCAGGAGTCTGCTACTTGTATCCCGCAACTCCTCACCTATTCCGCCTATCGTTCCAATAATCTCATTTATAAATTTCTCTTCCTGTGTTCTTAGTTCTTCAGACATATATCAATTCGCAAGCTCTATCCTGCGAAGCCTCCTTGTCCCAAGATAATTTTTGATTGCCTCAAGCGAGGAATATTTTGGCGTAAAGCCTATCCTTTTGGTCAATTTTTCGTTCTCCACATTCCAGACATACTTCATATAATTTATAAAACCAGCAGGAAATCTTATCAACTGTCCATTCCACAAAAACGAAATAACATTCTTGAATATAAAATATGGAATCGGGATAGGTGCAATATTTCCAAGCCTTAAGATTTCTGATATAGGTAGTACCCCATCTGCTGCCACATTTACCTCACCGACCACATCTCTATCAAGTACAAACTTAAAGACATCTATTACATCTACCTCATGAATAAACTGCATTAGAGGGTCATAGCCCATTACAACAGGGACATAATTTCTTGAAAATAACGAGGTAAAGATATTGTCCACTGTAGGACCTACTATAGTACAGGTTCTGAGTATTGTATATCTGAAATCAGCATTTTTTTGAGCAAAATCAATCACAGCCTTCTCCGCCTCAAGCTTGTCCTGAACAAAAGAAAATCCCGGACATCCCCTCCTCTTATGTTCTTCTGTAAGATAGTTGGGGTTATCAGGATATGCACCATAGACCATTGTAGTTGACCACATTATTAATCTCTTTATCTCGGAGTTTGAGCATACATTGAGGAGTTTGAAAGTGCCAACTGATTCAAGTTCGTGAACCCACTCTATATTGGAGACCGGATTTGATAGAAATGCAAGATGCAGGACAGTATCCACCTTCTCTCTCTTAAGAATCCTTGAGAGTTCCGCCTCAGCAGATGGGGCAGTCAAATCAACATTGTAATATGAAAGCTTCTTTGCAAAGAAAGGTGGAGATTTTATATCAAGAGCCACAATCTTTGAATATCTACTATCTGAATCCAGAAGAGGGATCAGATGAGAACCTATAAAGCCAAATGCTCCGGTGATTGCTACCTTCTTCTTTTGATTCTTTGAATGTCTCATAACTAATTGATTTCTCAAAAAAAGTTGCTTAATATCTATCTGTCTATAGCAGATTTCTTCTTTTGTCAAGGAAAGGTATATTATATGAATAGAATCATCAGGCTTGATAAGGAGACGATATCAAAGATATCCGCAGGCGAGGTAATTATAAGGCCCTCAAATGCAGTAAAAGAACTAATTGAAAACTCAATTGATGCCGGTGCCGATTACATTGAGATAGAGATCATAAAAGGCGGAAAAGAACTAATAAGGGTTACTGACAATGGTTGCGGTATAGAGAGAGATGATCTTCCACTAACAATAGAGAGATTTGCAACCTCAAAGATAAAGAAGATTGAAGATTTGAATAATACCTATACAATGGGATTTAGAGGTGAGGCACTGGCCTCAATTGCCGCTGTTGCAAGATTGAGTATTGTCAGTTCAACCGGGACTGAGGCATATCTAATGGAGGTTGAAAATTCAGAGATAAAATCTATCAAAGAGACAGCTGCCCCAAAAGGAACAACGGTAACAATTAAGGACCTGTTTTATAATCTACCCGTTAGAAAGAAATTCTTAAAGACAGATTCAACAGAAATGCTCTCCATCACCGATACATTTATCAGATATGTAATCGCACATCCCAAGATTCATTTCAAACTCCTCTCCTCAAAAAGGATTCTGCAGGAGTATTTTTCGCAAAAGGATTTTTTAACAAGAATCCTCTCTGTATTCAGGGAATATTCGGAGGAAAATATAAGAGAGTTTGATGCTATAGGGAACTACATATCTCTTAAATTTATTGGGAGTACTCACTCGTTATCCATACCAGACCAGAGAGGAATATATACATATGTCAACAACAGATTCGTAAATGACAGACTTCTAAAAAGGGCAATCATCGAGGCATATTCCAATATTCTCCCAACTATGAGATACCCGGTGGCGGTGTTATTCTTGAGAATTGATCCCAAAGAGATTGATGTAAATGTTCATCCACAGAAGACCGAAATAAGATTTAGAGATACAAACAGGGTATATTCTGAAGTATTGAATATTCTAAAAGATAATATAAAAACACAATCATTCAACATTAACATTCCATCCACAATGCCGGTTACTGCAAACTCGCTCTTAAAGATAAGCGAATCTTCCAATAACTTTACTAACTATAATTCAACACAAAGATCTGAAAAGAGATATTTTAATACAGAGACTCAAACACAGAATATATTTGTTGAATCTGGATACTTCTCTTCTTTAAGGATTATTGGTCAGTTTAAGGATAGATTTATTATACTGGAGGGAAAAGACTCTCTTATCTTAATTGATCAGCACGCCGCACAGGAGAGAATCTTATATAACAATATTATCAACGGGGTGCATAATAAAGGCTCTATTACACAGAGGATGCTAATCCCGCTCACAATTGAACTCAATCCATCTCAAATAATGAGAGTCAGGATATTTATGGAGCAACTCATACACATAGGCTTTGAGATAGAGATATTTCAGGAGAACACAGCCATTGTAAAAGGAATTCCAGTGGCCCTCACAACGGATTTCAATGAAGAGATATTTATAAACATAGTCAACTCACTGAATGAAGATTTTACAAGACTAAACAATGAAATGATTCTATCTGAAATAGCAGCAACTACCGCCTGCCACGCATCTGTAAGAGGGAAGAAGACACTCAGCGAGATTGAAATAAAGAGGTTGCTTATTGATATGGATAGAACAGACTTCTCTATTGCCTGCCCTCACGGAAGGCCCGTATATTTTGAGATTACAATCGATGAGATTGAGAAAAGATTTGAGAGAAAATAGATGAATAAGATTATCCTCATCTTTGGTCCTACGGCAAGCAGTAAGAGCAGAATAGCAATTGAAGTCTCAAAAAGGTTCGGATGTGAGATTATCAACGCAGATTCAAGACAATTTTTTAAATATATGGAGATTGGGACTGCCTCACCTACAGAAGAGGAGAGGGAGATGGCGGTTCACCATCTGTACAATATACTTCTACCTGATGAAAAGATAAATGCAGGGAAGTTTATCAGGATGGCAGATGAGAGAATATTAGATGTCATAGATAGAAATAAGATACCACTCATTGTGGGTGGAACTGGTTTATATATTAAGGCACTCATTGGGGGAATAGCCCCTATTCCAGATATTCCAGAAGAATTTAGGAGGTTAGCAAAAGAGATTATAAGAGAGAAAGGACTCTCATATTGTTACGAATTACTCATAAAAAGCGATCCAGAATATGCCATCAAGATTAGTAAAACTGATAGTCAGCGGATTGAGAGGGCACTTGAAGTCCTACTATTTACCAAACAGGGATTCAGCCAGTTTCATAAAAGCCATAGATTTAACCAGAAGAGATATGAACATATATCCATCAGAATAATACCCGACAGAGAAATCCTCTATAAAAGGATTGAGAAGAGGACAGAGGATATCTTCAAAAATGGAATTATTGAAGAGACCAAATTTCTGATGGAGAATGATTATATAGACTCACACGCATTCAATGCTATAGGGTATTATGAGACATACAGATATATTAAAAATGAGATTGAATTAAAAGATGCGATAGAGATGACCGCCAGAAGGACGAGGCAATATGCAAAGAGGCAGATGACCTGGTTCAGACATTCAGAGGGTAAGATATTCAACGGGATAGAATCTATTGATGAGATTTTCAGATATATTGAGATATGTTTGAAATAAAATTTAAATACAACACATTTGAATTTTTTGCTGAGATTACTGATATGGGAATCTATTCCTTCAGAATAGAGAGAATCCAGCCTCATATTTATAATCGGACTATTATAAATTCACCTCACATTGAATCTATAACTATCAGACGACACTTAGATAGGCTAATTGAGGAAATTACTTCATACATCCAGAATAGTAAATATAAAATCAAGGTAAATACAGACTTCACTGGATATAGTGAGAGAGAAATTAAGATATACAAGGCTCTTATGGAAGTTCCATCGGGGAGTGTAACCACTTACGGCATTCTTGCAAAACATGTATTTGGAAATAAAGCAAACAGGTATATTGGAAGAGCCCTATCTCACAATAGATTGCAGATAATAGTCCCCTGCCATCGTGTGGTTATGAAAGACCTCAAAATTGGGGGATTTACAAACCCAATGGGTGTCAAACTTAAAATTTTACTACTTAAGAATGAAGGTATAAAAGTAAATAATTGTAAAATTGAGCACTGCAGAATATATGAGTTTTGAAATATCTGTATTTACTAATATATTATGTTCATATTACTCGCAAATGTGCTTATTTGCAACTATTCCAGAATCTAATATCCTGGAATCATCTATTTTTATAGTTGTGATAATATCACATCTTTGGGAGCCTTATCTATTAAATATTAAAAATGGGCATTGTCTAAAAATAATGATATATCAAATAGTTAACACAAATTTTAAAGTTTTTTATAAATTTATTAGAAGTAAATCTAACTTATTGAAATCATTCAAATACTATCTTATTGTTCAGTGCTTCTGTTGATAAAAATAAGGCTCAATTCAAATAGATATGATAAACACACTCATCTTTTAAACGCCTTTTAAACACCAGAATAGATTATTGAAAATTATTTACCTGACAAACACCTATAACACATAATTATAGTTTTTGGGGGGTTTATTTGTCCACAACAACTAAATTCATTTGTTTCTCTCTCTGACCCCTCTCCTACTATCTTATTGAATTTATCCTCTGAAAATATCCATGTAATTTGCTTACACCAATCATAAAAAATACTACTATAATTATTCATAAGAATCTTCCTTTCAGAGTTTTTGTCTGACGAGATAGTTTCATCCTATAGAGGCTTTCCATATTAAAAAAATTATTTTCAACAGATGTGGATAGAAAATGTATATTGTAAAGTGCAATAATTATGATGCCATTGAATCTTTTTTATATAATCTGCATCAGAATAATATATGGAGGTGTGCTATGACATGCAATGTTGGTGGTTTTGACAGAGTTTTAAGATTAATTTTGGGATTAATAATATTGGCACTTGGGATATATTTTCAGAGCTATCTGGGGCTTATCGGTCTTATTCCATTATTTACAGCCATTTTCAAGATTTGCCCATTATATTTACCCTTGAAATTTTCAACCTGTAAAAATACAGAGAAGTAGTTTTTTATCTGCGAGGCTTGAGGATTCTATCAAGCCTCCTCTTCTCCTCTTTTGCTCTTATTAAATCTCTCTTATCCTCTTTATGTCTC
>JBMFOP010000093.1:0-11932 GCA_049969675.1 Myxococcota bacterium | reverse complement strand
ATAAGACTGAATGAATTGAAAGAAAAACTGAATCAGTAAAACATATTTTAGATTCTTTAATCGCAACTTCTACCCAAAATGTGCAGAGATTTTTTAAGGCCTTTGGTTTTGGCTATGCCGAATTAGGAAAAATTCCTCTACAAACAATAGACTCTATACTTTAAGTTGATATTTGAGATAATCCTTCCTCATTTTACAAATAGTTAACTTATTAAATCAGATTGTTCTGGACAATAGTTATTCTTTTATCTAAGATAATTGAAATGATTTGTAATTGGGATCCTTCTTCCAGAGCCAAATGATTTGGGCTTGAGCTTTATTATAGGTGGCATCTGATGTCTTTTAAACTCAGACCTCTTAATTGATAGGTGTACAAATTCTAACACTTTGGGGTCAAAACCCATCTTTATCAACTCCTTATCTGTGCGATTCTTTTCAATCATCTCGGGCAACAGCCTATTTGTAATGCTATATAAAGGCAAATCATCCTCATCCCTCTGACCCCTTCTCAGTTCTGCTGTTGGAACTCTATTGATAATTTCTACAGGTATTATTTCAGAATATTTTTGATTTATGTAGTTACAGAGGGAAATCACCTCATCTTTGTATAGATCCCCTATCGGGGCAATTGCCCCAACTGTATCTCCATATAATGTATTATATCCAAGGGCTATCTCATTCTTATTCCCTGTCGCCACTACCGCCCCACCAAAAGAATTTGCCATAAACATCAGGATACTCCCTCTTATTCTGGACTGAAGGTTTTCAAATGGGAGGGATAGATCTTTTTTATAATCTTTAAGTTCATCACAGAAGCTATTATAAATCTTCTTAATAGGAATCCTGACAAGTCTTGTCTTCTGTCGCCTGATAAAATCCTCAACCAGCCTGAGACTCTCAACCGATGTAAATTCAGATGGCATAAAGACATTTATAATATTCTCATCCCCCAATGCAATTCTGCACAGAGTTGAGACGAGCGCGGAATCAATACCACCTGATAGACCTACAACTGCCCTCTCTATGTTGTTCTTCTTAAAATAATCTCTTATACCACATATAATCCCATTAAATATAAGCTCATTCTTATTAAATTCTGCAATTATCGGCTTATATCTCCCCTCTGTATCAATTGAGAGTAGTTCCTCTGAAAAAGCCATCCCTTTTGCTATCAATCTACCTTTTGAATCAAATACAAGGGAGTTGCCATCATAAATTAACTCATCCTGTCCACCAACTGAATTTACATAAATTGTAAATATCCCGTACATCCTTGCCTTCTCTGAAATCATTTTAATCCTTATCTCTGGTTTACCGACATAAAACGGTGAGGCACTGATGTTTATTATTATATCAACACCAGACTCTGCCTCTCTCTCATAGGGCCCATCCTCATACCATATGTCCTCACAGATATTTAAGCCAAACCTCTTACCTTTAAAATGGAATACCCCTCTCTGCTTATTCACAGTAAAGTAACGCTCTTCGTTAAAAACATCAAATGAAGGTAGTCTCTGCTTATGATATGTAAATATCCTCTTCCGATCGTAAAAGAGTGTTGCCGAATTGTAATATCTGAACTCCCCACCAAACCTGAGAGAGGATATATCCTTTTTGTTAAAATGAACTCTATTTTTTTCGGCTTCAATATGACCGATCAAAATTCCAATACCATCAGAAATGTTTTGAACTCTCTTTAGATATCTCCTATTCTCCTCAACAAATTCCACTGTATAGATTATGTCCTGATTCATATACCCTGATAGTGCAAGCTCTGGGAAGACAACCATATCAGCTCCAGACGATTTTGCCTCCAATACATAATCTGTAATCTTACGAAAGTTCCATTCAAAATCTGATGGCACAGTATTTATCTGGGCGATGGCGAGCTTCATAAACTATTCTTCCTTCTCTGATCTAAAATAATCTTCCTGTCTCGTGGCTGAGAGCATTGCCTTATATAATGCCTCCTCGGGATGTATCTTCCTCCTCTCTATAACAGCCAGAGAGATGGGGACATGCGTGAAGAAGTTATTCCAGGTGCCTATGAGGCATTCAGTCTTACCTGCCATCGCTGCGTGTACAGCATGCTCAGCCAGTAAAAGACAGAATATGGCATCAGTCCCCTGTGCCGGAGAACTCCTTATAATGTAAGATGGGTCAAAGTATTTGAGAGAGAAATCGATATTCTCCCCCTTTAAAAACTTTGACAACTCGTCTCTAATAAAGACTCCAATATCTTTATGCTTTACATTTCCGGATGGGTCTACCTCCTTCTGATCACCAAAGAACTTCTGCCCGGCCCCTTCCGCCACCACAATTACACAGTGCTTATTCTTATTAAGGCATCTCAGCACTGCCTTCTTCAATCCATTTTCTCCATCCATCTCAAAATCCACCTCGGGGATAAGACATATATCTACAACAGAATTTGCAAGTGTTGCTGACACTGCGATAAAACCCGAATCCCTGCCCATTAGTTTAATTATAGATATACCATTGTATGCCCCCTCCGCCTCATTGTGTGCACTTGAAATGATATCAAATGTCTTATATACTGCCGTCTCAAATCCAAAGGAACGTTCTACAAATGAGATATCATTGTCAATAGTCTTTGGAACCCCTATCACACTTATCTTTAATCCCCTCTTTTTTGCTTCCAGAGATATAGCCCTTGCCCCTTTTAGTGTTCCATCCCCTCCGATACAGAATAGAATATTGATATCCTTTCTAACAAGTGTATCCACCATAACATCAACAGGTTGATTTCCTCTGGAAGAACCGAGGATACTACCTCCCTGTTCATGGATATTGTCAACATTCTGAGAATTTAGAAGGATTGGCTCGTGTTTATATTTGGGATTTAATCCACGATAGCCATATCTTATCCCATAGATCGCCTTTACACCATAATCACACTCTAAAACTCTCACCAGTCCCTTTATGACATCATTGAGCCCTGGACAGAGCCCACCACAGGTAACGATTGCAGCCTTGGTCCAGCTGGGGTCGTGAAAGATCTTAGCCCTGGGACCTGCCTTCTGAAATGCTGGAAAATTCTCTGTATTAATCAATTTCAAAATATTCTTTAATTGTGATGGGAAGACCACCTTTTCATCGTCTGATACAAACTCTTTTCGTTTAATAGGATTATTAATAGTGCACTCCCCCAACGACTCAATCTTAAACGAATACTCCTCAGGATTTTCAATAACCCTCTGATAGATGAATGTATCATTCTTCATACCCTATAACTCCCTTCAATCTGATAAAAATTCTAAAAACTCTATTTGAAAATCTATTCATAGAATATCCTCTTGCTCACTTATAATATTTTGCGGGGATAAAAACAAGTTAAAACAAGTTATAAAATCCCCGTGTCTATAATAAATGCTTATCTGCTCATATCAATGTAAACCACAGGGAGTGTATTTATTCTCTTCATCTCCTCAAATGCTGTACTCTTATCTCCATTTACAATAGAGAATCTCCATTCAAACCCCTCTGATTCGGGTGAATTATCTATAAAAGTTATGCTCCTGTTTTCAAAGTTAATAAAGGGGGCGATATGAAAGTATTCACAATGCTTTATCAGATATCTCCTGTCAGCGACTTTTATCAGTCCCGTTGCAAGTGATGTATTTAATTCCTTGCGGGCAAAATCCACCCCTTTATATGAGAGTATTGCAGAGTCTACACCCTCACTATCCATAAGAGCAGGGACATACTCTATCTCGTCGGTATCAAAATTAAGAGTCAACTGCACACTCCTTGTAGCGTTCTTATCTCTCGGAGAGAAGAGAACCCTTACATCAGTTCTGAAATCATTTATCTTCTTACAAAATATCTCATAAGAATAATAATCGGAGTTGATATCCAGTAGAATATCATCAGGACAGGATTCATCAATAGTCGTATCTTCAATCTGTTCTGTCTCTGAGATTTCATCCTTATAATTGTCTATTCTTATTACTTTTTTGAATTTAAGTTTCTCTGAGAGTGATTTGATGGCATCTATGGAGAGTTCTCTTGCACTCTTTGCATTCTCAAGTGAATAGTTGACCTCTACCAGATTTGGATACCACCCTGTTGAATCAGAGACCTCCGCATAGGCAAGAAATCTCTTTGCCTTAAGAAGTTTTGTCTCATATTCCTTAGTATCAACTCCATTACCATCTGCATACTTTATCATCTTTTCAAGAGACTGGACATATTTTCTTGCAGAATAATTTGAGGAGAGGACCTTATTGTCTCTGTCCACCGGCCCTTTTGCATCACCCATCCATCTGTGTAGATTATTGGTGTCATCCGGTTGCCAGGTCCCGTCCAGAAGCGGGGGTAGTGGCTCTGGCTTAATTCCCTTTGCCTTTATCGTGGAGACATAGTCCCCGATAGATGTAATCTTATATCCGTCTTTCTCCTTCTGCAAGAGCTCATCTTCATACTTCCTGATTGATTCCTCATCTATCTTATAGTTCCCTGTATCTACAAAATATGGAGAGAAGCCACCTGTTGTAAGAAGTTCCCCGTCATTGAAATATGACCAGTCCACTACAACCCCATCAGAATTTACACCCGCCCCAACAATCACAACATCAGTCTCATATTTACTATATAGTGGCTTTACCATCATACCACCATTAAAATATCTAAATAGATTTTTTGGATACAGTCCGATACTCAGACCGTTCTTCCTCATAAATTTGAGCATACCCTCACCGAACTGCCCCTCCTGCGTAAAGACAACTCCTGATGGAAATAATCCAAATCTCTCAAAGACTGCCCGATTCAAATCAAATGACCATTGCATATCCATCTCCGGATAAGCCAGAAAGAGCTGATCAGAATAATGGAATGAGATGAGCTCTACCTGACAGTTCTTAACAAGACTCTTTAATTTTTCAAATGTCTTCGGGAAACGTCCTGCCATAATCTCAATCATATACCCCTGCATCTCAATCGTAAACTTCCAGTCGGGGTGTCTGAGCAGAATATCAAGTATTGGTTCAAACCCTATTCTAATAATGGCATTTTCATACTTCTCTCCTCCTCCAGCAATATATTGAATGTTGTAATGAAATAAGGAAAGAGAGAACTTACCATAAAGCCCACCATTGATATCCTTGAGTTCTGCTGGCTTACAGGACTCAACCCTCTCAATTACATCCTGTGGCATTGTATCCGTAATTACATCAAACAGACCGACATCCTCAGCTATAGCGATATCAGAAGTTGCCTCCCCCCTTTCAGAACAACCGATTGATATAAAAAAAGGCAGAAGAATGAGAAGAAGAAATAGGTTTCTATTCATATCACCTCCTATGAAAGTGAATGTAGATTAACATAAATTATATCAAATATAAATTCAATTTACATCCCTCCAAAATCATATCATGAACAAAATAATTTGGTGGTGGAATGCATCTTTGACCTGAATAGGCATTTCTGACCCTCTCCTCTAACAAGTACATAATCTTCACCCTTTTATCAATGCCTTTTTTCATTCTATATCTATCATTATCAGAATGATTTTGACCTTTGGGGTATAGTTAAAATACACAAATGCCTATAAATCCTCAGGCAAAATGAAAATTAAACTATCTTTTACTATTTAATTCAGTTCTCTCTCTTATCTTAAGGATATTTCTTCTATAAGGTGGGTAGATTATCCCCTTCTCTGTAATAATCGCCTTTATATATTTTGCTGGGGTTACATCAAATCCGAGATGAAGGGCCCTAACCCCTCTGGGGGCGATCCTTCTTCCAGAAATATTTAATACCTCTTCTGAATCCCTCTCTTCAATGGGAATCTCCTCACCACTCTCTTTCGTAAGATCAAATGTGGAGATGGGTGCCGCGATATAGAATGGGACTTTGTTCTCTTTTGCAAGGACTGCAATAGAGTATGTCCCTATCTTATTTGCAGTATCACCATTTCTCACAATCCTGTCCGCACCTGTTATCACAAGGTCAACCAACTTCCTGTTCATCAGGTACCCTGCTGTATTGTCAGTAATGATATAGTGCCTGATACCCAATCTCTTCAATTCATAAGAGGTAAGCCTTGCCCCCTGTAGATATGGCCTTGTCTCATCCACAAAGACAGTAATCTCCTTCCCTGATTCAAATGCCGATCTTATCACACCTATTGCTGTCCCATATCCACCGACTGCAAGTGCACCCGCATTACAATGTGTAAGTATTGTCGCCTTCTCTGGGATCAATCTATTCCCGAAATATCCTATCCTGCGATTGGTCTTTATATCTTCTCTCAAAATAGAGGTAGCCTCAGATTCCAATATTGTAATAAGACTTCCTCTTTTATTCGCAAGCCATTTAAGTGTCCTTTTGAGCATCCTCTCTATAGCCCAGCTCAGATTGATGGCAGTGGGTCTTGCAGACCTGAGATATTCTCCAATCTCTCTAATCCTAATTCTTAATTTATCATCATCGGACAATTTGAGATTTCTGACCCCCAGCAAGAAGCCAAATGCCGCTACAATTCCAATAGCAGGGGCGCCACGAATTACCATATCTTTTATGGCTTTATATACATCCTTCTCATCCTTTAATTCAATCCATCTCTCCTGATGAGGCAGCAATCTCTGATCAACGACAAAGAGCCTCTTCTCTTTCCATATAAGTGGAGCTAACTCCTTCATACCCCTCCCTGTGCCTTATCCAGTTCATCCCTTATCATATCTCTTGCCTTTTTAGGGTCTATCTTCCCCTTCATCCTCTTCATAAGTTCACCTATGAAAAACCCCAACAGATTCTGATTCCCTTTCTTATATTTCGCCAGTTCATCAGGATGTGAGGAGAGTATCTCTCTTATATTCTTTAGAATCGCCTCTGTATCATCCACTATCTCATATCCCCTTTTAGCAATTATCTCCTGCACATCTCCACCCTCCTCAAAAAGAATTACAAAGATTTCACGAGCCATATTCAGAGTGATTTTCTTCTCAAGAAGATGCTTTATCAGTGAGACAAGTTTATTGGGTGTCACAGGAGATTGTTTAATATCAATTTTTCTTGAATTGAGTTCCCTCATATAATCATTTATTATCCACGATGCAATCTGTTTTGGTTCATTCAAAAGAGATACAGAGTCTTCAAAAAACTCTGCAACACCCTTATCCTGCACCAGAATCTCTGCCTCGTAATTTGTAAGTCCCAATTCCTTAATGTATCTCTTCTTCTTCTGATGCGGGAGCTCACATATATCCTCTCTATATGAATCAATCTCTTCATCGGTAAGTATCAATGGGAGGAGGTCTGGCTCCTCAAAATATCTATAATCGTGGCTCTCCTCTTTGGACCTCATTGGCCTCGTTATATTCTCTCTGGAATCAAACAACATAGTCTGTCGCTCAATCCTGACATTCTTCTCAATGAGAGAGATATGCCTCTCAATCTCATACGAAAGCGCCTTCTCAACAAACTTAAATGAATTTAGATTCTTAACCTCGGTCTTTGTGCCAAAGCCTCTGGAACCTACCTCCCTTACAGAGATATTTGCATCACACCTGAGTGACCCCGCCTCCATATTCCCATCACAGACATCCAGATACACAAGAATATTCCTCAATGTCTTGAGATACTTAGATGCCTCTTCTGGAGACGATATATCGGGCTCTGAGACAATCTCTATCAGAGGCACTCCCGCCCTGTTAAAATCAATGTAACTAAACTCAGGGGAGATATCGTGCAGGTCTTTACCGGCATCCTCTTCAATGTGTATTCTATTAATTCTTATCTTTTTCAAACCAGATTCTGTCTCTATCTCAAGGAATCCATCTGTTGCAAGTGGCTTATCATATTGAGTAATCTGATAGCCCTTTGGAAGGTCCGGATAGAAATAGTTCTTCCTTGCAAAACGACTCTCTCTATGAATCTTACAATTGAGGGCAAGTGCTGCTCTTACAGCAAGTTCTACAGCAAATCTATTGAGAACCGGCAATACCCCGGGCATCCCGAGACAGACCGGACATACATTTGTATTTGGATTTGCACCAAACTCATTGGGACACCCACAGAATATCTTGCTTCTGGTCTTGAGTTGTGCATGCACCTCCAGACCTATTATGGCCTCATATTTCATATATTCACCCCTTCAAGAATCTTCATACATTGTGATTCACGTTCATAAAATGCCGCCACATTCAAAAGAGAGTGTTCATCAAAAGGCTTCCCGATAAATTGAATACCAATCGGTAAACCCTCAGAACTTAAAGTCGCCGGCATAGAGATAGCAGGGAGTCCCGCAAGATTGACTGGTATTGTAAAGATATCTGAGAGATACATCGTAAGAGGGTCAGATACTCTCTCTCCAAGTTTAAATGCTACATCCGGGGTCACTGGCATTAAAATGGTATTTACTCTTGAGAATGCCCTATAAAAATCATTTGTAATCAACCTTCTCACCTGAGATGCCTTTTTAAAGAACGCATCATAATAGCCACTGCTGAGTGCAAATGTCCCGAGTATAATCCTCCTCTTCACCTCATCTCCAAAACCTTCCATACGGGTCTTCTTATACATATCTTTTAGCCCATCATAGTCGCCCGCCCTGTATCCATATCTAACACCATCATATCTTGAGAGATTGGAGGATGCCTCTGATGTAGCAATGAGATAATAGACTGCAACGGCATATTTCATGTGTGGGAGCTCTATCTCCTCAATAGGAATGTCATTCTTTTCGAAGAGTTTTATTACATTCTCATATGCCCTCATCACATCTGAATTTACCCCCGAATAGACTTCTGATTTCAATACCCCGATTCTGATACCAGATGGGTCACCATTTATCCACTCTGTGTAATGCGGGACAGGTGTGGACATAGTCGTTGAATCCTTCGGGTCATTCCCCGCAATGCTTTCAAGCAGGATCGCACAATCTCTCACACTCCTGCACATAGGGCCGGCCTGGTCGAGAGAGGAGGCAAACGCAATCATCCCGTATCTGCTAACCCTTCCATAAGAGGGTTTCATACCTATAATCCCGCAGAATGCCGCTGGCTGTCTGATGGAGCCACCGGTATCCGTACCTATTGAGGCTGGTGTCATTCCAGCCGCAACGGCAGCCGCAGAGCCGCCTGATGAGCCACCCGGAGTTCTATCTGGTGAGAACGGGTTTCTGACAGCCCCAAAATAAGAGTTCTCATTTGATGAGCCCATCGCAAACTCATCCATATTGAGCTTCCCAAAAATTATGGCTCCAGAATCCTTTAACCTCTTTACTACTGTAGAATCAAAAGGCGGGATAAAATTTTCAAGTATCTTTGAACCACAGGTCGTCTTCACATTCTGTGTCACAAAGATATCCTTTATCGCGATAGGCACTCCCTCAAGCGGTCTTATGTCCTCCTTATTCTTACTCAGATTTTCATCTATATTTCTCGCCTCCAGAAGGGCTGATTCCTCACAAACAGTAATAAAGGCATTTAAGAGAGGATTGAGTCTATGTGCCCTCTCAATGTATAACTTTAGAAGCTCTGTGCAGCTTATCTCCCTCCTCAATAATAATCTCTTTATCTCAAATATACCGAGTCTTGAAATATCCATAAAATCACCTCAACTAAACTCTATTCTATTACTTTAGGAATCTCAAAGAGTCCCTCCTTCTCTGATGGGGCATTCTGGATAGCCCTCATCCTTGGGAGTGGCTCCTGAGTGGTATCCAGTCTCAATGTAGAAGGACACTCTATGCCTCCAAACATCGGCTCAACTCCGACTGTATTCAGTTCATCCAGCATACCGAAATAGTCCAATATCTCCTGAATCTGTACCTTGAATTTCTCATATTCTTCCTTCTTTATATTGAGCATTGAAAGATTACAGAGATGCTCTATCAAATTCTCATCCACTACTATCTTACTCATCTCTTCACCTCACAAGAAAAGAATTAAAAACATTCATCACATTCAAACCACCTTTTATAATACTTTAATCCGTGTGTGTAAACACAAAAACATAAAGTCTATCTCAAAAGCTCCTCAATCTCCAGTTCGTGAGGTAGTAGTTTTGGCGGAGAGACAAGGTACTGTTCGGGAGAGATATGAAAGAAATTTGAGACACGTGAGGTATAGACACAGGCATAGTCTTCAATCTGCGCACCGAATTTGGATAATTCATTCTCCTCCCTTAACAATGAACCCCACTTCGGATTGAACCTGTTAAATATCTCCTCCCTCTTTCTACCTATCAACTGAATGAGATTACGATGTCTCTTCTTCTTCTTCTCTAAGTACCTTCTCAAAGATGAATTACCATTCTTCAGATTATATCGCATAGTATTTATCTCTCTGTCCAGCATAATACTCTTCATCTCCATCCTGTTAAGCCTCTTGATATCCCCGATGTTCTTTATATAGACCCTGATCTCCTCTTCAAGCTCCGGTATAATCATACAGGTACGCCAGAGAGTCCTCTTCTTGGATGAGAGTATATCTCCGTATATATGGTCGCCTACATAGAGAATATGCTCACCTTTAATAGAGCTCAACCTCTCAAACTCACTGATATTGCCCCCCTGATAGATCTGTCCCTTTATGAAGGATGCAATGATCGTCTGCAACGGCTTCACCTGTGAATTCACCGGATTTACTACATAAAAGATATTATCAGAGTTAAAGAATTGCGGCTTCTTTGCCCCTACAATAATGATATCAAAATAACCCGTCCAATCTTTATACTCCTTCATCCTGCTATTCAGGAGAAATGACATCACCGCATCTGTATATTCCCAGTAGGAGTTTGTTAATAAGAAGAGTTTCTTGCCATTTGATTTTAATCTATGCAATGTCAGCGGGAGTAATGGGTCGTACTCTACATACCTTGAGATATTCTCAAGTACAATCTTCTTTAATGTATAATCCTGATGTACCTCATCAATAGAATTCCTAATATCGGTGATTAGCTCAGCAAACTTAAAATGCTGAAATCGCTTTTGAGTCTTTATATTCTCAACTGCATTGATAATAATTGCCAGCTCCGGTAGTGAAAAGAGAGTATCCAACCACATAAAGTCATCCGAGGACAGGTCAAGCTTCTTATTCCTATAATTTGAATATCGCTCCTCGTATGAGAGCATACTCCTGCCATGCATCGCACGATGGACAAAGTTGTACTTATCAAGTTTCAGGATATTCCCATTGGGTTTATCTACCACAAGCCCTCTCATCACATAGTCATCATTATACCCTCCCTCAAAGAGTTCTTCTGGATATCCCTTCTCCACAAGTCGCTCAATGGTCTTATGCATTGCAAGAATCTCAAAGTTTGGGTATCTATATATAGCCAGAGTAAAATCCATATCAAAACCGATCATCTTTATTGAACTCAGCCGCAAATTACGGTTTACAAATATGAGATTTTCTGGAGATATATTTATTTCATTATCTTCAATCTTCTTCATAACCTTGCAAAAAGCCCCAATCACCCCAATAGCCAGACAAATATATAATATCAGCAAGTCATATAAGGCAAGAAATTAAAACACCACATTTCACATTATATAGATTTCTCATATTTACCTGCTCCGGCATAGCCAAAACCAAAAGCCATAAAAATCTTCTGTGCATTTTGCATAGAAATTTACGATTAAAGAATCTATCTCTATCCCCTGCAACTCCCCTTTGAGCGGAACCTTTATCGCAACTCTCAATACACTCCCCCTATTAAGTCTGATATTTTCTATATTCTCTGTCTTCCAGTTGTTCCCTTCCATCCTGAGACTCATTATACCATCATACTTATCCCCTGTAAAGAGAACTGCACTACCTCCAATACCTTTCCTGTTGGCAACTCAGACAATCTACCTGATACGAGACAGACTAAAAAGGAGAAAATGGAAGGAGGGAGTAAAAAATGTCAAAGGAGCAGTTTATGAATTACATCAAATGTTTATACTCAAATTCAATCAAAC
>JBMFOP010000092.1:0-11951 GCA_049969675.1 Myxococcota bacterium | reverse complement strand
GTTTTTAGTCACATTCAAAATCCAGACATTATCTCTTTAATTGAAAAAATTAAACAGAGATTTCAACTAAATCAGAGAGAAATGATTTGTTTGGGCATCATTGCACAAAATAGAACCATCCTTGCTACTGAATTTGCCAGACAAATACAAAGCAATGATAAACATATTAAAAAATGGTTAGGAAATTTACTCAAATATCGGATTATATTAACCAGAGGCAAGACAAAGGGTGTGGAGTATTATGTTAATCCAGAATTTTTGAAAGGCACGGCATTTGAAAAAACAGACTTATCAAACATTGAGGAAGACCGCCTAAAAAATTTAATTATAGAGGATTTACAAAAATACCCAAATTCAAATACAGAAAGTATTCATAGTAGAATTGGTAAAGAAATCCCTATAAGAAAAATAAGGAGATGTATTTACTCATTGGTAAAAGAACAAAAAATTAAAACATTGGGAGGTAAAAAATTTCGCACCTATTTTATTGCCCCATAGAGGGGGTAAAAATTATTAAAATTTATTGACCGAGAGAATAAGACAATTGTAAGTAAGTGTTTTCAAATAAATTTGATAGAGCAGAACAAGGGGCAAAAAGGAGCGACCACCATGCACGCCGTGATAAAAAACTAACTACCGAGAAGTGCATAGAAAGTATATAAACAAGTTTTAGAATAAGAGGTTAAATCCCTTCAAAAGGAATAGCAGGTAATTTTTAGTGGAAGAATCTCATCTGAATTTTTCAAACGAAGAAGGTGGAAAATAATGCATAATGGGCTAGAAACACAATGGTCAACGAAGTTTTGCTGGCATGCAATTCCCCACAGGACATATGGGAGATAACTGATGAGGGTAAAAAATTTTTGGAGTTTATTTATTGTTGCATTTTGATTAAACTGGTCTTAAAATATCTGCTCTATGAATGATATGTTAAAGCAAATTACACTCTTTACGATCCTCTTTTCTGCCTCCAATCTCCTTGCAGATATAGATGGAAATCCTCCCGCAAGGATATATCAGGAAAACAAATTAAGAGGCTCTTATGCGGCGATCGGCTCAACACTTACGCTCGCTGACCAGTATGAATATGGTATGTATAACTTCTATTTACTCTCTGAGACCGGTGCATCGTTTACTCTGGACTTCCCATCTGATGCAAAGATAAAGAAGGCATTCCTATTCTGGTCGGGCTCTACTTATGATTATCCTGCCATTGTAGATAATACCGCAACAATTAAGACGCCTTATGGTCAGACATACAATATCTCCACATCTCAATGCACCCTGCTCCCGCTCTCACTCGGGAATTTCTATTACTGCCGTGCAGATATCTCTGATAAGTTGGCTGGACTATCAATAAAAAAGGGGGATAGTTATAGAGTAGGTAACATAGATGCATATATCTCCAATAATTGCGATATAGACCCTCAATGTCAGGCAAGATATGCAGGGTGGTCAATGATAGTGATATGGGAATCTCAGACATTCCCGCGATATAGAGATATTGTTATCTACGATGGGTTCTATCATCTGGATGAGACTACGAGTTCCGCCGGGATTGCACCACCTTTTACCTTAGATGGTTTTGTGGTTGGAGACCCTCCTTATGCGGAGCTCACCTTCTTTGGACTTGAAGGGGATTCACAACTTGGAGAGCCAGAGCAGTCACTTCTGCCAAAGACAGATCCGTTGTATTGTATAACCTGTAATGACTTTATTAAGATTAAGAGGGCTGGTGGAAATTATATCTACCTTCAAAATGACTCAAATCTACCAAACAATATCTGGAATTCCTCTCATTCCACAGTTGAGGCAAATGGCGTAGGGATAGATATAGACACATTTAATATCGGTGCAGGTGGGCTGAATGTCTTAATGCCCGGGGATACCTCGCTGATTGTTCAGGCGGGAGTGGGAGATGGATTCCCTGTTCATCCAGTGTCGGGTGACCCAAATGCGCCGGATTTTAACGATTCAGCGGCGGGTGGTGGTGAGAGTGTCTTCCTCGGATTTATTGCGCTCGGTCTGGATACCATCGCCCCAATATTTGAAAATTCACAAAAGCATGTTGATAAACTTGAGGCATCAGCAGGTGAGATACTTACATATACTATTGATGTCATAAATACTGGCTCAGCAGACGCAACGAATACTGTAGTTACAGACCTGTTGCCCGCAAATACAACATATGTCCCTAATTCTACCTATCTGGATGGAACTCTGGTTGCCGATATTAATGGCAATTCTCCCCTATTTACTGGAATGAATATAGGGACGGTCTCAAGTGGAGTGGGGAATAGGCGTAGAATTCAGTTCAAGGTGCGGATAAATGATAATGTCGCTGGTGGGACTTATATTTATAACAGGGCGACCATCAGGTGCAATGAGATACCTGCATATACAACAAATCAGGTCTCAACACTGGTAAAGACCGCATCAATTGGAGAATTTACAAAGAAGGTCCTCTCTATTACAGACCCATATGGGCGGCAGAAGGGCTATCTTGAACCCGGTGATAGTATCAACTACGAGGTGAGAATCAAGAGCAACTCATCATTCCCCATTACTATTGATAGATTTGAAGATGCAGTTCCAAAGCATACGAGGGTTGTAAGTCTTCTGCCTCCATCTGGAAGCACAGATGAATCAACTCAGACGAGCATAATTATAAGGAATATATCATTTGAGCCCTATGCCGCACGGTATATCAGATACACCCTCAAAGTAGATACTGTAAATGAATGGGGCAATACTGACCCAATAAACGGTTATCAGATAAAGAATCAGGGATTACTCACAGGGGGCTCTCTGGACAGAGTCTATCTCTCAGATGACCCAACTACTCCAGCACCGAATGACCCAACTATATTGACGGTGAGATATGGTTCGGATCTGAGTTCATCTTCAAAGAGTGTAATAGATATAAACGGTGGTAATCCCGAGCCCGGAGATGAATTATTATATACAATCGTAGTAAGAAATACTGGAACCCGCACAGTATCAATTCAGGTAGAGGATACGCTCTCAAATTATGCGGAGTTTATTGCGGTTGACCAGACAATCCCATCTCAGATAAAGTATTCTATCTCCGGACCCAAACTCATATTTTATAATTTCTCCCTCGCTACAAACGAGACAGCGACCATTAAATACAGAGTAAGAATCAGTTATTCAATACCGGCCGGCTCCGTTGAATTTAAGAATACGGCGAGGATTTACTCAATAGATGAGCCAAACTACTTTATAGATGTCTCAGCCTCTCTTACAGTTGTCTCTGGTCCAATTATCTCTCTCTTTCAGAAAGGGGCAAAGATAAATGGAGTGGAGACGAGGGGCGCAAAGCCGGGTGATAAGGTGGACTATTATATTGTGATAAAGAACACCGGAAATGGTGCAGCAAATAATGTGGTGATTGAAGATGCCATTGATTCAAACCTGAATGTAGATGTATCTACTATCTCTGATGGGGGAAGATACTCTCAGAATAAGATTATATGGGAATATCTGGATATCGGGGTCGGCATCACCCGAACTCTCAAATTCTCTGCAACTATAAAGATCCCTTTGGAGAACAATACAGTTGTGAAAAATCAGGCGACTCTCTACTCACAGGATATAAAGAAGATATTCTCAGATGACCCTACAACATCAATACTCGGAGATAGCACAGATATCACAGTCAGGTTCAATCCTCAAATCAAAAATGCCTTGAAGTTTGTGAACGGTCAGAAGAGTATATGGGCTCATGGTGGGGATGTGGTTACATTTACAATAGAGTTTGAAAATGATTCGTATGGTCCTCTTAGGAATATTGTCCTTACAGATAGTGTCTCAAAACTCTTAAAGAATATAGAAATTGTTACACCGGGTGGATTTGTAGATGCAAATCAGACAATAAACTGGAATATCCCGATTCTAAATTATCAGGAGAAGAAGACATTTGTATTCAGGGCTGAGGTCAGGCCACCGACAAAGCCAAATACAGTTATTCCAAATTTTGCAACGGTAATTGCCTCGCAGACCTATACGAAGAATACAGATACAGTAAATATTTATCTCTATGATGAGCCAAATCTGACAAATACCTATAAATATGCCTCTTATGATGGGGATTATGCAAAGAGGACTCACAATGCGAATGCTGGGGATACTCTCGTATTTGGTATAATGGTGAAAAATTCTGGACCTGCCACTGCAACGAATGTAAAGATTGTAGACCCGCTTGATGCAAGGATAGTGGAGGTAAGTGATATATCAGATGGTGGATACAGGAGCGGGAATGAGATTATATGGAATATTCCGGCATTAAATCCCAATGAGAGCCGGACCCTCTCTTTTAAGGGGAAGATTAGAAGTCCACTTGAAAACGGGGCGAAGATACAGAATCAGGCAAGGATAACATCTGACCAGACAAAGGAGATTTTGAGTGATGACCCCGATACACCTCTCTCTCCGGATCCATTGATAATTACAATCTCCTCTTCTCCTTTTATTGTGCTCACAAAGAAGGCGAGGGATGAGAATGGGGCAGATATCAATGGCACGGTAAGACCGTACTCTGTATTTAGATTTTTTATTGAGGCAATAAATACCGGCAATGCCGTTGCAAATGATGTCGTATTGACGGACTATGTAGATAAGGATAGATATGAGATACTTGAGATAGATAATGGGGGATTTCTCTCGGGTTCACATCTGGTATGGAATATCCCATCTCTTGATACTGGAGAGTCAAACAGGAAGACTGTATCGTTTAAGGTGAAGGTGAAGGAGTGTGTCTCTGGTAAGATTGTCAATTATGCAGAGGTAACCTCACGAGAGATTCAGACTGCA
The DNA here is from genome assembly GCA_049969675.1 of Myxococcota bacterium. Classification (GTDB taxonomy): domain Bacteria; phylum Myxococcota; class SpSt-1050; order SpSt-1050; family SpSt-1050; genus SpSt-1050. Next base: position 7,118 of record JBMFOP010000092.1, on the reverse strand, counting down.
CAGAGGTCAAATATACTTGAGCTTCCAATAGATAATATTGCAAAAAAGGGGGTATTTTCCAAGAGGCTTTTATCAAGAAGGGAGCCAGTGCCACAGGAGAAAGTAATATATGAACTTTCGTACAGGACCGATGATATCCCCCTCTGCGATGCGGTTATTACTGATATATTCCCGGATGAACTGATTCTTCTATCTGCCACCGGCGGTAAGATATCGGGTAACACATTTACAATCAGTCAGAAGAGCCTTAAAGATCTGGCTGCTATAACAATAGAGGCCAAGATAAAGAGTCCAATAAAGAATGGCACCATCATCCGCAATCAGGCATATATTGAGGCGTCAAACTATAGAGGGAGATTGCCCTCGGATGACCCCGATACCACTCTCATAGATGACCCAACGGAGATTAAGGTAAAGAGCAGTCCGGATATCTATATGATTAAGAAGGCTGATGTAGAAGAGGTGGCCCCTGGCGGGACTATCAATTATAGCATACTGATACTGAATAACGGGACTGATTATGCCGAAGATATTGTTGTAAAAGATGATTTTGCGGATATGTCTCAGTATATCTCTGATGTTCAGGCAAACGAAGGGATATACGACCCTGCTCTGCACACACTTACATTTAATTTACAATCACTCGGAATCGCCCCGCAGTATTATAAGCGATACGACTTTTCTGTGAGGCTCAAATCAGATATCCCGGATGGGACACTGCTTCTAAATCAGAGCAGACTTATAGCCTCAAATTCGTCTGAGGTCCTGAGTGATAACAATGTGGATAAATCAGATGGAATCAATAAGACATCAGTTAAGGTAATAAATCGCCCCGATATTTCTATTACAAAGCTTCCATACAGGGTTGACGGTAGAGTCATTCAATTAAATGATTATGTCTCACCTGATGAGGAGTATATCTACAAACTTCAGATAACAAACAATGCTGATATAGAGGCAGTAAATATTGAGATTGAAGATATAATAGATGATTCAAAGTTGACTCTTGTGGCGGTAGATAATAGTGGTCAGATTGACCAGAATAGGGTAAAATTTAGCTATACTACATCTACTCTCTTGAAGAGTCTTAAGAAGGGCGAGAAGGTTGAATTCTGGTATAAGGTGAAGGTGAAGGCTGAACTGACATCTGATACAAAGATTACAAATCAGGCGACACTTAATTGTAAGAACTCATCTATAATTTACATAAGTGATGATACAAGGACACAGCCAAAGAATGACCCCACAGTCGTGACTGTGAAAAGATTTAATGGTCCTTACTTTGGTTCTTCAAAGAAGGAGTATATCCTCAAAAGCCAACCTGTAAAATATGGTGATAGAGTAGATTTTCTGATTACAATCATAAATTCTGGAGATGTGGCATCCACAGATACAAGACTCTTTGATGAGATATCCAGATATGGGTGGGAGTATGTAAAGGGGAGCACAAAATTAAATGGGAGTACCATCAATGATATAGATGGGCGCTCACCACTTGAGAGTGGACTTTTAATATCTTCTCTTAAATATGGTACACCTTCAACTTCAGAGGGTGTGGTGGATACTACAGCAAGTGGTGGTGTGGAGAAGAATATGGTGCAGGTAGAATTCGCTGCCATTGTACCAAAGGGTGTAAGTGTAATGAAGAATGGGGCAAAGATTACTTATAGGGGTGGAGAGTATCTAATACCGGAGGTGCAGATTCCAGTTGGGGAGAGACCACTTATCACTAAATTTATTAAAGAATATTCAATCAGTTTAGATAAGAATGGAAATTCTATTGCTGATATCGGGGATAATATCAGATTTTATCTCAGATTTAAGAATGAAGGGTATGCCGAGGCAAAGAGTGTTGAGATTACAGATATATTGCCGACGCAGGCGAGCTATCTGGCAAATACAATGAAACTCACAATCAATGGACAGGCCAGGTCTCTCACAGATGAGGTGGATTCTGATGAGGGTGAAATAATCACGGTCAATAACCAGATAACAAATAGATTCGTCATAAAAAATCTTCCAGCTCAGAGCGAGGTCTTAATAACCTTTGATGCAGTTGTAAATGTCTGTGGGGGATTTTTGAATCAGGCTGAACTGGTTTATGACAATGGTAAGGTCCTGAGTGATTATGATCAGGACCCCTCAAATGGCATTCAGAAGACATTTGTAGCCACCTGTGAACTCCCACAGAACTATTTTGAACTCTATAAGATGGCATCAGATATAAATGGTGGTCTGATTGAGCCTCTGGATAGAATTGGCTTCAGGATATCCATTACGAGTCAGGGGAATAGCACAACAGAGGATGTGACTTTTATGGACGACATCCCGCAGTATGTACAGTTCTCCGGCAACAGGTCAGATATCATCCTTCCAGATGGGGTGGAGTTCAATTATGTCCCTCCACCTGCCGGTAGATATAATAACGGACTGATAATTATAAAGAATCTGAAGTTTGGAAGTGGTTCCGCCCAGGGAGTAGATATTACATTTAATGTAAAGGTCAAAAAGGATGCAAAGAGTGGAGATGTGATTGAGAACAAGGCATATCTCTATACAAAAGATAATAAACGGTTTGAATCTAACACCGTTAGATTGACTGTAGGTGGGGCGGTAGGGAGTGTCTCAATTCAGGGGATTTTATTTAGAAAGATGGATAGAGACGAAAAGAATTTTAAATATGGGAAGGACATCCTCCTTAAAGGATATAGTATAAAGGCGGAGGATATAACTTCTGATGAGAATAGATTGAGACCTCCACCGAAATTTACTGCGGCTGAGAGGATTCTCACTGATGAAAATGGGAAATTTGTATTACTAAATCTCTCTCCTGCAAAATATAGATTGAAGGCCTATAATGAGAACGGTTATCTTATTGGGACAAAAGATGTTGACCTCTCTGAGGGCTCTCTTGCAAATGTAGAGTTCGCAATTATCCCCACAGGGGCTGTATATTCCTCCGAAAATTATCTCCCTCTTGAAAATATTCTGGTAACACTTACTGATAAAAGTGGATATAAAAAGGAGTTTATAACTGACAAATATGGTATCTACTATTTTGAATTTGAGAAGAGGAGTTATGAGATTGGTGCAAAGAGCCCAGACGGTTCATTTATATTCCCGTCTGTTGTAATACCACCAGACGATTCAATTACGATTGATGAGAAGGGTTATGTATCAGACGATTTCTATCCAGAGATTCTTGAAAAGAAGAGATACCTGACGAAGATAGATTTCTCAACCTCAGATAGTTCTCCACCAAGACTTATAAATAATAATCTCCCTCTTGACTCTGCCGGTTCACTTATTACATTCTACAAGAGTTCCAATAAAAGTGTTACAAAGAAGGGTGAGCTTGTAGAATATTCGTTGTTTATCAAGAACGGAACTGGCAAATCGTTGAGATTTTTCATAACAGATGAACCTGATAACGGTCTTATTATTAAGTCAAAGGAGTTTGCAGTCGCCTCATATAAAGATAATAAAATCAGTCCCCTCTTCAATCTGAAGGTGAGGGCAGAGAAGGTCAAATCAAAGATGCTTTTTACAACTGATACCTTTGAAGTCCCCTCTCAGGAGACGAGGGTAATCAAATATCTGGCATATGCTACATTTGATACAAATGTGGTGAGGCTCAACAATCGTGCGACACTCTTTGAGGATACCAACTTTGTTGTAAAATCCGCTTACAACTCAATCCTTCTTCAGAAGGATTATGACTTTGAGAATTCAATGGTCTTTGGTCGGGTCTTCTGCGACGAGAATAATAATAATAAATTTGATCCGGAGGAGATGGTCATATCCTCTGCCAGAATAATGCTGGATACTGGATTTATTGCTATATCGGATGTTGATGGTCTATATCATTTTCCTGTTCTGGATTCGGGATATCATATGATTAAGATTGATGGCTCTTCACTCCCTGTGGGTATGAGCCCTGTTGTGGAGAATGTGGATATCTATTTTACAAATGGGCTCCCTGCAAAGATAGATTTCCCGCTTGATTGCAGATTTGAGAGGAAGACAATCCTTAAGAACGAATTCTATAAGGTATCATCGGATGTCAGGGTGATGGCAGAGGCAGAAGAGAAGAGGGGTTTGGATGTGGTAGGTAAGGATTTAAATGTAAAAGGGCAGCAGCCAGATATAAATCTTATAAAAGGGGATTCACAGGGGCAGATATTGAAGAGTAATGATAAGGTATCTGTCCTGGAGGTCAAAGATTCATTTGTATCTCAAAAGGGTGAATTAAAAGATTCGGCTCAAAATATTATCAATCTACCCAATGTGAAGATGACCGAATCCGGGCGTCTGCTTATAACAGGGCAGATACTCTCAGGGTATAAATTGTTTTATAAAAATATTGAGATAAAGACCGATAGTGGGAGATTCAGATATGAGATTCCACTTGAGATGGGCAAGAATAAGATTGTATTGGACCTCATTGCCCCGGACAATAGAACTGCCTCTGTCTTCTATGAAATTGAGAGGGTCCCAGGGGCTCCATTTGTCCTTGGTTATGCAACCACCCTTGTATCTAACTCGGATTTTTACCCCGATGGATATCTGCCGTCCACTCATATAACAGCAGGTGGATTTGGATTTGATGGAAAGGCTGTTATCTACGCAAAACATCATCTCTATAACAAATTTGGCTTTAAGGATATTGATATAACACTCCACTTTGATACCTCAAAGATGAGGGAGCGCGAATATATCCTCCTTGAAAATCGGTTTGCTGATTATATGTACTTCCCGACTTTTGGGGATAGTTCAACTATTATCAAAGATGTAAATTCCATTGATAAATTCTATTTGCGAATTGATGCAGATAGGAACAGACTGCTCTTTGGAAATTTCAATTCACAGATTGGCGGAGTTGAGCAGTTTAGATATGAAAAGCAATTATATGGACTGAGTCTTACGCTTGATAATGACTTTGAGAGATACCACACTTCCAACTATTCAAGATTATTTGCTGGAATACCTGTAGATTATTCAAGGCATAAGAGGACAATCCTGAAGGCGACCGGTGGCTCTGTATACTTCCTCGGGGTCTCTGATATAATTAATGGCTCTGAAAATATCCGTGTAATAGTTAGAGATTCTATGACCCAAGATGTTATATCCGATAGAATACTTGCGAGATACATTGATTATACAATTAATTATACCACCGGGACACTGATATTAAATCAACCTCTAAATTCGTATATAGATACACCATCCTCAATAAAGATGAGCGGGAATCCATCCGGTGTTGTCTATATAATTGCTGAATATGACTATTTCAGCCTCTCATCAGACGAGAACTATTCAATAGGTCTATATACAAAGGAGAATTTTGATAGGAGATTGGATATAGGTGGTGGGATTGTGAATGAGTTTGAAAATGGAGATACCAGATACAGACTCTATAGCCTTGGTCTATCTATGAGATATCTGAAATTCTCATCAGTCAAGGGGGAGTTTGCAGTGAGTAAATACGCATATTCGGATTACCTCTTTTCGCAGGATGGAGGAATAAGTGGCAGGGCATTATCTGTTGAAAACAGGGATGGCTACTCAATCTTACTCGAGACGAGAGGAGATATCTCGGATCTCTTCTTAAAGGATGAGAAGATAGTCTCTTACAGACTCTTCTTCAGGATGAATACCCCATACTTTGCAGGTGCGAACACTATGATAAATCAGGGCATCAGATCCTCCGGATTGGAACTCTCAAAAGATATCTCTGATAGATTAAGTGCCTCTGGCAATCTATATGTCCATTTCATTGAACCTCTATCAATGAGCACATTTGAGAGTATGGGAGATATCTCAATATATACAACCCAGCAGAAATTAAGGTATAGGCTTAATGAAAGGGTTGAGCTATTAGGTGAAAATATCTATTCATACTCTGATTTTAATACCACTCTAATAAATAAGCAGTATGGCACAGACATTCTGGGGGCAGGGGCAAACTATAAATTGACTCAGAGGATAAATATATTTGGTTCAATGCATTCTGTATTCTTTGGTGATAGAGATGAGTTTGAATCAATTGAGGATAGACTCTATTTGACTCTTGGAGGCACATATAGGGTTAAGCCGAAATTATATCTAACACTCTCGGATACCTTGAGATTTAATATGGATAACTACACCCAGCTCTCAGCCCGAACCCCATTTTCAGAGACAGGGAGTATCTATTTTGGTGAGAGGGTAGGTAGTTTTAATAATCAATTTATTGCCACATCAATTCTTGGAGCAGAGGAACAGCTCTCAAACGGTATAAGCTCTTATGGAGAGTATCAGGTAGATACAATGACCAATCAACTCAACTCAAGGGCTATTCTTGGTACAAAGGGTAGATTTGCCATTTCCGATGGGTTGAATGCAATGATAAATTATGAGCATACGGAGGTGGTATCAGATGGTGAGATGACCTATAACTATTCTGAGCCGAATATTCAGATGGATCCAAATCTTCAGATTATTCAAAATTATAATGAGAGTCAGCAGAGAAAAGGTCCCCTATATGGGTATTCATATACACAGAAGTTGAGTATAAATAGTAGCCTGATTTACGATTATATGGGTCTGAATTATCCGCTTGGCTTTGCACTCGGTGATAATAGAAGAGATGTTATTTCAGGTTCAATAGAGTATGTGAAGTTAAAGAATATAAAGGGGTCCGTATTTGCAGAATTTAGATATGACAATAATGATGAGAAGGCTAATGGAGAGGATAGATTTCAATATCTATTGAGGGTCGCACTGATGTGGGGGTTGAATAGAGATTTGAGCCTCTCACTTTCAGGGCATTACTTAAATGTAAGAAATCTAAAACACGATGTGGATGAATATAGATTTAATGAGAATAGTATCGGACTCGCATTAAGACCGAGGGACTTTGATTGGGTAAATCTCTTCCTCAAATTCTCAAATGTTCTGGAAGAGAGATATGACTACCTCCTGAACGCAAGGTATCTGAGTTACTCTCATATCTTCAGTATTATTCCAGTATTTGAACTGCCTTATGGATTTGAGATTATAGAAAAGTTGGCTCTGAAACGTTCATATGTAGATGACTTCTCACTCTTAAAGGATACCTCTCTTAATACACTGTTGTG
>JBMFOP010000091.1:0-12005 GCA_049969675.1 Myxococcota bacterium | reverse complement strand
GATTTCAGTAGTTTTACTGTGGGCATGACCTAATAACTCCTGTATGTACCTCAAGTCTTTCCCAGCCTCTAATAAATGATTCGCAAAACTGTGCCTTAGTGTATGCACTGTGACCTCTTTCTTAGTGCCTGCCTTATTGTAATTAAATATTTTTTTTTAAGTCAAGCAAATTTTTTTAGGCTGTCCCCTCTTTGTTTTTACAAAGAATCCGAAGAAAAGCCTTTTTTCTACAGGTCTCTTGTTTGTTACACTACTAAATAGTTATATTCTCAAAGCAGATTTTGGACAGCGATGAATTGGGAAGGTATCTCAATTCTCATTTGTTGCATATTTCAAATCTCTCATCAGAAAATCATAGTATATTATATGCACCATACCTGTTGGGGTTGCAAAGATCCCTGTTGTATATCCATTTGTGCCAAGTCTTCCCTGTGTGTCAATCACAAAGTTCTGCCAGCTCCCATACTTATTCGTCGCATATTTTACTTTATAAGATGTGGCATCATAATATGCTATATGAATTTTATTGTTTGAATCAACAGAGATGGATGTATATAGCCCGACATTGTTGGCATTTGAATCTGCAACAGAGGTTGACCAGCTCGTCCCGTCATAGATTGCCACTTTTAAATTATAGTTAGGGAAAGCATCGTAGTAGCTGATTATCGGATATCCATTTGAATCAAGGGCTATGGCTGTATATGCCCCAACACTCCCTGCAGAGTCTACTGTATATGTTATGAAACTGCCAGATAGATTTGTGGCGTATTTCAGATCTGCATTTGTTGCATCATAGTAGGAGATATGTACAAAGCCGTTTTGGTCTACTGCTATAGAACTGTATTGACCTACATTTGCATTTGCTGCACCACCATCATCTACGACTGTTGAGACCCAGTAACCAGCCACATTGTTTGAATATCTGAGCTCCCCACCATTTGCGGAGTCATAGTAGCTGATATGAATCTTACCGTTTGAATCTATCGCTATAGATGTCTGATACTGTCCTACAGTATTTATATTGTCAACATTCTCAGATACCCACGAACCAGAGGAGTTTGTAATATACTTTATATTTCCTCGTGAGACATCAATATAGCTGATGTGAACCTTATTGTTGTTGTCAGTCTTTATATTGCAATATCTACCCACACTGTAATTTGAGACACCACCATTATCTACTGTTAAGAGATTCCATACCCCATTCTCTTTGTAGGCATATTTTAATTCACCGTTATAGTATGCATCATAATAGCAGATGTGAGGTCTATGTAATGTATCCAGATGGATGGATGGATATTGACCGACAGAACCGGATGTATCTACATATTTGAAGTTGGTCCAGTTTCCGCTCGTAATCCTCATCGCATATTTCAACTTCGCATTTGTAGCATCATAATATGAGGCGTGCAAAACACCATTTTTGTCAATCGCAAGAGAGTTAAATGCACCGACGCTCGCTGTATTGTCCACAAGTTGTGAGACAAAGGAGCCGGATATATTGTTGGCATATCTCAATGTCCCATTTGTATTGTAGTAGGTAATATGGGCATATCCGTTCTGGTCCACGACAAGCGAACTATATCTTCCCACATCTCCCGCTGACTCTACGACAATGGGAGAGTTCCAGATTCCACCATTTGTTCTAATGTATTTCAGGTCATACGAGCTTCCATCAAAGTAGCTTAAATGGATATCATCGTTCTTATCTATAAAAATAGATGTATATAGGCCTACATAATATGCATCTCCTATATCATCAAGTGTCTGAATATTCCATGTCCCACCAGTTTTTGTTGCGTACTGTAAGACGCCTTTATTTACAGGAAATCCTCTCTTGTAATATGCGATGTGTGGATTATTTTGTGAATCAATGGCTATACTGCAGTATTCACCTGATATATATTGTGATTCAACTACCTGAGTGACCCATACACCACTTACATTGGTTGCATACTTTAAATCATATGTGGTATTGTCAAAATATGCAATATGGACATATCCATTATTATCAACAGCAATTGCAGAATACATCCCTACATTATTCCCAGAATCCACGGTTGTCTTTGACCAGACACCACCAGAGTTTGTGGCATACATTAAAGAGAGATTTGTCGGGTTGTAGTAGCTTATATGCAGATAATCATTTTTATCAATGAATAGGGAGGCATACTCCCCCAATCCCTGACTGTTGTCAATAACTTCAGTTACAAAACTCGTCCCTGAGAGATATGCGTGATAGAGATTATCTCCTCCATATACGATATGAGGGATATTATTTGAATCAGTCTTGATAGCACGGTTGTAAAAGTTGGTGAAGAATCTCGGGGCATCCACACGCTCAATCTTAAAGAGCATAATATCCCAGCTATATTGAACTGGTAGAGAGATGTTATTTGCCTGATCTATACATCTCACAGCGAATGTATGACTTCCAACATCCAGGTTAGAATATGACTTTGGTGATGTGCAGGAGGAATATATTGAGCCATCAAGAGAGCATTCTGTGGTCGCAATCTCATTGCAGTGAAAGGTAAATGTGGCATCTGTAGACATACTTGGATTGCCGGGCATACTATCAATAAATGCCTGCGGAGGTACTGTATCAACTCTCCAATTATATTGTGCAGGGGTTGGGTCTGTATTCTGAGCACCATCAATCGCCCGTACCCTGAATGTATGATTCCCATCGGCAAGATTGGTATATTGAATTGGAGATGTGCAGAGTGAGAATGCGGCTCCATCAAGTGAGCATTCAAATGTACAGGGGATGGTATCATCCGAGCAATTAAATGTAAAGCCAGCATTTTTGCTGTTTGTAATGGCTGGTGGATTTGTAAGTATCGTTGTATCGGGTGGAACAGTGTCTATCTTCCATTCATAGTCTGCAGGAGTTGAATCTATATTGCCAGAGAGGTCAATCGCCCTCACATAGAAGGTATGGTTTCCATCTGAAAGTGAGTTGTATGTAGCAGGGCTCACGCAGGGGGTAAATGAACCGCCATCCAGTTTGCACTCAAATGATGTATCTGATTCATTGGAGTAAAATGAAAATGTGGCAGTCGTCTTATTGGTCGGATTGGTCGGCTTATTGACAATGTAGGTCTCTGGTTCGGTCAGGTCAACCGTAAAACTATATTGAGCGGGTGTTGGGTCAATGTTCCCAGCCTTATCCCTTGCCCTCACAGAGAAATATCTGATTCCCTCAGATATATTGCCCCATATATGTGGCGAGCCGCAGGTAAAATATGCCCCGAAGTCGTACGAACATTCAAATGTAGAACCACCCTCATTGGAGTTAAAGGTAAACTCCGGAGATGGATTATTTGTTGGGTCTGGAGGGAATCCGGTTATAGCCGTATCTGGCGGTGTTATATCTATATCCCAGTTGTAAGAAGGCGGATTCTGCTCTGTATTCCCGAGCTGGTCTTTTCCCCTTACTCTAAAGTTATGACTCCCCTCAGAGAGCCCTGCATATACAGCAGGCGAACTACAGGATATCCACTGACTGCCGTCAAGTGAGCACTCATATAATGCATTCGGGTCATTTGAACTAAATGTAAATGTTGCAGTTGTGGAATTAGATGGATTATCCGGTTTTGATAGTATGGTGGTAGTGGGTGCAATTGTATCAACCTCCCATATATACTCTGCAGGAGTTGAATCAACATTTCCAGCCATATCAACCGCCCTTACCCTGAATGTATGTATATTGCTACCAAGCCCTGTATAGACCTTTGGCGATGTGCAGGGAGTGAATGCCGAGTTATCAAGAGAACATTCAAATGTGGAACCCGGCTCATTTGAATCAAATTCAAAACTCGCTATAGTCTGATTGGTAGGATTGGAGGGATGATTCAGAATAATGGTATCAGGTGGCGTTATATCTATGGTCCATTGGTAACAGGCCGGGGTATTATCTGTATTCCCGGCTCTGTCCGTCGCCCTTACGCAGAGCCTATTTGTCCCCTCTGACAGATTGGAGAATTGTTGATTCTCCAGACAGGGTGAGTATGCACCATCGTTTAATGAGCACTCGTATGTAGAACCACTCTCATTAGAGGAGAAGGTAAAGGCGGCAGCGGTGCTATTTGAGATGGAAGGTGGGTAAGTTATTATGGATGTATCTGGAGGTACTGTATCTACAATCCAGTTATATACAGGTGGTGAACTCTCAACATTTCCGGCATTATCTGTGCATCTTGCGGAGAATATATGTGGACCATTTGTGAGGTTTATATATACCCGGGGGGATGTGCACTGTGCCCAGGATTGTGAATCCAGTCTGCACTCAATAATACCCGATTCGTTACAACTAAACCTGAATGTAGCACCTGTGCTCTTTGTAGGATTTTGTGGACCCTCTGTAATGGTAGTAACAGGTGGAGTTGAATCAATTAGCCAGCCATATGTCGCAGGTGTTGAATCAATGTTCCCCGCCTCATCTATACATCTAACTCTAAAGTTGTGATTCCCATCAGTTAGATTATTGTATGTCACCGGTGAGGTGCAGGCAGTATATTGGGAATTGTCAAGTGAGCAATCTGCAGAACCATTCTCCGTACAGATAAACTCAAATGTGGCATTCTTAAATTGCGATGGATTATTTGGCTTTGCAGTGATCGTGCTCTCGGGTGGAACTGTATCTATGTTCCATATATATTCTGCGGGAGTTGAATCAACATTCCCTGCCTTATCAATACATCTTACAAAAAATCTGTGCTCTCCATCTGAAAGATTATTATACACTACAGGTGAAATACATCCCGTATAATCTCCACCATCTAACCTGCATTCAGCCATACCATCCTCAGAGCAGCCAAATCCAAATGCAGGGCTTTTCTCATTAGATACTGATGCTGGTTTTGATGTTATTGTACTCTCGGGCGGAGTACGGTCTACAAAAAAGGTATAATTGAAGATTGAGCCAATATTCTCACACCCATCCTTTGAATATATCCTGAATTCGTGACTCCCCTCGGCAAGATTTAAAAACACCTGAGGTGATTGACAATCATAGAAAGGGCCCTGGTCAAATGAACAGACAAATATCGCTGTAGAATCTGTTGAGACAAAGGTAAATGTGCCAGAATCTGTATTGATATATTCGTCTGGCTTACTCAGGATTGTAAGGTCTGGTGCCGTTGTATCTGTATTGAATGTATATTCAAGCGGTGTGTCATCATAGTTCCCGGCCATATCCTTTGCTCTGACTCGCAATGTATGATTTCCATCAGATAGATCTTTTAATCCTATCGTTGAAGATGTCTCCATCCAATCCGAACCATCAAGTGAATATTCATAAGTGCAACCCCCTTCGTTGCATTCAACTTCAAATGTGGCATCCTTCTTACATTCAAAGTCCGGATTTACTGCAAAAGTAGTCTCTGGTGGAACGGTATCCTTTATCCAGCTACAACCTGCGGGTTCGCTCTCAAACTCTCCATTTATCATTGCCCTCACATAAAAGTTATTCTCCCCCTCTATCAGATCTGTAAATGTCTCATCTGGAATCTCAACAGGTGAGGTACAGGGGTAGTAATCTGAATTATTGAGTTTACATTCAAACGAAGTAGAATCTGGATTGCTGAATTCAAATCTCACCTTCTTAAAATTGTTGGGGGACGGTGGACACTCCTTTATTGTTGTATGGGCTATCCCGCCATCTGTGATTACATCCGAAATTACATCTTCTAATATATCATGGGGAGTGACATCTTCTATTATTATATCAGTTTCAGCATCTTTCTCCTCCTTGATATCAGAGATATCCCCCACATCCACCCTTACATCACTCACATCCTCAAGGACATCTGTATCTTTGGTGATATCGGAGATATCTTCAATAACATCAGAGACATCCTCCACATCAAGTATATCCAGAGCATCAAAAGTATCAATAAAACTCACATCTGCTGCATCTCCTGATATATCAGTATATCCCCTATCAGCGGAGACATCTGATATTACATCGGTAAAGACATCAAAAATGCCGACATCTGTCTCTGGTCCTTCGTCCAGAACAAATTCAGGACCCCCTCCACAATCACAGGCAGAGATGAGAGATGCAACAATTAAAGTAAATAGAGCAACTCTGCTATCCATAATAAATCCTCCTTAATACGGGAAATATCCTTTTTTATCATTTACTCATTCAGATGTCAAATAGGAATTGGCTCGTTATTTAATCGCTCACTTATGGTGGGGTGAGGATGTGAATATGAGAGAGAGGAGATAGTAGAATCCTTCTCTTTTTCCCTCTGCGATGAGGTCAAGGATTTCTTCCCTGATATCTTTTGTGTGCCTCTTGAGTGAGTAGAGGATGGTCATAAGTATTCCTCTTCTCTTCGCTCCATCCTCCGATTGTGACCCAAAACTTATCTCCCTCCCAATGACAGGGCTTCTTAATTCCCTCTTAAGCAAAGTTATTGTAGACTGGCACATCCCTCTCTCTGACCTGTTGATAGAGCCTGCCGCAGTTCTCATAGAATATCTCCTGTATCTGCCTCATACCAGCCTGCATCCCCTTCACCCCTCCACACACAGGGCACATCCCAACCATTATCTCCTCAACCTTTGTTGCTTCCTCCATACGAAAAGATTCCCCCTGTCTCCAAATCTCGCACCACCCTCCATCCTTTTCAGTGCCTCAAGGCATTTTGACGCGACCATTAAATCCTCGCCACCTGAGAGTCTCGCAGAGATGAGAGGCAATCTTATTCTTTGCACAGGACCGGTGCTTAGCAACAATCCTTTGAACAGGCACAATCTCCTCTGTGGGAAAGAACCTGTCTCGGAATATCTAACTTCTTAATTCATACGAGATATTTTACTGAAAGATTTGGAACATAAGAAAAAATCAGAATTGAATTTTATATATAGTGCTTTGCTTTAAAAATTGGACCGCTACTTTAAAGACCTCACTCCCCATAACTGAGCGGTTACGGATTTTTCACAATCGTTGAGGGGGAAGCACTGGAATGGCTGGTAATATGAAAATGATTATATAAAAATTTGACTAATCAAATTGTATGTAATAGATTTACTACAATGAATTTCAGGAGCTATAGCGGTATGAAAGAGATTCTTTTTATTTATGTGATTATATCTCTCCCATCCCTTTATGGTTGCAAGGATGAGAAGCAGGAATATATTAATAGGGTCGGTCCAATTCTAAACAATCTTGAACAGATAGGTATTGAGATGGATAAGACTGTGGAAGCCATCAGGAACTCCGGAATCTCAATAGTTGAATTTGAGTCAAGACTTCAGGGGCTTCAGAAGAGGCTCAATTCAGAGAAGGAGAATTTCAATCGCCACATTGCACCGATATCTATGGATACATTTCACAAGAATATTGGTGAGGCGATAGCCGGTGAGGAGCTCGCCATCTCTTCAATCAAATCTTATGCTACAAGGAAGAATATGTTAAATCTTGCGGAGAGACAGCTAAATGAACTCACAAAAGAGGAGGAGGAGTTGCAGGCAAAACAGGATGAGAGGTCTAAAAATCGTCTTGCAAAGATATCCGCTGAGAAGGCAAATCTCAAAAAGCAGATAGAGAATCTGAATTCTGAGATGGAGGGACAGATTAAATTCTACTCAAATAGTCATGAGTATTTTGTAAAGATGATAAAGGCGATGAAGACAGCCATAAAAGGGAGGTCAAAATGAGATGTCCGGGCTGTGGGATAGAGATTCCGGATCCGGGGAAATTTTGTGGCTCCTGCGGTGCAAGGCTAACCCGGAAGGTCTGTCCAAATGGACATATTATGAATGAGACAGATGAGGTCTGTTTGCAGTGCGCTACCCAGAGGGAGCAGAAGGTCAGGACAATCGCCCCGGAGAACAAAGGGAAGACCCTTTTTGAGATAAATACAATGTCACCGCCCCCAAAAGAGAGTGAGCAGATGAGGGAGTTTGGCATTGAGCCTCAGAAGGTATCGGAGGTAAGGAAGACGAAGGCGGTCAAGACAGAAACTATGAGCCACAATATTGTCCTATCAGGATGGCTGGTCAGCTTTGACAGGAGAAGCGAGGGAGAGGATTTCAGGGTCTTCTCCACAGAGAATATTATAGGCGCATCTCCCTCCTGCAATGTACACATTGACTATGATACAATCAGTTCAAAGCATGCGGCAATTTCATATAGGGATGGGAACTTCTATCTAAGAGACCTCGGTAGCACTAATGGGACGCTCTTAAACGGGATCAGGATTAATCAGGAGATGCCCTTAAATGATGGAGATACAATCACATTCGGCACCTTCAACACAATCTTTGTCAGGATGAAGAGAAGGTAAAAGATGGCTATATCTGTTGCAAATATGAGCCATACCGGGATGGTGAGGGCTGTCAATGAGGACTATCTTGGATATTATCACATTCAGGATATGGACCTGCTGATTATAGCGGATGGGATGGGGGGGCATAGAGGGGGAAAGGTGGCGAGTAAGATAGCTGTTGATAGCGTTAGAGAGTATTTTGAGATTCATAGCTCAAACGGACTGCCGATAGAGACAATGATTGATGAATCATTGAACACAGCGAATAAAATGATAAGGGACTTTGCAAATGCAGATCCGGGGCTCTTTGGGATGGGGGCTACAGTGATCTTGCTTGTTGTTAAAGGCGATAAGGTATATTTCAGACATCTGGGCGATTGCAGGCTATATCTCATCAGAGATGGAAATATCAAAAGAATGACAAAGGATCATACACTGGTTCAGAAGTTGCTTGATGATGGAATAATCACTCTGGCTGAAGCACTCTTTCACCCGGAACGAAACATAGTGAGTAAGGCATTGGGCGGGAGATTCTATCTGGAGTTTGATGAACCTATTGGGACACTTGATTTGAGAGATAAAGACAGACTGCTTATATGTTCCGATGGACTATTTGATGCAATGTCGGATGAAGAGATATTGCAGATTGCAAAGTCTCAGGATATTCAGAAGGCAGTTCAACAACTCATAGAGGAGGCAAATAGACGAGGGGGGAATGATAATATAACTGTTCAAATAGCGCTATACACAGGAGATAAAGATGAAATGTCCAAAGTGTAATACCGAGAATGCAAATGATGCAAAGTTCTGTCTCTCTTGCGGGGAGACACTTTCACGCAGGACCATCGCTGTAGGTGTGATACCTCAGGCACCCAAAGATGAAAAAATCATTATCGGCAAGAACTATGAGGTGGTGAAGAAGCTCGGTGAAGGCGGGATGGGTGTTGTATATAAGGCGGTTCATAACCTCTCCGGACAGGAAGTGGCTATAAAGATGCTCCCACCCGAGCTCTCACAGGATGAGGGGATAAGGACAAGGTTTATTAATGAGGCAAGACTCCTCGCCAAACTGGACCACCCGAATATTGTTACACTCTACAACTTTCTGGAAGAGGACCAGAAGTTTTACCTGATTATGCAATTTGTAAAAGGGAAGACCCTTGAGGAGCATATCAGGGAGAGGGGGAAGATTCCACTTGAAGAGGCGATTCAGATCTTTTCACAGGTATGTGATGCCCTCGGGTATGCACACGAACTCGGAGTAATTCACAGAGATATAAAGCCAGCCAACATTATGATTACACCTGATAAGAGAGTAAAGGTAATGGACTTCGGCATTGCGAAGCTGACCGGCGGAACCAAACTCACCGCTACCGGGATTGCAGTTGGGACAGTGTGGTATATGTCCCCCGAACAGATCAGAGGTGCGGAGCTGGATGCAAGAAGCGATTTATATGCCCTCGGTATAACCCTTTATGAGGCACTGACAGGAAGGGTCCCGTTTAATTCAGAGAGCGATTATGAGGTGAGGAAGAGCCATGTAGAGTTAGAACCACCATCCCCGAGGACATTTGATGGAACACTTCCTGAATCTGTTGAGAGGGTGCTCTTAAAGGTGCTTGCCAAAAATCCAGCCGACAGATATCAGAGTGCTCAGGAATTTAAGAAGGCAATAGAGTCAATGAGCAATATGCCACCAATAATATCCGCTGAAAATATCCCCTCTCAAATTTCAACACAGCAGGTGTCAGCAGGGAGATCCAATATAGGTCTAATTATTGGGATTGTGGTATTTATATTGATAGTTACTGGAGGGTTAGCATATTACTTCCTGTTCCATCAGAAGGCACTCGCCCCGGCGGTAAATCCGATAAGGGCTGAACAGGTGTATATACCCGCAGGAGAATTTATTATGGGCAGTGAGAAGGGGAAGGATGATGAGAAGCCAGTAAAGAGGGTTCTCCTCTCCGCATATTACATTGATAAGTATGAGGTGACGAATCTACAGTATCAGAAGTGTGTGGAGGCAAAGGTCTGTGGCGAGCCTCAGAACTTTCTTGTAAACAAATCACCTTCCGCACCAGTCGTGGGAGTGAGTTACAACGATGCAAAGACCTACTGTGAATGGGTTAAGAAGAGACTCCCTACAGAGGCAGAGTGGGAGAAGGCAGCATCACAGAAGAATAAAAATACAGAATATCCATGGGGAGATGAAAAACCTGACTGCAAGAGGGCGAATTTTATAGAGTGTGATTTGAAACTCAAAGAGGTAGGAAGCTATGTTCTCGGAGCAAGTGGATATGGGGTAATGGATATGGCTGGAAATGTAGCCGAATGGGTTGCAGACTGGTATGACAAAAATACATATCTGACTATGAATACCACAAATCCAAAGGGGCCAATGACAGGGACATATAGAGTTATTCGCGGAGGCTCTTTTAAGAGCACATCCTTTGATATCAGAAAGAGCAATCGAATGTATGCTATGCCCTCAGAGAGATTGATGACAGTTGGATTTAGGTGTGCCAGGAGTGAATAGTGTCATTCTAATACTTGATGGACACTGTATTGAGACGGCTGCACGAAAGAGGTTGAGTGAACTTATTAAGAAATCAATTGAGGAAGATGTGAAAGATGATCTCTTTGAGGAGATAGAGTTTTTAAAAAGATTCATTGAGGGCACAGATTTTTCATCTCTCCGTGCAAATAATCCTGAACTGGATGGAAGGAAGTTTGTAAGAGTAGAGATCATTTGTAATATTGACGGAGGATACAGCATTATAAATTTAGATGCCCCTTAGTTCTGATTTATTACTCAATAAAATACGATTGTACTATACGGAGATTCATACCATTACATCTATACACAGATGGATAAACAAACCATTTTTGTGGAGGTCTGAGATCTTGATAATATCCCATTAATCAGGACTTGAATCTTACAAATTTATCATCGGCGAGGTGAAGTGGTATATTTGCCCTGCTCTTCCACTGCCTGTCAAAGTAATTTTCATCTGCATAGGCAGCGAGAACCTTACCAATAAATATATAAGACTCACCCGCCTCTACCTTCTTTACCAATTTGCACTCTATGTGCGCAATACATTTATCAACAACTGGCGATTTTACCATCTTTGCCTTTGAGACCTTGAGTCCCATCTTCATCAGCTTGTCTATCCTTCTACCCGAGAGTGTCCCCGCGAGCATCACCTCTTTAATCATTGAAAAATCCGGGATATTTATTACAAATTCTTTTGACTCATTGATCAGTTCTGAGGTATACCACTCCCTGGCTATACTTACAAGCACCAGAGGCGGATTAACTGAGACGGGTGTCATCCACGCACAGGACATCACATTCTCTCTCCCCTTTTTGGACCTGCTGGTAATCAATGCTACTATCTTGGGGTGTAATAACTTATATGAATGCCTTGAGTTTACCTTTCTCTTCATTAAGACCTCCGATGGCGTCTCACATTAAGCAATATTATACCAGATTTTTAATTAGTCAAAAAATCAGCTAATCCAGTACCATTTTCTTATTTCTGATTCGGCATAACCGAAACCAAAGGTCCTGAAAATCTTCTGTGCATTTTGCGTAGAAGTTATGATTAAAGAATCCAATCACATCTATCCAAACAAATTTTCTTGATATAAAAGCCTCCGTAAGATGAAATTATTTTATCAAATAAAAACACAGAAGACTGGCTTAATATTGAT
>JBMFOP010000090.1:0-12099 GCA_049969675.1 Myxococcota bacterium | reverse complement strand
CACCCCAATCCTTTCGTTTTATAGGTGAACATCCATATTACCTACCTTTTTTTAATTTTTAAAAAAGTCAACCATAAACTCTAAAAGACAGCGGTTTTATCGCCGACAAAATGTCACGACATCCCATTTTATCATTTTTAATCCCCTGCCAATAACCCTGATTTTTCTTCTCCCGCAGGTTGAAGGTTATGGAATGGTTCACTAACCGATCAAGTATGGCCGGTGGCAAAACCACATCGGAGGATATCTCCCCCATTCGCTATATAAACGATTTGAGGTCAAAATCATTTAGCCACGCTCATAACTTCTGGCAATAATCTTATAGAAGATATTCGCCGCGGTCTTATCTGATTCGGTATAGCCGAAACCAAAGTCCTTGAAAGACCTTCTGTGCATTTTGCGTAGAAGTTATGATTAAATGCTGATGTTACAGGTTTAAGTCTTCTTTTGACAATTCTTATCTGAAATGATATTTTTAGTTACTAAGGAGATTTTTATGAAGAGATTTATATTTAGCATCGTTTTGATTCTTACAACGGCAACCTTCTTCTATCTGTGCAGCAGTGATAATGGTGGGAAGAGTTCAGATAGAGATATTGCAAATAGTGATACAAACACTGTTGACATTCCTCTTTCAGGTGATACAGAAATATATCCAGATGCAGATGAAGGTGATACCTCCATATTTCATTGTATATACAGACCGCCTATTGGTAAATTTAACCCGAAAATTTTATGGGAGTGGACCGGTTCCAATATTGTAGCTCCAGATTATAATGAGGTGATAGCCTTACCTGTTGTTGTAAGTCTTACTGATGACAATGGAGATGGGAAGGTGGATATCAATGATACACCGGATGTGGTATTTATCTCATTCTCTTCAAAAAAGGAGGATTATGATAAAGGCGGTGTCCTTAGAGTGCTAAGTGGAGATGATGGAAGTGAGATATGTTCATTTGACGATCCGGATATGAGGCTTGCCTACGAATCGGGACTTGCAGCGGGTGATATAGATGGAGATGGAATCATAGATATCATTGCACTTGAGAAGAACAGGGTCTGGGTGAATGAAGGTGGCACTGATAAGCTCAAACTCGTCCCCTCTCACCTCTTTGCCTTTAATGTGGTTAAGGATGAGAAGGGAGACGGATATCTCTGTCTCCCTAAAAAGAAGGCTGATCTGACAGAGTGGGTCTCCTCTGATGTGGTGAATGCTGGATGGGGTTCTCCGACCCTTGCAGATTTAGATGGGGATGGAAAATCTGAAATCATTGTTGGAAATGTTGTCTTTGATTATACCGGGAAGTTGTTGTGGAAGGGACAGGGTGGGAATGGAGGTATGGGAAGCGACCTTATCAAGACACACTCTGGTTCAATCTCTGTTGCCGCAGACATAAATGGAGATGGAAAGTTGGAGGTGATTGCGGGGAATACTGCATACAAATACAATGGAGAGATTCTCTGGCAGAGAAATGACCTTGTAGATGGATTGGTGGGGGTTGCAGATATGAATCTGGACGGGAATCCAGAAATAGTTCTGGTGGCTTATAATAAGACTTTTATTCTGGATAGAGATGGAAATACAATCTGTGGTCCGACTGCTATACCGGGCTCAATGAATGCCAGTATGAATAAGGGAGGTGCTCCAATAATTGCCGATTTTAATGGGGACGGAAAGCCAGAGTATGGTGTGGCGGGTGCCGAGTATTTTGTAGTTTTTGATAATCAGTGTAAGATTTTATGGCAGAGCCCCACATCTGATAGGTCCAGCAATGTAACCGGTGCATCTGTCTTTGATTTTGAGGGAGATGGAAAGGCAGAGGCGGTTTACAATGACGAACTTTACCTGAGGGTATATAGCGGGAAGGATGGTCAGGTATTATTTCAGACGCAGAATACAACGAATACAACTTTTGAATATCCGTTAATTGTGGATGTAAATAACGACAATAAGGCGGAGATTGTTGTCGTCGCAAATACAATCTGTTATCAGAATTGCAGCCCAACTCCGAATCACGGTGTCAGGGTATATGCAGACTCTCTCAACAACTGGGTCTCAACTCGTAAGATATGGAACCAACACGCCTATCACATAACAAATATTTGCACAGGTGAGGAGGACGGATTCTGTAAGGGCGTGGAGAATAAATACGGGGCAATTCCAAAGAATCCTTTGAAAAACTGGGAGACTCAGGGGCTCAATAATTTCAGACAGAATGTGCAGGGGACCAGTGGTACGAGGGCGCCGGATCTGATAATTACAAAAGTGGATTTTATCAGAACAGAATGCCCCACAAATCTGTGGGCGAGGGTGACTATCAGAAATGAAGGTGAGGCACCTGTTGGTAAAGGTTTGAGTGTGGCAATGTATTATGAAAAGAAGAATGGTGGGAGATTGGTCGGCACCGGAAAGGCGAAGAGAGGTTTAATGCCCGGTGAATCTACTGATGTTGATGTTAAATGGTATCAGGTAGATGTAAATTATCCGGTAAATCTTGAGTTTGTAGTGGATGATGATGGGGAGGGGAATCAACAGTACAATGAGTGCAGAGAAGATAATAATAGTTATCCAGCCTATGAAGTCTATTGTGAGAAGGAAGGTTGAGTGAAAATTTCAAATCTTGAGATAAATTCAGTTCTTCAGTCTGTATTTGGACTGGATGGCGGTTCAATGTTTGGTATAGTTCCAAAGCCGCTTTGGAGCAAGGTATATCCAGCAGATGAATTAAATAGAATTGATATGGCTGGAAGGATATTTATTATCTCATATCAGCAGAGAAATATTATTATTGAGACCGGGATGGGGACAAAGTATGATGAAAAGTTTAAGAAGATTTATAATATTAGAATAAATGACCTTTCACAACTCTTAGGAGGGCTCTCCCTCTCTGAGGAGATGATTACAGATGTAATTGTATCTCATCTTCACTTTGACCACGCCGGTGGACTTACAAAGAGAGAGGGGGATAAGATACTTCCAGTATTCCCCAATGCAACGATATATGTTCAGAAGGCTCAACTTGAAAATGCACTACATCCCTCCATTAAAGATAGGGGGAGTTACATAAGAGAAGATTTTGAATTTCTTACTTATTACGAGAAGGTGATATTGCTGGATGGAGAATTCAGTATAACTGAGAATATAAAGATTAGACCTGTGAGCGGGCATACACCTATGATGCAGACAATCTATATTGATGCAAAAGAGGAGAACTTTATATTTACAGCCGACCTCATTCCAACCGCAAGACATATCAGATTACCATATATTATGGCTTATGATATAAATCCAATTAAGACTATTGAAGAGAAGAGGGGGCTTCTGGACTTTGCAGTAGAGAATAATTCTATTTTGCTCTTCCCTCATGATATATTCACCCCGGCTGCAAGGGTATTAAAAAAGGGAGATGATTTTGATATAGAAGAAGAAATAAAACTATGAAGAGTGTATTTTACTTTTTACCAATCTTATTCCAATTTTACTGTTCACCGCCGGTTACTGTCTCCGTTCCATTCTTTGATGATTTTGAGAGAGATAGGCTTGGTGAGAACTGGTATATGCTTGAGAATGCAGACTGGGAGATTAAAGATGGTGCACTGCACAGCAGAAGTGCAAGAAATGTCCCTCTATGGCTCAGGCTCAAGCTCCCCGAGAATGTGGTGATAGAATTTGACGCATGGGCAGAGAAGACGGATTTTTGTGACCTGAAGTGTGAAATCTTTGGAGATGGGAGGATACACGCAAGCGGGTATATTATAATTCTTGGTGGCTGGAAGAACCAGATATCTACGATTGCCAGACTGGATGAGCATGAGAAGAGTCGTGTGGAGAAGAGACCCACTTATTGTGACCCAAAGGGGAGACATCACTTCAAGATCGTTCGGTATAAAGGGAAGATAGAGTGGTATCTAAACGGTAAACCATATATGGAGAGGACGGATAATGAACCACTCTCTGGAAGCAAACATAATAGATTTGCCTTCTCCAACTGGATGACAGATGCCTATTATGACAATCTGAGTATAAAAGAATATAGACCCTGATGAAGCTCCTATGTGATTCAATGCTTGGAAGGCTCACCAGATATCTCAGACTTCTGGGCATTGATACAATGTACTCCAGTAGCAGGTTATTTGATGTGAAGATTGAACTTGCAAGATATGAGGAACGGATATTTCTAAGTCGTGATACAAGATTATTGAAGAGAAAGGACATCCCTCCATCCTGCTTTGTTAGGAGCAACTTCCCTGAGGAACAGATATATGAGGTCATCTATACCCTCAATATCAGCCCTTCCGAATTTAAGCCATTCAGTAGATGTCTCAGATGCAATAGCGAAATCTTGCCAATAAAAAGAGAAGAGGTGTCTGGTAGAGTTCCCGACTATGTGATGAGGACTCAAGAGGGCTTTTCCTGTTGCAAAGTCTGTAATTCAATCTACTGGAGGGCAACTCATTATGTGAGGATGCAGAGGGTAGTAGATACGATTATTAAAAAATTGACACCACCCAATTCTAAAATCTTGATTTAATGTTAAAATTACTATAATGCTTATTCTATGGGATTAAAGGGAAAAAATTATAGAGGAATTAAATTTGGTCTTTCTTATAATTCTGCCTCTATTAACTTAATATTGTGAGCAAATAATGTCGGCGGATTTACACTCAATAATAAAGTGAAGATTAGGATACAATGTTGTTTTATCTACATATTATTCTGACATTTTTAAGTCTGATTGCAAATCTTGTACTATCAACTATTATACTATCGGTAGATATTAAATTAAAGAAGGAGGTTAGAAGTACCGATGTGATAGCAAGGTTCGGGGGAGATGAATTTGTGATATTGCTCCCCGAGGCGAATAAGCTTGAGGCGATATCACTTGCAGAGCGGATAAAATCCAATACCTTTAAGGAGAATCTCCCCTATAAATACAGGATTGTGAGTGGTAGCTTTGGAGTAACCACTTTTAGAGTAGATAAATCTCTATCTTCAGAGATAGACCTCTTAAAGCTCGCCGATTCTGCACTCTATAGGTCAAAGAGATTGGGGAGGGATAGGGTCTCTCACTCAGATGAAGTTGGAGAAGAGTAGTATTATTTAAGCGCCTCTTCAAACTTTTTCATCTTCTCGGGGTCTGCATTCTTCTTTGCCTCCAGACACTCCTGCTGATGCTTCATTGAATATTCCATATCCAGACACCTGATAATCTCGGTCGGGAGGTCCTTGCAGGCCTTTACAAACTTCTCTTTTGGTGGGAATTCCTTCTTTCGGGGAGGTTGTTTACCCATCTTTGCCATCTGCTGTTCCATCTGTTCAACAAATTGCTTCATAAAGTCATAAGCCTTAGAACAGTTTTCATCGGCGTTGAGTGGGCCATTCTCTTCTGTATCGGCTTTCTCTGTCTCTTTAGTCTGTTCTACAGCAGGTCTTTTGACATCTACTGTCTCTTTCTTCTTACAGCCTAAAAACAAAAGACCTAAAATCATTAAGAATACAATCATTGTAATTACCCTTTTCATATTCTCTCCTTGTAGGTGATAATAAAAGGTGAGTATCTTCTACCACTAAATTTTATTTAGTCAATTACAAATTCTTTTGTTAGAGGATAATAACCATAAGACCCTTCTGACTTTTTGAGTCCAGAATTGAATAATTGGGTATGATTTTTGGTTGACTTAAATACAGTTTGAAATATAGAATAATACATTAATTGATTGGAGGCGTTTGATGAAGAGATTTTTTCTGCTGTCAATCTTTATGTTCTTTTTGAATGCAAATCTATTTGCAGATGATAGGGCGACCGGCGCCCAATTTAAGGTAGAGGAGAAGGGAGATAAAACAAAATCAGAATATGAGACAACTGTAATTGAATCAAAGAGGTTAAAAGACTCAGATAAGGTGGGTTCCTATAATCAGCCAGTCTGGACTACCAAGAGGAGATTCCCGACCACCAGAGTATATGTCCTGCCCGAGAACAGGGTGCAAATTGAATACTGGCTTTTGATGGAGGGGAATCTTGGTGGAGATTCAGATCCCAAATATACTGGCATCTATGAGATTGAATTTGGACTTGGACAGAGGTTGATGGGGGATTTTTATTTGAAGACTATTCAGAATGGCTCAAGTTCTCCAATAGATATACTCTCCCAGAGTATTGAACTCAGATATGCCTTTTTTGATTGGGGAAGGGTCTTTGGTAATCCAACGGTATATATGGAGTGGATAAGACAGTCTGATAAACCTCAGAAGGGTGAGGTAAAGATACTTTTAGGGGATGAGATAAATAGTCGTCTATTCTGGGGATTGAATATAGCCTTTGAAAGGGAATTTGGCTCAAAGACCGCAAATGAATATGGATTATCTGGCGGCATAGCATATTCTATAATAGATGGCTATCTCTCAACGGGGATTGAGATGAAGGTCGCAGCCGAGGACGAGCAGGGTAGCAGATTTGATTTTCTTGAAAAGAAGTTCTTAATAGGCCCATCACTACTTTATAAGCCAATTCCGGCTGTAAATTTGATATTGACACCGCTCTTTGGAATTAATATGGAGAAAGAGAATGGAGAAGAGGAGAGCAAAGGAATATATGCTATCTACTATATATTGGGTGTAGACCTGTAAAAAATTTGCTTTTTTTGATTCGCTGTATAAAATTGGGGTTGAGGGACGGAGGAGCAAGATGGCTCACAAGGAGAATTCTAAAGAGAGTTTTAGAGAAAGGTCAAGGGATACTCCAAAAGAGGAAAAGAGGGTAGATCTGGATTATAAAAAGGAGATATTTGGGATTTTACTTGTTGGCATCTCTATAATTGTATTGTTGAGTCTTATCTGGGGGACATTTGAACTGAAGAAGAATCTGATAGGGGTGGTTGGGAATTATATTTTTAAAGGGCTTTTCTCTCTGATGGGTCTATCCTCATTTGCCTTTGCAATCGGGCTATTATTTATCTCAATCTCAATGATAAAAAATCAAGTATTGAGATTTCAGATTTATCAGGTGATAGGGACGATATTGCTGATTATTGGAGTTTCAACATTTATCAACATAATAATGGGTGGTCAGATAGTAGCCGGTCTGAAGATAGAAGGGGCTGCGGGGTATTTTCTTGGCGGTTTTCTAAAATCCCTATTTGGCTCAATTGGTGGTGGCATACTATCCATTATACTGTTTATGATAGGTGTTACTCTAACTACCAGCATCTCATCGGTTGATATTTTACTGGCTATATTTTCATCTATAAAGAGGCTCTTTTACTGGTTCTTCAAAAAGACTGATGAGGCACTTGATAAGACCATCCCAGATATTGAGAAGAAGGAGGAGGTAAAGATTGTTAAACCAGAGAATTCATCAATAGAGGTTATAAAGAAGGATGAACTACCGCCTGTTGAACCACGGATAATAGAGCCAGTTAACAACAAGAAGAGACCCAGGCAGACCCAGAAGAAATCAGAAGAGGAGAAGGTCTCTGTCTTAGATGGGGAATATATCCTGCCGTCAACCACTCTGCTGAAGATGCCACCAAGAAATTCAAAGAGGCTCAATGAAGAGGAACTCAAGGAGTATGCCAGAAGACTGGAGGAGAAGTTTCGCAACTTTGATATTGAGAGCAAGGTGGTAAATATCAGACCGGGGCCTGTTATTACTATGTATGAGATGGCACCAGGTCCGGGTGTTAAATTGTCAAAGATCCTTGCACTTTCAAATGATATCGCGATGGCTCTTGAGGCTACAAAGGTGAGAATTCTTGCACCGATTCCGGGGAGGTCCGTTGTAGGAGTGGAAGTCCCCAATAAAGAGCGAGAGGGTGTATATCTGAGAGAGATTCTGGAGGATAAGACATTTACTGATTCAAATAAGATTCTGCCTCTTGCAATAGGTAAAAATTCAGAAGGGCTCCCCTTTGTGGTGGACCTGACCAGAATGCCACATCTTCTGGTAGCCGGGGCGACCGGAGCAGGTAAATCGGTATCTATAAATACGATGCTTATGAGTATATTATTCAAGCACCATCCGGATGATGTAAAGTTTATTCTGGTTGACCCAAAGGTGGTGGAGCTTTCAATCTACGAGGGTATTCCACATCTGATGCTCCCGGTTGTAACGGATCCACAGAAGGCAGCTATTGCCCTCAAATGGGCAGTAAATGAGATGGAGAAGAGATATCATAAACTGGCAATGCTCGGTGTAAGGGATATAATCAACTTTAATAAGAAGGCAGATAAGATATTGAAAGGGGAGGAGAATCTCCCTGAGGGTTATGAGGAGATGGTTGGAGAGCCATTAAAGAGACTTGAATATATAGTTCTTATTGTAGATGAATTTGCAGATTTGATGATGGTGGCTCCGAAAGATGTAGAATCCTGTGTCACGAGATTATCTCAGATGGCACGCGCAGTTGGAATCCATCTGATTCTTGCCACACAGAGGCCTTCTACAGATGTTATCTCTGGAATTATCAAGGCCAACTTCCCGGCAAGAATCTCTTTCAGGGTCGCCTCTCAGATTGATTCAAGAACCATTCTGGACTCTCAGGGGGCAGAGGCACTTTTGGGAATGGGTGATATGCTTGTATATCTGCCCGGTTCATCCAGCAGACTTGAACGAGTACACGGTGCTTATGTAGATGAAGAGGAGATTAAGGAGGTTGTGAAATTTTTGAAGTCTCAGGGATCCCCAGTATATAAAGACGAGATTCTTGAGGTGGAGGAGGCTCAAAGTAATACTGATGTGGCAGGAAGTGATGATGAAAGGCTTTATCAGGAGGCAGTAAATATTGTAAAGACAACACGAAATGCCTCAATTTCAATGCTTCAGAGACGTCTCAATATTGGATTTAACAGGGCAGCAAGGTTGGTAGAACAGATGGAGAAGGATGGGATTGTGGGTCCCGCTAATGGTTCCAAGCCCAGACAGGTCCTCATCTAATCATTGGGCAATTCAACGATAGGACTACATCTTTTAATTTGGCTGAAATATATATCTCTTCAAGAGATTTATAAGATTTTGTGATGGCCCCTGAATGTAATGATTTGACAAATGTGGTGTTAATGAAGTATAATAGGGTGTAATCTTATGGAGGTCTTCTGATGTTTATGAGAATTTTTCCTATTGTCCTATTAATCCCTGCATTTTTCTTTGCATGTTCTGATGAGGTAAATCAGGGAATTCAGGATGTAAAGCCTCAGCAGGATGTGAATATTGATACTGGTTTTGTCTGTAGAAATAAGACAGACTGTCCATCAGGGAAAGATTGTATTAGTGGTAAGTGTGTGGATGTTGAAGAGGATATAGGTTTTGATGCAGGGATGGATATAATGGAGATTGGAGATGGTGGAAAATACTGTACAAAGGATGATGAGTGCCCTGAAAATTATAAATGCAATCTATCCAGTAATACCTGTGAAGAGGTGAAGATGCCAAAGGTCTGTCTATCCGAAAAAGAGATGGATTTTGGTTATGTTCAATATGGTCAGTCAAAAGAGAAGTGTGTCGTTCTGACTAATTGCGGAGATGCGACATTGAATATTTCGGGTGTTGCGTTTGGAGAGAACACATCCAGCGCATATAAATTTAAGGCGGGTCAAGAATATACAAAGAAACTCTCCCCGAACTCTTCGGAGTATCTTGATATCTGTGTTATTGTTACACCAAATTCCGAAGAGGCCCCGCAGGGCACTGTTGAAGTGTATAACGATTCTGCTATACCAAAATTTGTAATCCCACTCAGGAGCCAGTATAAGGGTTCGGCAGACCTTGTATTTGTTGATGAGAATAATAAGAGTTTCTGGCCAGATGGAAGCACTTCAACCTTCAAGGTAGATTTTGGGCTTGTGGGTCCTGGGAATAGAAAGTCTTTAAAATTTAGAATTACCAATGCAACCGATGGAGACAAACCTCTTCTCATAAAATCTCTTGACAGATTTGCCACACAGTTTAATGGCAGATTCTTTGACATATCAGATGATACAAAGGAGCTTACACCTCCAATAGTTGTAGGACCATCTCAGATAATAGGCCTTGAGTTGATTTATGCACCTACACAGAGGAGTCCCAAGGATTCAGGTAATCTATTGATTGAGACCAATGACTTTGATATTGACAATAACGGCACAGCAGACAACGGGAAACTACTCGTTGAATGCAGTGGTGTGGCTGAATTTCCACCTGATATCTCAGTTGACCCGCTCTCAATTGATTTTGGGGATGTTCAGAAGAATGTAAAGAATCCACCAAAGAAGAAGATTCTAATTGTAAATACAGCGGACCCCGTCGCAGGTCAGACCCTCAAAATTACTGCGGAGATTGGAAACTCATCAGAGACATCTTTTACATTCAATCCCACATCACTTGATATACCAGCAGGAGAAGGTAGGGAGATAGAAGTGGCATTCTCTCCATCTGCCCTGGACATCAGGACCAACACAATCAAGATATCCTCAAATGCCCCGGATGCAAATAATCCGGGGAATTTTAAGAGTTTTGCGGTCTCATTAAGAGGGAGGGGACTTGACCCACAATTTGTAATAAACCCATCTGATTCTCAGATAAACTTCGGTGAAGTGGAGATAAATAAATTTGCAGAGAAGACCATAACGATTAGCAACCTTACAAGTCCAAATCTTGGAGACCTGATTGTATATGAGCCAGAGCTCTCAAATCCAAATTCTCCATTTAGCGTCACATCAGATAAGCCTTTTACTAATGGAGAGATTCTGCTTACACCCGGTCAACAGATTGTCCTGACTGTCAAATATGCTCCCACGGTGGTAGGTAGTGATTCAAATGTATTAAAACTCAAAAGCAATGATGAGGACCTGCCAGTAAAAGAGATTTCACTATTTGGGATATGTGTAAATTACAATGGGGACCCGATTGCTGTTGCAAAGATTGTAGGTGCTACAGACCCCAAGAAAGGGTATTTTGAACCGAATAATACTATTACAATTGATGGCTCTGAATCTCAAGACCCAGACCTTGTTCCAGCAAACAGGAAGATAGAGGAATATAAATGGACACTTCTTGAAAAGCCTGCAAACTCAGTTGCCACATTGAGCAGTACAAATCAGGTAACCACCACAATCAAGCCCGATTTAATAGGAATCTACAAGATTGGACTTGAGGTGAGAGACAATGAAAATATCTGGTCCCCACAGGATATAGTCTATGTAATAGGTATAAATAAGGAAAGTATGACAATAGCAACTAAGCGAACTGTTGGGCTAAAATATTATAAAAGCATTTTATTTAATCAATGCATTCATTGTTCTAATGATGGTACAGGAATTTTCTGTGACCCAGATGATAAAAACGATATGAGATGGGAAATTAATAGACTTATTATAGAACAGTCGCCAGAAACCAATATGATTGGATATTACTGCGATGCCCTTCTTGAACCGGAGAGTGACCCCAAACATACCTGTAAGTGGAGTAGGATTGGAGAGGTACTTGTTGGGTATGATGATTGTGACTACCGGGCTCTACCGTATCCAAATCCTTTATATATGTTATATAGTACGGCACCAACAGATGAGTTTGAAAATATTTATATTTTACAGCTTGAATATATGGATGATACCTCTGATTATTCTTCAGGAGCAAAGTCTTCATTGAATGTAGTAACAGAGATTTATATAAACAGTGCATTGGCTAAAACTATTAATACGACTCTGAATACAAAAGGTGAGAAGAAGGATATTGCAAGAATTAAGAGACAGTTTGGAAAATATGAAATAACCGTGCTACCTTAATATACTATTTTGGAAGGTAGAGTATTTCACCTTTATCGGCATATTTAGATACATATGGGGCAGAGGTGCCTTGTATAAGATTGTTTCTTGATTTGCAAAAGGATAGAAAACATTAGACAATAAGGGAAGACAGGTGTATAATTATAATTATGTTGAATTTCCTTATATCAAAACCTTTTTATTAGATGAAATTAAGGAGGCGGTATTATGAGAAAGAATCTTATATTCGTTTTCTTTCTTTTTTTCTCATTTCCTCTTCTATCAGCAGATATCCCCTCTGTCATCACTCATCAGGGTTATATCACTGATAAGAATGGTCTGGGGATTACCGGTGAGCTCAA
>JBMFOP010000089.1:0-12492 GCA_049969675.1 Myxococcota bacterium | reverse complement strand
TAAATATCTCATATGGGTATAAATAAGTCAAATTCAAAAAGATAATAATATGTAGGGGCGAACCTATGTGTTCGCCAGATACATTGGGGCAGACACGCAGGTCTGCCCCTACATGTTCGCCTATTACACTGAGGTGTTTATTCATAAAAAGCCCAATTAGGTGTAGCCGTCCATAAAAAATCTTCTGTATATTTTGTATTGAAGTTACGATTAAAGAATTTAGCAATTATTTGTATTGAGGAGCAATCATAATCTATATAGAATTATTTTTTGTCTGAAAATCTATCTTTATGTGTTAAAAGTCTTCATAATGTTTCTCCCATCTTTTTGGTGTTTTCGGATCAAATTCCAGAATTTTTTAGCCAAATCTTTTGTAGATTAACTCGTCAGGTGGTTTTTTATCCAAAAAAGGGGTTAGA
This sequence comes from Myxococcota bacterium, assembly GCA_049969675.1. Lineage (GTDB taxonomy): Bacteria > Myxococcota > SpSt-1050 > SpSt-1050 > SpSt-1050 > SpSt-1050. The sequence continues at coordinate 12,073 of JBMFOP010000089.1, read as the reverse complement.
TTAGAAAACAATAACTCTGATTAGAATTTGATGAGAGAAAATATCTTCTCACCTTTTAGCTTCCTGGTACCTTTTAAGGGTAAAAGCTCAATCAGAAAATCGTACTCCACCACTTCCCCGCCCAATCTCTTTACAAGCCTTCCAGTTGCCCTTGCAGTTCCACCTGTAGCCAGTACATCATCAAATATTACAACCTTCTCACCCTTTTTTATAGCATCTTTATGAATCTCCAGAGAATCTTTCCCGTATTCCAGGTCATATGTCACTTTTATAGTCTCAAAAGGGAGTTTGCCGGGTTTTCTGACAATTGCAAGCCCAACCCCGAGCTTATTTGCTATCGCCCCACCAAAGATAAATCCCCTTGATTCAATCGCTACAATCTTATCAACTTTCTTTTCTTTAAGTCTCTTTACGAACTCATTTATCACAGAAGAGAAGACCCTGTGGTCGAGGAGCATAGGGGTAATATCTCTGAATAGTATTCCTTTCTTCGGGAAATCGGGGACATTTCTTACATAATTGGAATAATCTATCATAATTACCTCCATCAAAATCTTACAATTCTTCTGGTATAAGTCTTCGCAAGTTCGCAGTATATATCCTTAAAATGATTCCACCGGGATTTATATTCATCATTTATTTTTCCAACCTCTTTTGCTGGCACACCTGCAAATATGGTCCCGCTCTCCACGACAGATTTATTCTTTACTACTGCACCCTCTGCCACCACTCCCCACTCCTTTACCAGGGCATAATCACTTACGATTGCACCCATTCCAATTACTGCGGAATCTTCAATGGTGCAATTGTGTATTATTGCCCCATGCCCGAGCGTAACTCTCTTCCCAATAGTTGTAATCTCATTCGGCCTGGCATGGATAATTACTGATTCCTCTACAGCCGTTTCATCGCCTATGACGATTCTTCCGTAATCGCCTCTGATAACAGCATTTGGACCAATATAACATCCATCCCCAATCTTAACATTCCCAATAACCTCAGCCGAGTCGGCTATATAACAATCCTTCCCGACCTCGGGGATAAAACTATCAAATTTATAGACTGCCATATACACCTCTTAATTATGTTCCAATATTTGATTTAAAAAGGTTTGGCAAGAAAATTGTTTCAAAAGATTATTCGGTACACACCATTTCCAAATGCACATCTTCGCCCCACATTGAGGTAAGAACCTAACAGGAAGAGGTATCTAAAAAAGGATATCTTCCCTTTGAATTCATAGCAATTTTTATTCTCTGAGGTCATAATGACGGCACGACTCTTATCAGATAGACCCTTCATTTCAATTGGTAATTCCTCATCCAGGTAAATTACATAAAGCGCCTGCATCCTATCTCTAATCCTCCTATAGAGGATACCAAATAGGTCTTCGTTTTTTACCTTTTTTTGAGAGCGAGAGAGGTCAACATCAGACATAAATTCCAGTTTCATACTCAAAGAAGGCAAATCCGCCGCTACACCCTTAATATTGTCTATTTGAAAAGGGTCAAGATTTTTCATCAGCCCCTTATCCACCCTTAAATCTTTGAGCTCTCTGTACCTGTAGTCCACAGATTTAAGCCCGCCGATGCTAAAACGCATCCTCTCATAGCCGAGACCTACCTGACCAATCTCAATAAGAGTCTGAATTATCTCATAGGAATACTCCATACAACCATCAAAGAGAGTAAGGAAGAATTTCCCGTCGCCTTTTTCAAAGTTCCACCTAAACGCAAAAGGTACCTTCACATCGGGAAGTGAGACTACCAGAGACTTATCTCCTATAAGAATCGGTTCAAATATATATGAATACGCACACCCTTTATTAAATTCACATAGTTTGCAATCAGACCCACTCTTTTTACAGAACTTTCTCTTCAAAACCTTGGGGAAAAACCCACTTAAAAGGTCAATAAAAATGGATTCAGAGAACGGGAATTCATCATAATATAGTCTTCCTTTTATTATTGCAATTGATCTATTCATATTATCTGTCCATTAAAAATAGCAATGCTGTAAGATATATATCTGTCAATCTTAAAATCTCCTTACGGGATATTGAAAACGACATAGATGTAAGGGGAGAATACGGACCAAACCCGATAGCATTTGGAAAGAGTTTTGTATATAGTCCGTCAGCAATAATACATTTATCATTCTCCCCGGTTACAGATTTGTAGGCGCGTCTTATCCTCGTAGCCACCTCAGAATTTGAATCAATCGCAATAGGATTATAAGCATTTATATATGACTCAATCTCAACAGACTCCCTGCTATTAAATACCTCTATATTCTTCTTAACCTTCTCCACCAAAAGCGATGAATCAATCCCAAATGGAAACCTGACATAGATATCCGCAGAGTAAGTGTTTTCAGCAATCTTCACTTTTTTGAGTATAACCTCTGTACTCTTTAGTAAATTATGAAATCTGTTTATACCAAGACCCCTGCCCGATGGATTCAAGATGATATTCCTTCTAAGATATTCAAATATCTTTACGCCCTCAGGGTATAACTCTCTATTTTCTGAGAGGAACAGAACAAGATAGTCAAGCGCATTTTGCTGGGGACCCTTTGTAGATTGTGGAACTGAAAATCTAATCTGAAAACCGTCTGAGATGACTTCTACCTTATTATATTTTGAAGAAAACTTCTTTACACCTTCTTCAATTATCTCTCTATCCAACCTCTTCTCATCCAATAGAATCTGAGCATTAAGGGGAGTCTGATATTCTCCACCATCAAACATTATCTGCCTAATCAATGAAGTTTCATTCTCATTTTTAACAGTCTGCACAAGTCTAATCATTGCATAACCATACTCTGCGCATACCGCAGGGAACATAGAATCAAGAACAAGGTTTAATGGGGCAATTTCATACGAATTCAGGAGGGTATCTACATTTGTTTGGGATGTTAGCGAAAGGTCAACAAAAATTAATATCCTGTTATGAGATTTAATTCCCAGTGAATTAATAATCCCTGTGGCATACAGAGCAAGCTCAATCGCAGTCTTTGATGAGAGCACAGGTGTGGATAAGATATTCTCATCTTTAAGCAAAGGAGTTTGATATTTTAGATAATTCTCCGATATCTTTATCTTTCCCACAATCCCCAATGGAGGTTGCTCACCGTTAGAATTGATAACAAGAAATTTATTCTCCAGATTTACTACACTCAATCCGAGGCTTTGAGCCACCGATTCTATATGCTTGATATATTTAGAGATGCTCTCCGCCCTTCTCTCCTCCGTCAGGTTCTCTCTCGTATCAATACTTAAAACCTCAAGAAGCGAACCTATAATCTTCTGCAAATAGATTGCCTCTACATAATCCCCTACTATCCTTGCAAACTCTTCAGATGTTAGACCGGCGGATTTATACCCCTTTGAAGGGTTTGAGAGATAGTTCCATATCTTCTTACTCAATTCGTTTGAAAATTTTTTCTCCTGAAACTGTTTTATTAAATAATTATGAAAAGGGTTCTCAGAAGCAGATTCGGCAAAAAGCCTAATATTACATCCTATTAGTATGTAGATGGTAAAAAAACAAAGAAATAATTTTAATATATGTCCTGTGATATTCTGTTTTAAAAGAGCAAACATCATAAATCCAAATGAATCCTCATAAAGGCGAAAAGGACTCTATAATACAATTCCAGAAAAAGGCAAGAAGATTTATTGGTTTATCTTTTTCCTTAAAAAACTCCATACTTGAGATATGATTTTCGGTGTTATCGCCGTCTATTATACTTCACATCTGTCCAAAATAATTATTTTGTTATTGGAGCCTCGGTAGGGTAAGATTATCTTGTCAAACAAAAACTCTGAAATTAGGCTTCTTATGAATAAATACCCCGTCCGCTCTAACGCCTCTCTACGAATCGTTTTTGGACAGACCTTTTTCCTGTTGAAGCAAACGGGGTTTACCATACAAGGGATTTATAGGAACAAATAAATCATTAGAGACCCACCAATTGTGTCTGATATACACAAATATACATTGAATGTTATTTAATTTGGAGGACATTTTATTTGATAGTGAAGGAAAGGTGTTAAACTTATCCTTCCAAAAATCCTATTTTACAGGTACTTAATTTATCAATACAGATATTCTGGACAGCAGTGACCTGACAGGGTTTTTTCTCAATTATTGTTCAGAACAGATCTGGCTCTCAATCATTTTTTAATTTGACAAATAGGATATTTGCATTTATAAACTCCCTTCGCTCCTTTCAGGCACGTAGCTCAGGGGCTAGAGCGCTGCTCTGACACGGCAGAGGTCGACGGTTCGAGACCGTCCGTGCCTATTCTTTTTTATTGTTGGAGCTACATAATGTTTAGGGAAGGTAAAACAGAATGCAAATTTTATTTGAAGGTAATTGTATTGATTTAGAAAATGGCTCTACTGGATTTGACCTTATAAAAAAGCTTAACCTTCCTAAGACAGTGGTGGCTCTCTATGTCAATGGGAACCCCCAAGACCTGAGAAGTTCAATCCCCGAAAATTCAGAAGTAAGAGCAATTCATATTGACTCTCAAGATGGTATCTCAATACTGAGACATAGCACCGCTCATATTATGGCTGATGCGGTCAAGAGGATTTTTGGTCAGGGAATTAAGATTACAATTGGACCAAACATTGAGGACGGATTCTATTACGACTTTGATGTTGACAGGCCTTTTGAACCAGAAGACCTTGTAAAGATTGAAGAGGAGATGAAGAAGATAATAAAGGAGAATCTCCCATTTGTCAGAGAAGAGATATCTTATGAGAAGGCAAAGGAGCTATTCATAAATCTAAATGAACCATACAAGATTGAACTGATTGAAGAACTCAAAAACTCTACAATTTCTATATATAGACACGGAAATTTCATTGACCTGTGTAGAGGACCACATCTCCCTTCAACGGGGTATGTAAAGGCATATAAATTGTTGAGCATTGCAGGTGCCTACTGGCGTGGAGATGAAAAGAATAAGATGCTTCAGAGAATATATGGCACGGCATTCCCTACCAAAGAGATGCTTGATGAATATCTGAAGAAGATTGAAGAGGCGAAGAGGAGGGACCATAGAAGATTAGGAACGGCCCTTGACCTTTACTCCACCACTGATGAAGTAGGTGGTGGACTTATAATATGGCATCCAAGAGGCGGATTTGTCAGGACACAGATTGAAAACTACTGGAGAGAACAACATTTCAAGAGAGGGTATAATATAGTCTATTCACCTCATATTGGAAGGGCTGACCTCTGGAAGACCTCCGGACATTTAGATTTTTACAGAGAGAATATGTACAGCCCCATGGATATAGATGGGTTTGAATATTATGTAAAGCCAATGAACTGTCCATTTCATATTCAGATATACAAATCTAAGACCCGTTCTTACAAAGATTTACCTCTCAGATATGCAGAGTTAGGGACTGTTTATAGGTATGAGAGGTCTGGTGTATTGCACGGATTATTGAGAGTCAGAGGATTTACTCAGGATGATGCACATATCTTTTGCACTCCAGAACAGCTCAAAGACGAGGTAATGGGCGTTGTACAGTTTGCAGTTGACCTATTTAAGACATTTGGCTTTGAGAATTATGAGGCATACCTCGCCACAAGACCGGACAAGGCAGTCGGTGACCCAGCAAAGTGGGAAGAGGCCACCAATTCACTCAAAGAGGCAGCCGAGAAGATGAATATCAAGCTCAATATTGAAGAGAAAGGCGGCGCATTCTATGGGCCAAAGATAGATTTGAAGATTAAAGACTCACTCGGCAGGGAGTGGCAGTGCACAACAGTCCAATTTGATTTTAATCTACCAGAGCGATTTGACATATCATATATTGGTACAGATAATCAAAGACATAGACCATATACCGTTCACAGGGCACTGCTTGGCTCAATGGAGAGATTCTTCGGCATACTTATTGAACACTATGCAGGGGCATTTCCGGTATGGCTCAGCCCCGAACAGGTCATCGTATTGCCAGTCTCAGAGAAGTTCAATGACTATGCAATAAAGATTAATGGTATACTTAAAAGCAAAGGATTCAGGAGCATCACTGACCTCAGGAATGAAAAGTTATCTTACAAAATCAGAGAGGCAGAGCTCCTGAAAGTGCCATTTATGGCAGTTGTTGGAGAGAAGGAGTCAAAGACAGATACTGTCTCAATCAGAACGCGTGGTAAAGAGGATCTGGGCTCAATGTCTCTGGAGGCATTTGTTTCAAAACTCATTGATGCCACAAAGGTACCAATGTAATTAACCCAAACAATGGAGGTCTGCCATAAGTACCAAAGAACTTAGAATCAATCAGCAGATTAGAGTCAGAGAGGTGAGGCTGATAGACGCAGATGGAAAGATGGTGGGAGTGGTCCCCATAGAGGTTGCCCTTGAGAGCGCCCGTCAGAAGGGGCTGGATCTGGTAGAGATAGTTCCAAATCAGACACCACCTGTCTGCAAGATTATTGACTACGGGAAATATAAATATCTGGAGAAGAAGAAGGCTCAGGCGGCAAAAGCCAAACAGACTGTAGTGGAGATAAAAGAGATAAAATTAAGGCCCCGAACAGAGGAGCACGACCTGAACTTCAAAATTGCCCATATCAGGAGATTTATTCAGGACGGCAATAAGGCAAAAGTCACCATTATGTTCAGAGGCAGAGAGATGCAGCATATTGAGATTGCACAGCCAATGCTTGATAAGATAATAAAAGAGACAGAAGATATAGCAAAGATAGAGTCGCCTCCCAGGCTTGAGGGCAGGTCAATTATAATGCTTTTAACAAAAAAGTAATTTAAGGAGATTAACAATGCCGAAGATCAAAACCAAATCAGGTGCAGCAAAGAGGATTAAGAAGCTCAAATCAGGTCTTTTTAAGAGGGCAAAGGCTTATAAGAGCCACCTCCTCGGATTTAAGGACAGAAAGAGAAAGAGAAACTTAAGAAAACAGACCTATGTCGCCAAGGCAAATCTTAAGGCAGTTAAAAGATTATTACCAAACTAAAAGCGGAGGTTTACAATGCCAAGAGTAAAAGGTGGAACAAAGACAAGAAGAAGACACAAGAAGATCTTAAAACTTGCAAAGGGAAATTTTGGTGGAAGAAGTAAGGTATATAAGATAGCCCTTCATACAGTCCATAGAGGACTTGCCTATTCCTTCGCAGGCAGGAGAATCAAGAAGAGAGACTACAGAAGGCTCTGGATTGAGCGAATAAATATCGCTGCCTCTAAACTGGGTCTCAATTACAGCAAATTTATGAATTTACTCAAAAAGGCAAATATCGCTCTTGATAGAAAGATGCTTGCAAACATCGCTGTAAATGACTCCGCTGGCTTCGCAAAGATTGTTGAGGCTGTCAGGGCACAGTCCTTATAAAGATGGACAAAATCACCAATATCAGGGATGAATTCCTAAAAGAGATTGAGTCAGTTGATAATTTAAAAGGACTTGAACAAATAAGGCTAAAGTACATCGGCTCAAAGGGGTCTGTCTCTTCGCTCTTAAAAGAGATAGGCAAATTACCGCCAGAGGAGCGCAAACCCTTTGGGGCAATGGTAAACGAACTTAAACAGTTTGTTGAGAACAAGGTTCTTGAAAAGAGGGAGCTGCTTTTCCAGAAAGAGACCGAACAGAGACTCAAGAGTGAATCAATAGACATAACGCTCCCCGGCAGAAGACCACCGAGAGGGACATTGCACCCCATAACCAGGACTATGGACGAGATATCTGATATATTTTTTAGGCTCGGATATGAAATAGAATATGGTCCGGAGATAGAATTTGATAAATACAACTTTGAGATGCTCAACATCCCGCCTCTACACCCTGCAAGGGATATGCAGGCGACATTTTATATTTCAGATGAGCTTCTCCTTCGCACCCATACCTCTCCTGTGCAGATCAGAACAATGCTTAAGAAGAGACCTCCCATCAAAATTATCTCACCCGGAACTGTTTATAGATGCGATTCGGATGCCACCCATACACCTATGTTTCATCAGGTTGAGGGACTGCTCGTAGATAGAGGAATATCCTTTGAAGACCTCAAAGGGACCATAGAATTCTTTCTTAAGTCCTTCTTTGGTCCAAAGACAAAGACCCGATTCAGGGCATCCTACTTCCCTTTTACTGAACCGAGTGCTGAGGTAGATATTGAATGTCAGATGTGCTCGGGAATGGGTTGCAATATCTGTAAAAATTCTGGATTCTTAGAGGTTATGGGATGTGGTATGGTAAATCCTCAGGTACTAAAAAATGTAGATATTGATACAGAGGAGTTTTCTGGTTTTGCCTTCGGGATGGGAGTTGAACGAATGGCGATGCTAAAATACAGGATACCAGATATAAGACTCTTCTTTGAAAATGATTTGAGATTTTTAAGGCAGTTTTAATATGAGAATCTCAATAGACTACCTCAAAAACTTCATTGAAATCCCCTATGATGATGAAAAGATTATCAACGACCTCACTCTCAACGGATTGGAGGTTGAGGGAGTCTCAAAGCCATATAAAGATATAGATGAAAATATCAAAATTGTTGATATCATATCGGTGAAACCGCATAAAGATAGCCCTGAACTCTTTATAGTTGAGATAAATGACGGGAGCAAGGATATAACCGTTATATGTGGGGCAAGGAATGTAAAAGCCGGAGTTAAGGGGCTCTGGGCACCACCAGATTCAATCGTACTTGGGCATAAAATAAATATACGAGAAATTAAAGGTGTTCAATCCAGTGGGATGCTGCTCTCCCTTGAAGAACTTGGACTTGAGGAGAAATCTGAGGGAATCTGGCTATTTAATTCAACACATAAGGCGGGAACACCTATCATAGATATTCTGAAAAGAGATACCACACTTATAGAGATAAATATCACTCCAAATAGAGGAGATGCCCTATCATATCTCGGCATTGCACGTGAACTTTCTGCATATTACAATCTAAAACTCAAGATGCCACCCTCTGAATGCAGAAGAGTTCAGAAGGCATCCCCTGTCCAGATCATAGTAGAAAGTCCAACAGAATGTCCCCTTTATCAGGGAACTTATGCAGAAAAGGTCTATGTAAAAGAATCAGATATATATATTCAGAAATTACTTATTGAATCAAACTTGAGGCCAATAAACAATATTGTGGATATCTCAAATTTTATAATGCTTGAGACCGGTCATCCAAATCATACATTTGATTTCTCATATATCAAAGGGGGCAAAATAATTGTCAGAAATGCAAAGAATGGAGAAAAGATAAAACTATTAAACGGCACCGAGCTCACCCTCTCAGAAAAAAATCTTTTAATATGTGATGAGTCCTCTCCAGTCGCACTTGCAGGTGTTATGGGAGGAGAATATAGCTCTATTCTTGATAGTACCAATTCAATCTTACTGGAATGTGCTGTCTTTAATCCAGATTCAATAAGACTTACAACCTCAATGTATAATATCAATTCAGATTCAAGTTATAGATTTGCGCGCGGAGTTGATTGTGATACTGTAGATTATGCTACAAAAAGATTTATGTATCTTTTACAAATGGATATACCTGAGGTATTAATCTACGACACAATCACTATAAAGTCAGATGAGTTAACAAAAAATAAAATAATTCACTTTAGATTGGAGAAGGCTGATAGACTCTTGAATAAGAGGATTGACCGCACATTCATAAAAGATGTCCTTGAAAATCTCGGGATGAATATCAAATCAGAGGACAGAAACATATTTGAAATCACAATCCCGTCTCATAGATATGACATCTCCTGTGAAGAGGATATCATTGAAGAGATAGCCCGAATATATGGATATAATAAATTTGGCTCCAGATTACCTCATACTGAAATATCTGAGACCGGTATGAATCTAAAAGATAGATTCTTCAGGACCATTGCTCGCGCCCTCGCTGATTTTGGATTAAATGAGGTCATAAATTATACATTTATCTCAGGTGAAACAAATTCTATATTCTCAGATGATACGGATATCCTCATAAAAAATCCTATAGCACAGGATATGGCATCTATGAGAAAATCTATAATCCCCTCTCTATTAAATACCGCTGTTCTCAATATAAACAGACAGAACAAGGATGTCAGAATATTTGAAATAGGAAAGGTATTTATCAGACCTACCGATATAATAGAGGAAGAACATCTCGGGATATTATTATCTGGCAGATGCTATGAACGACTATGGGCTAATCCTCAGAGGGAATTTGATTTCTATGACATAAAAGGTATCATTGAAAATCTCTTAGGGATACTCAATATCCCCGATGTCAGTTTTACAAAATCTGATTTACCACAATTCTTACATAATGGAAAATCTGCAAGGCTAATCTTAAATGGAAAATCCTGTGGAGTTGTTGGGGAGCTCCAACCACTAACTCTCAAGAGATTTGATTTAAAACAGAATGTATTAGTGGCTGAACTAAATCTTGAGCAAATCTTTGAGAGCTTTATAAGAAGTTATCCGGTATTCAAAAAATACTCTTTGTTCCCTGCTGTTGACAGAGATATAGCCCTGATGGTTTCAAAGGATATTACATCAGAAGAGATTACAAACGAAATCAAAAAAATGAACATTCCAATTGTAGAGGAGATATCCATATTTGACCTTTATGAAGGTAAGGGAGTTGAAGATGGGAAGAAGAGTATCGGAATAGCCCTTAAATATCGCTCATATGACTCTACACTCACCGATGAAGAGGTTGATAAAATCCACTTAAAGATAATTGACAATCTTATAAAAAAGTTCTATGCAAGGCTTAGATAAGCCAGTCTTCGGGAACCAAAGAGAATGACAGGCAAGGCACATCAAATCTCAGATCCCTATCTAAATGACCTTGTTATACCTCTATTTAAGATCAAACCAATCTATACAATAAAAGAGGTAAGTGAGATTGTTAAAGAGAAGCCGTATGTGATTAGATTCTGGGAATCGGAATTTAAAGAAATAATAAGACCCATTCGTGGAAGGGGTAACCGCAGACTCTATAGAAAATCAGATATTGAGACTATAATCCAGATAAGACACCTGCTCAAAGTCAAGAAATTTACGATCAGTGGTGCCAGAAAGATACTCAAGGCAGTGGATAGTAGGGAGACAATAAAGGAAGAGGCACTCACACCCACCACCTCAGATAAATTGAGATTTTTGACCGAACAGCTCAGATATTTGATTGACGAGATGGAGAAGCTCAAAAATAACCTCAATAATATAAACTGTTAAATCCTGTACTGACCCCCATCTGTCAAGACATTTTTCATACCATAAAATTAAGGACTATTGCCATTTTTTCATCTACTGCCCATTTTCTCTGTTTCATTTTGGATCTCCTTATTTAAGTTGATGTATCTAACAACTGAGAACTTAATGGTTGATAAAGGATAGAATATAACACAGGGTCATCACTATTATCTCTCCACATTATCCGTGTCCACTCTATATGGGGGTCAATATATAGCATTGCAATATGGTGATATTAAACAAATTAAAAGAGCCATAATGATTGGTATATAAATTAAGATAAGATTTAATATGATATCTCTTTTAAATATGCTTACATTTAATAACTTTCTCATGCCCAATTACTCATTTTACATCTATTTTTAGGATAAAAGTCACTACAATCATAACAACATAAAAAGATACACCTTCTATTCGGAAAATATACAATAATCACTTGTGTTATATTTCCATTTCTCGTTTCTGTGCATAAACATATGACCCCATAGCAACCACAACAGATTATAAATGTATAGCTCAACTGACCACTGAAATCTGATTTAATTAAAGGTTTGTTATCACAATATAGATATTGCTCCTGTATTCTTCTTAAAGAAGAATTTGGGCGCGATATCTTATCTACATTAATCTCTGGGTCAAACTGAACATACCTCCCTATCTCACTCTTATACCACCTCCACCAGTTGTAGTATAAGCCAGTCTCTGTGATGTAGTATTGTCCAGGGAAGCGGAAGTTGTTCTTTGTCTTTTCTATCATTATATTCACCTTCCCAAATGGCTCATAGTCTGCATACCAACTGATATTCCCATTCTCATCTGTCAATGC
>JBMFOP010000088.1:0-12511 GCA_049969675.1 Myxococcota bacterium | reverse complement strand
AAGTAATGTTGAGTAGTTATAATTTAATTCTGTGAGAAATTTATAATTTTTGGAACAAATTAAGAAATCCACAGAGAAAAGACGGATTATAATGGTATTAATGAAAAGTAGTTTTTATTCTAAAAATGAATATAACTAAATACCTATTACTTAAATTTTGGGATGTTACGGATTAAATTTTATTCTGGAGAGATGTGACCTGTAAAATATTAGAGAATATTCACATCCTACTGACAGATATTTGGCTCTGCATCAGAGAACGAATTATTAGGTTCGGCTATATCAAGTAGAACAAAGTCATTTGCATTATTGTCTGTATCAACACCATGCCCCGCCTTTTCATCTGACCCACCACTCTTCATTGAATCTGAGGTAGAATCTCCCTTTGCCTTCCTTATGATGGAACCACCCATTATTGGGGCTAAAGCGGCCTTCCCCTCCGGCGAATTACCACTACCCCACGCCACCATATCTATCACATCTCCATTCCCATCAATTATTCTGACATTTCCACCAGATGCTGATAGTCCGAGCTGAGCATTTGGATATGTCATATCCGGTGTAACGCTCCCAAGAACTGCCACATCCGAGGCAACAAGTAAGAATTTCCCTGCACCAATGCTCTTACCCGTAAAAACAGCAACTTCCTTCCAGTCAGTCCCTGTTGCAGATTTATATTGAATCTTAAAGCCATTGAGATTTATATCTGTTGTAAGAGGGTTATATATCTCTATAAACTCATCAGGATGATTTGGACCTCCATCATTTATACCAAAGGTCTTTATCTGACTGATAACAACATTATCAGCACACCTCTTTCCACCACCAGTATCAGCAATAGCTGTATCTTCTAAACCGGTATCCAGTCCTGCATCAGTATTCTGACCTGCATCTGGCTTAACTGTGCCAGCAAGTGCAAGGTCGTCATCCGACCTCGGGTTGAGTTTGAAATTGCTAAAGTCATAATCCAGAATTCCAATTATATAATCAAACTTATCTCCAACCTTTCTATTAGCAGTATATGAATAACTATACTTATCATTTACCCTCAGATTCCCGGTAACCATAAATTCTTTATAGTCCTTCTCACTGGATTCATCTGGATTGGCACTGATTACCTCCACATTCTCAACCTTTACAAGGACTCCCTCATACTTCTCAGAATCCTCGCCACCTGTTGCAACCTTCGCAGGGTCAACCAGTATCGGCTCAATCTTATATCCAGAACCTATCTTTGTAATATTTGTAGCCACGATTTCGGACATATCATAATATTCCTTATATGTACCTTCAATGGTAATTACATCTCCAACAAGAAATGGCCCAAGTCCAGAGGTTGCTCCATATACGACCATTATTCCAGAGAATGGCCCACCATTCTTCTCCTGAACAAAGATTCCGTAGAGATTTGATTTGGCAGATGCAACGAATTGCCCACCTGTCACCACCACATTCTCCACCTTTACAGCGGAATTCTCTGCGGGATGCCTTGATGAATTGACATCCTGAATATCATATATTGTAATTCCGGTTGTAATATCAATATCGCCGGACACATCCACTCCACCATCCGAGACAGAGCCAATGGTAATATCGTTATCATCTCTCGGTTGAAGTCTCATCTGATCAAAGCTGTAATTGAGGATTCCTATTATTGAATCCAGTCTATCACCATTCTTTGCCTTATAGTTCCTCGGAAATAGTTTACTCACAATCAGTCCACCGGTTACCTCAAAATCTCCATGTGGTTTTCCATCGGTGCCCAGAACCGCATCATTTGTAACCTCTACATTCAGCACGCGGACGAAACAGCCCTCATATTTTTCAGAATCCTCTCCACCTGTCCTAACCTTTGCAGGGTCCACCTCTGTTGGGGCTGGAAGTGGAGAGGTGCCCTTCTTAATTACCTCAGTCGCAACAATCTGGCTATTATTGTAGTACTCCATATAGGTACCACGAATATCCACCAGATCCCCAATAGTCACATCTGCCTTATTGTTCTTAAAGAAGATATAAATTCCTGAATAGGGTCCTCCATCTTTCTCAACTACAAAGAATGAGTCATTGTCGGTGGATTTTGAGGAGGATTTGAATGTAGGGCTTGTCACGACTACATCCCTCACCTCAACAAGGGTATTCTCCGCCACAGCTCCACTCTGGATATTATAGACTGTAACCACCGAGTAACCACCATCTGTTATCTCTATATCTTCAAGTCCACTCACATCTTTTGAAACTGCATCTTTACCTCTTATATCCGGTCCTGCATCATCTCTGGTTGTCCCACAGTAATATGGGATAAAAGACGCAACGATTAACATCAAAAAGATTGCAAATCTTACAATACCATCTCTCTTCATCTCTTCCTCCTTATAAAATCATCCTTCAAAATCAAAGAGCATTGCGAGGTCATCCCTGTTAATAAGTTTACCTATGCTCTCTTCATTACCTATAACCTTCTCAAATATATTCTTCTTCTCTTCCTGAAGTCTCAATATCTTCTCTTCCACAGTGCCGATAGTAATGAGTTTATATACAAAGACATTTTTAGTCTGACCTATCCTGTGGACTCTATCTGTAGCCTGATCCATCACAGCGGGGTTCCACCAGGGGTCATAGTGTATCACATAATCTGCACCGGTGATATTGAGTCCAACTCCACCCGCCTTAAGACTGATCAAAAATAGATTGGTCTTATCATCTCTATTAAAATCATCTACAATCTTTAATCTCTTTGCAGCCGGTGTAGAACCATCCAGATAGTAGTATGGTATATTCCCGCTGTCAAAGTCCTTTCTGATTATTGAGAGCATCTCTACAAATTGTGAATATATTATTACCCTGTGGCCTTCATCAAGCACATTCTGCACTATCTCCTTCATAAGCTCCAGTTTGGCTGACTCCATAATCTTTGAATCTTTAAGCTCCTTAACAATATTTGGATGGCAGCATATCTGTCTGAGCTTTGTTAAGGCGGCGAGAATTGTTAAAGAGCTCTTGTTGAGTCCCTTCTTCTCAATCTCGCTGAAAACCTTCTCTCGCTGAGTGATCAGAACCGACTTATATACCTCTCTCTGTTCATCTGAGAGATTGCACTTCTGGACTATCTCCATCTTTGGGGGTAGGTCAGATGCAACCTGATCCTTAAGTCTTCTCAAAACAAATGTTGAGGTAAGCCTCTTCAATCTCTTTGAGGCCTTCTCATCATTAAACTTAACTATCGGTGCATCATATGTCCTCTTGAATCTTTCAAGTCCACCCAGATATCCGGGCATTAAAAAGTCAAAGATGGACCAGAGCTCAAGCGGCCTATTTTCAAGAGGGGTACCGGTTAGGGCAAGTTTATAATCTGCCTTCAATAACTTACTCACCTTCTTTGTCATAGAGGCAAAATTCTTTATATTCTGTGCCTCGTCCAGAACCACATACCTGAATCTGATATTCTCAAGCACCTCATAATCTCGTCTCAATATTCCATAAGATGTGAGGATGACATCATAATCGTTAAACGCAGGGACCTTCTCTCTCCTGAGTCTTCCATAATAGATATAGACCCTCAAAGACGGTGCAAATTTCTGAATCTCATAATACCAGTTTTGCAATACAGAAGTAGGGGTTATAACGAGATTTGTCCTTGCACCCTCCTTCTCCTTTTTATAAAGTAATAAAGAGATTGTCTGAATCGTCTTCCCGAGACCCATATCATCTGCAAGGATACCTGATAGACCAAAATCCGAGAGGAATGCAAGCCAGTTCAACCCCTTCTTCTGGAAATCCCAGAGTTGTGCGTTGAGTCCTGAGGGCGGCTCTACATCTCTAATCCCCTCAAATTTATCAAACATCCTTTTGAGCCTCTCAACATTTTCATCGTACTCAATATCCTTAATAAGTTTCAATGTCCCCTCAATCAACTTTAATGAGAATGTGGGCATCCTGAGCTGCAACTTTTCAGGGTCAAAATAACCATATTCCTGAACATCCTCCCACAACTTCATCAGCACATCATTGTCAAGTGGAAGATATACCAATTCATCTATCTCTACAAATCTCTTGCCATCTGCAATCGCAGATATAACCTTCTCATAGGGGATCTCTCTCTTACCAGAGAAAAATTTCATCTTGAGTTCAAACCAGTTGAGCCCTTCAGGCATTGTAAGACCGAGATTAAAGAAGACCGGACTTAAGAAAGTTATCTCTCTTGCAATAGAATCTTCGGAGAGTTGAACCCTGTCACCAAAAAATTCTGGTTTGTGATATAAGAGTGAAAGGAGTTCATCCATATTTATACTCCACTTTCCATCACTCATATCAAAACCAGATTCCAATAACTCGTCCTTTATACCCTTCTCAAACTCAATATCTCTCTTTATAATGTTCAGCGAATCACCATTTTCAATAAGACAGTATTTTGTATTCTTCACCTCATCTGAAATTCTGACTCCAGAATATTCAAAGAATATCTCTATCGGACAATTTACCTTTCCAGACTTAATATCCAGTATGCAATTTGGAGATGTGTTGTAATCCAGATAAACCTTTACCTCTCTACCAGATTTGTCAGTGAAAATTATATTTGAATTCTCTCTTCTAATAAGTTCAAGCAGCATCAGCGCGTCATCTTTTTCAGCCTCAATATCCCCAAATTTTATTACATACTGCCACAGATTTGATTCCACTTCATTAAGTGGATATATAACCCCATCCTTATATACAGCGAGTGGACCACTTTCGGGAAATACGATGATATCCTCTTTTATATGCCTTAGTTTTATATAATAATTCCCTGATTCCTTTTTGGTCTCTATGGTAAACTTTATGGGGTATGAACCGGCTGGGCCGAGTTTAATCGGTCTCTGAAGAAAGACATCATAGATCTCCACTATATTGAAGAAGCCGAGCACCTCATAAAAATTCTCTGGAGTAATATTTATTCCGCCATATAATGGGTCATAAAAACTTCTGAAGAAGTAGATATAAACCCTCTCGAGCGGAGTCAGGGTATATTTCTGTATAACATCTTCTGTAAGCGGGCCCACATTTTTACCTGTCTTGCCATCTAAAAATTTGAGAACAGCGTTTGTATTACCGATAAATGCCATAACATATCTAATCTTCTGTATATCTATCTCCTGCTTTGCTCTCTTTATTTTCAGATGGTCCAGAAGAGTAAATTTTACGGGGACTGTCTCCTCATTCTCCTCCTGATGAGCCCCTTCGAGATATGCGATTACAATTGCAACCATATGCTTACAGATATTCCCTATAAACGGGCAGTTACAACCCTTCTCAACAATATCATTCCCCTGCAATCTGACAGATGTAGTATAGACCTTCCCATTCTGATTTCTCACATTCCCAATTAATTTGATAGAGTTTTCCAGCCTCTCTACCTTTAGAGACAGGACATAACCGTCTCTAAAATACTGCTGGCCTCTCAGGTATATTGGGAGTGTAGCAAGTCTTTCCAGCTTCCTATTAATGATATCTGTTATCTTCTTATCTTCCAAACCGACTCTCCACAAGAATCCATTCTTTTATCAAATCAGACAATATAAAGGCTGTCAACAAAAATGTGACATTTCTCACACATCCCCCAGATATGATAAATTTGACATATCCGATAATCCCTCCTGATTTTTGATGACAAATAAGAATTTCTCGGTATAATCTATACGGGTATGGACAATAAAATATTAATAGTAAGTTTTGAATGTGTCCCCGATGCCTCATATACATCGACAAAGGTACTTATGCTCACAGACTGCCTCACAAGGGCATTTAATGTAGATGTCTTAACCCTGAAATATGAAGGACTCGCCCACCTTGAGAAGTGGCTCGGTGCAAGAATCTACAGGGTACCGGTTGAAAATATGACTTTCAAGGAGAGGATCAGTACCTTCCGTCGTGCACTCTCAAGACAACTCGAGGGCGGGATGTACGATATTGTTCACTTTACAGACCCATTCGGTGGACTGGTGGCGAGCAATCTAAAAGAGGATTATGGGTTCAATACCATATTTGATATCTACTCACTCTCCTCCTGGGAGTTAAAATTTGCCGGGATTTCACAAAGTTTATATTCTCAGATAAAAGAGGAAGAGGATCTCTGTCTGAAGAAGGCTGATAGGATTTTTATCCCATCTCTTACAATGATGGAGTATTTTTCTCAGAGAGGATTTTCAGAGAATATCCGTTTTATACCCGGGGTAGTAAAACTCAGGAAGCCTGTGGAGTCTGAAAGAGAGGGTCTCTTCAATATCCTTTATATTGGGAGTTTCTCTGGATGGGAAGATATTGATTTGTTCTTTTATGCAATTAAAAAATTGAAGAAGAATTACAATATTCAGGTAAATATAGTTGGATTTACCAATCCCGAGAGACTCGGAGATATAGTAACACGCATTCAAAAACTGGGGATAGATGATGTATTCAGATTTGAGGGTCCAAGATACGGTTCGGAGCTGGAGAATATTTATAAAAAGACGAATGTCGCTGTTGTCCCCTTAAATGATGCAAACAGAAATATAGTCGGTGGTGTAATCCCTCTCAAACTACTTGATATGATGTCTGCCTCTGTCCCTGTAGTAGCTACAAAGACACCAGCCCTTGAGAGTTCATTTAAGAATGGGGAAGAGATTTTGCTATATGATATGGGAAATGAAAATATGCTATATACTCATCTCGTAGCACTTGCCGAACATAATACACTCAGAGAGATGATCGGGTCAAAAGCGAGGAAGAAGATAGAAGAGGAATATGCAGGGGAACCATGGCGAAGAAGGATGCTGGTCTATTACTCTGAACTTCTCAATATCAATATAGAGAATGTCTCTATTGCAGGGGAGTGGGAGGAGAGCGAGACACGAGAGATGATAGTAAAAGAGTTACAGCATGTGATTTCAAGACA
The DNA here is from genome assembly GCA_049969675.1 of Myxococcota bacterium. GTDB lineage: Bacteria > Myxococcota > SpSt-1050 > SpSt-1050 > SpSt-1050 > SpSt-1050. The sequence continues at coordinate 5,604 of JBMFOP010000088.1, read as the reverse complement.
GAGGGAGACCACCACAAGCACTACAAACAAAAGAATAAAAAGAAAAGGGACTGGCTCACATACCAGCACAAAGACAAAGAAGGTAAGAGTAGATGCATCATCTGAAGAGACATTCAAAATCAAGAGATAATTGCCCATATATAAGACTCAAGCATCTATATTTAGCCAGACAACAGAACTGAAGAACTTTTTATTTTCAAAAATGAATGGCAACAACTTCATATTCCTGAATCTATATTTTGAATTCTGGCCCAATTCCAGTCATCTCCATTATGAGTGATATAATATTAGCAAAACTATCAGGGGTTGTATCGTCATTTTTTATTTACTTGAGAATAAAAAGGACATATAATAATAAATATAGCCTGAATATTTTTCAGGTTATCCTTTCAGGAGGTGGAAGATGAAAAGAGTATTCCTATTGGCATCAATCATCGTCCTTATGTTCTCTCTCCTCTCATATGCGGGAGAGAAGAAGGCATCAAAACCCGCTAAAAACATTACAACGGGGATCAAATTTGAGGTCATTCCAGCTGAAAACACAATTGCATTTATTGATGGAAAGAAGGTTGGGGAGATAACAAAGATAGATGTTGTGCCGGTCAAAGCCGGTAAGCATACTATTAAACTTCTACACAACAAGGATGAGGTAGAAGTTGATGTAGTTGTGGTAAATAAACAGATACTTAACTTCAAATATGCCTTTGAAGACTCTGGAAAGGGTATAGGTGGATTTAGCAATGAAGAGAAGGAAGAAGATAACTCTGCAAGGGAGGAGAAGGACGAGAAGCAGACTGAGAAGAGAGAATCTCCTGAATCACAAGAATAATATATGTCATCAGATAAGTACAAGATATTGATTGTTGATGATGAAAAGAACATCAGAAGAACGCTCTCAATGATATTATCATCTGAGAATTATTCTACCGAAGAGGCATCCTGCGCCAAAGAGGCGCTTGAGAAATTAAAAAAAGATGAATATGACCTGATCCTTCTGGATGTAAAATTACCTGATAATGATGGCATCAGGATGATTGATGAGATAAGGGTAATCAATCCATCTGCATATATAATAATGATATCAGGGCACGCAAATATTCAGAATGCTGTTGAGGCGATTAAAAAGGGGGCTTATGACTTCTTTGAAAAGCCACTTGACAGAGAGAGGGTGCTATTAGCCATCAGACATTGCATTGAGAAGAAGAATCTATATGAAGAACTGATGGCATTAAGGGCATTAAAAGAAGAGGATGAGATAATTGGAAAGTCAGAAAAGATATTGGAGGTTCTGGATACCATAAAGAAGGTCTCACCAACAAATGCGAGGGTATTTATCACCGGTGAGAGCGGAACCGGGAAAGAGCTTGTAGCCAAATCCATTCATCAGAATTCAAAGAGGAAGCAGTTCCCATTTATCAAGGTTAACTGCGCAGCCATACCTTCCGAATTGATTGAGAGCGAGCTCTTTGGCTTTGAAAAGGGTGCCTTCTCCGGTGCAAGCGAGCCCAAAAAAGGGCTGATTGAACTTGCAGATAAAGGAACCCTCTTTTTAGATGAGATAGCCGATATGAGTCTTGCAGCTCAGGCAAAGATTTTGAGAGTGCTACAGACCGGTGAGTTCTCAAGGCTGGGCAGCGAGAAGTTTCAAAAGGTTGACATTCGTGTAATTGCTGCCACCAACAAAGATATCAAAAGACTTATATCCGAAGAGAAATTTAGAGAGGACCTCTTCTTCAGACTGAATGTTGTCCAGATACATATGCCACCTCTAAGGGAGAGACGGGAGGACATCCCACTCTTTGTTGAGACATTTATAAACTCTGTCTGTCGTGAGAATGGACTTATAAAGAAGAGAATTCAGGAAGGTGCACTGAAGAAGTTGATGGATTACAGCTGGCCCGGGAATGTAAGGGAATTAAAGAATGTAATAGAGAGTATTGTCATACTATCAGACGATATTATTGAAGAGAAGGACCTCCCCGAATTTATCTTTGAAAAAGATGAGATTGTCCAGCAGGGGACTTTAAAGAAGACAAGAGATGAGATAGAGAGAAAGATGATTCTGGATGCACTGGAGAAGTCCGACTGGATTATTGCAAGGGCCGCAAGGATACTGGGCATAGAACGTACCACCCTGCATAAAAGGATTAAAGTACTCGGAATAAGCAGACAGAAATTTAATGAATAGACTATTTCTTTGTCAGCTTCTCAAGCTCTTCTATTCTCTTTGAGAAGACATTGAATGCCTCTTCATAAGGCGTTTTGGTCATCATATCTGCACCTGAACGTTTTAAGAGTTCAAGAGGATAATCAGAGAAGCCTCCTTTGAGCATATTCTCGATATAGGGTCTCCTTGCACCTTCACCCTCTTTTAAGACCTTCTCACTCAGATATACAGCCGCTATGTAGCCAGTTACATATTTATATACATAAAAGTTATAGTAAAAATGCGGAACATATGCCCACTCAACCGAATAGAGGTCATCAATCTTTACCACCCCCTTTGAATCTCCATAATACTTCTTCAGGAGTTCCAGATATGTCTTATTTAAGAAGTCCGCTGTCAGTGGCTCTTTATTCTCTGCCGCCTTATAGATATTGTATTCAAATTCTGAAAACATCGCCTGTCTGAAGACCGTTGTTCGCATTGTCTCAAGGGATTCACCAAGTAATGCCCTTCTCTTCTCAGGGTCACTCACCTTTGAAAGCATATAGTTCAATAATAGGTTCTCATTGAATGTGGAAGCCACCTCTGCCACAAAGATAGGATAGTTCGCCTTTGCAAATACCTGATTCTTATTTGAATAATATGAGTGCATAGCATGTCCGAGTTCGTGCAACATGGTGGAAACTGAATTATAATTGTCGTTGTAATTCAGAAGGATGTATGGGTGTACATCATAGTGATCTCCCGTCATATATGCACCAGACCTCTTCCCCTTGTTTGGATAGACATCCACCCATCCACTCCCCGGAGTTAGTGCAGAAATTGCCACTTTCACATACTCATCTCCCATAGGCCTCAGTGTCTCCTCAGCGATCTTTACTGCCTCCTCATAAGAATATGTATCCTGAACACCTGAGGTAATTGGTGCATAAAGGTCATAATATCTTAAATCATTCAGTCCCAGCATCTCCTGCTTGAGCCTCAAATAGCGATGCAATACAGGCAAATTTTCATTTATCATCTTTATCAGGTTTTCATATAATTCTACCGGGATATTCTCGTAGAATATAGATGCCTCAAGTGCTGATTTATATTTCTTGCTCTTCGCATAGAAGATATTAGCATCTACCTGCGAGGCAAGTGACTGTGCAAGTGTGTTCTTATACTTCATATAGGTTGAGAAAAACTCGTTAAATACCTTCTCTCTATCCGCTCTGACTGGCGATTCTCTATATTTTGTATAATTTGCCTGATTTAATTGCACCCGCTCCTTATTGGAGAGTTCAATCTCGGGGAAGTTCAATTCACCACCGGTGAAGGCTGAATAGATATTGTATCCCGCACTCGCAAATGTGGCGGTGCGAGCGAGTAGCTCCTCTTCCACTCTTGATAGTATATGTGATTTCTTACGGAGTAGATTTCTAAGGAACATATCATAGTCCTTAAAGTTTTTATCTGATATAAGTTTCTTTATTGTACTCTCCGGAAGAGATACAATCTCGGGCTCAATAAATGCAGTGGCTTCGCCAAAATCGGCTGACACCTTTTCAGAGATAGATTTGAGTGCCAACGAGTCAGAGACCCGCGTATCCTGGTCATAAGCCATCATTGCATAGCCACTGATTCTATAGAGTTTGTGCATAAGGGTGAAATACAGGTCTAAGACCTTTTTTATATCCTCTGGCTTTTTGAGCTTACCTTTGTATCTTTCAAATTCTTTAAGGCTATTCAATATAAAATCCTTATCCTTCTTCCACTCTTCTGTATTCTTATAAAGATGCGAGAGTTCCCATTTATACTTTGAATCAATCTGGTTCCTCTCCTTTATATCACTCTTACTCATCGTCGTTCCTCCCTGTTGATATGCTGCCATAAATATTATCATTGTTGACACTACGAAGAAGAAAAAGGCTATCTTTTTCATCTCATACCTCCTCTAATGGCATTGAAAGACCATTGCGTCCAGAGTATAACCAAATTTTCTAAATGGGCAAGGGAAATTTACCTGATTTTAGATCAACAAACCCCTATTTAAAAAACTAAAATTTATCACTGCTGTCCAGAATAATCTGACCTGAAGAATTAACTATTTGTAAAATAAAGATTCTGGATGGGTAAATCCACATCTTCAAAATCAGGTTACCCCCCTTTCTTCACTATCCCTTAAAATGCTGTCCAGCTTAAATACCCCCTAAAGAAAGTTAATCAACCTCGGGCACAACAGGCGCAATGTCTCATAGGGTTTATTGAGCCAGCCCTAATTGGCAAAATAACATCGCTACAAATTGCCCCCAACAACTAAATCCCATTACCCTATAATCAGCCTTCGTCTCTCTCACCGCCTTATAAAACTCACTCTTTGAAATCTCAAGAATTTGTCCAAAAATGCTGCTATACTTATTCATAGGAAGCCTCCTTCCAGGGTTTTTTGATTGACAAAATAGTTCTATCTTTCTGAGGCCCCCATATCAAAAAAATTTATTTTGGACAGATGTATATTATTATGTTTTTTAAACCTCTCTTCCTGAATCTTTCTTGCCCTAATGACCCTCTCTCTAATCTTTGTAGATGGCTCACCCTCTCTCGTACTTGAAAGTTCCAAATAGTTCACTGGCGGGACATCAATATGGATATCTATTCTGTCAAGCAATGGCCCGGAAATGCGAGTGCGATATCTTTGAATGGTTGGATATGAACAGAGACATTTGTGGTTTGGATCCCCGAGATATCCGCACGGACAGGGGTTCATAGCAGCAACCAGCATAAAATTGACTGGATATGTATCTGACAATAGGTTATCCACAGGCTATAGAAGATTTTATGAATCGCAGAGGGCTTCTTCTCAGGGACTTCAAGAAGTTTGTAATGGAACAGTCTGGACATCTGATAGCACATGCGAAAGCGATGGCACAATGTAAAGAGAGACCTTATACCTATCTGGATAGTCAGATTTGCAAAGGGGTTGTAAAATTGGCTCATTTTTGAATGGTTTCCCAAATACTATGTGATATTAATCAGTCTTAATTAGCTGTGTTTATAAACATCATAGAGATAAAATTTTGGAGTCTGGAAAATTGAAGTTATTTAACTTGACTTTTTAAAACCACTACCTTAAGAATACAATTCAACATAAGGCGCCTTTTTGACAGAAGGAGGTTTGTATGAAGAAGAAATTTTTGGTAGCCCTTGTATTGTCACTTGTCTCAGCCGCTGCATTCGCAGGCAATTACGGGATGGCAGGCTGTGGACTTGGGTCAATGATTATTAAGGATGACGGTTTTGTGCAGGTCTTTGCTGCGACCACAAATGGGACATCCGGAAGTCAGACCTTTGGAATCACAACCGGTACATCCAACTGCACAAAAGATGGTGCAGTTAAGTCGGAGAGAGAGAAAGAGGCATTTGTAGAGAGCGCTATGGCAGAGCTCACGAAGGAT
>JBMFOP010000087.1:0-12707 GCA_049969675.1 Myxococcota bacterium | reverse complement strand
CATTTGAGAAGATTGTGGCAGTTCATTTCGCATTGAAAAAATGATACTATATCACGGGGTATAACTTAGGATAATTTTGTATTTTATGTCGTAGACCACGGTCCGCATTCCATAGTCCACAATCCATAGTTTATAGTCCATATAAAATGGGATGCGTCTATTCTACTGATTTAGCATCGTGTAAGACAAAATAAATTGTGAATACTTATGTGCTGTAGAAAAGAAGCTAATGTTTTCCTTTAAGATTTTATTGCTCTTCCATTCCATTTTGATGTTTTGCAATTTTTTATTAAAATATCTACATTTTTGTTTGACACAATGCGTAAGAATGGTATAGGATTTTTCCTACAATTAAAGGGGAGGAAGATTTGTGAGTTAATGGTAGTATTCAGATGAATTGTTATGAAAAGATCAAGATTTATAAATTGATAAACCACCTCTGAGAGGTGGTCTTTTTTTTAAAAGGAGGTGCATCTTGTCATCTCAAAACAATGCCGAAGTAAAGAAGGATAAGATACTTGCTGATGAGATAGAAGAATTGACAGGTACCAATGTACTCAAATGTTATCAGTGTGGTAAGTGTTCTGCTGGTTGTCCGGTAAGAATGTTTATGAAGGTTCCACCAAATAAGGTTGTTCGGTTTGTTCAACTTGGACTTGATGACGATGCCCTAAAATCTGAGACTATCTGGATGTGTGCTGGCTGCCAGACCTGTTCCACAAGGTGCCCACAAAATTTTGACCTCGCAAAATTTATGGATGCCTTAAAGGAGATTGCTATAAAGAGAGGGCTGATTAGTAGAAAGGATATCCTGAAATTCCATAAGGCATTCTTAAAGCAGATTGAGGCAAATGGGAGGGCATTTGAATTTGGACTGATAAGGGATTATAAACTTTCAACATTTAATCTCTTTCAGGATATGGACATTGCACCCGAGATGTTCTTTAAGGGGAAGATTAGATTAATCCCTCACAGGACGAAAAATAGAGATGTAATTAAGAAGATATTTGATAGAGCAAATAAGGAGTAAGAGATGGATATTGGATACTATCCGGGTTGTTCACTTACAGGGACTGCGAAGGAGTATGACCAGTCTATTAGAAGGGTATTTTCTGAGTTAGGAATAAATCTGATTGAGATTGAAGACTGGTCCTGTTGTGGTGCGACATCGGCGCATGCTACCAATCACATACTCTCTATCGCATTGCCTGCAAGGAATATCAATATTGCAAAGAGGCAGGGGCTGGGTGAGATATTCATACCCTGTGCTGCATGCTATAACAGATTTGTTGTAGCAAAATATGAGATAGAGAATAATTTGGACATCAGGAAGAAGGTAGAGGAGATTCTGGAAGATAAGGTTGAGACCGATGTGAAGATTATCAATATGATTGAGATGTTTATGAAGATTGGGAAAGACCATCTTATGGCGAAGAGGATAAAGGAGTTGAAGGGGCTTAAAGTCGCAGCATATTACGGCTGTCTTTTAGTGCGACCCCCAGATGTTACTCAATTTGATGATGCAGAGATGCCGACCTCAATGGAAGAGATTATAAGGCTTACCGGTGCTGAGCCAGTAGATTGGAACTTTAAGATTGAGTGCTGTGGTGCCTCTCATTCTATTACCAATACCAATGTGGTGGTAACGCTCTCAAAGAAAATTATTGATGATGCGGTTGAGAATGGGGCTGAGGCGATTATTGTTGCCTGTCCGATGTGCCATTCAAATCTGGATATGCGTCAGAGGAATATTTCAAAAGAATTCGCTGAGCACAGGAATGTCCCCATCTTCTATTTATCAGAGTTGATAGGGTTGTCAATGGGGCTTGGTAAGGAGTCGTTGGGACTGAATCTCCACTTTATTGATACAGAGTCAGTTCTCTCCCGTTTTTCTACTGCAATTGTGGCAAAGGAGTAATCAAATATGATGAGAGTAGGTGTATTTGTATGTCATTGTGGTGAGAATATTGGTAAGACAGTTGATTGCCCGACAGTTGCAAAAGAGGCGATAAATCTCCCAAATGTGGTATATGCGATTGACTATAAATATATGTGCTCTGACCCGGGTCAGAATATGATTAAACAGGCAATAGCCGAGCATAGACTCAATGCAGTTGTAGTAGCCTCCTGTTCGCCTCATATGCACGAAAAGACCTTCAGAAAGGCGGTAGCATCCGCAGGGCTCAATCCTTATATGTGTGAGATTGCAAATATAAGAGAGCACTGCTCGTGGGTGCATGATAATATTGAAGAGGCAACAAAGAAGGCAATAGATTTAGTAAGGATGACCGTGGAGAGGGTAAAGTTTAACTTCCCGCTCTCAGAGATCAAAGTTCCTATAACCAGGAAGGCGCTTGTAATTGGTGGAGGTATATCTGGTATTCAGGCGGCGCTTGATATAGCGGGTGCGGGATTTAAGGTGGTACTGGTTGAGAAGGAGCCTTCTATTGGTGGTCATATGAGTCAGCTCTCAGAGACCTTCCCGACCCTTGATTGCTCTCAATGTATTCTTACACCCCGAATGGTAGAGGCATATCAACATCCGAATATAAAACTCTATACATATTCAGAAGTTGAAAATGTAGATGGTTTTATAGGGAATTTCAAGGTTACTATCAGGAAGAAGGCGCGCTCGGTTAAAGAGGACTTGTGTACAGGCTGTGGTCTCTGTGTGCAGAAGTGCCCGATTAAAAGGGCTCCATCTGAATTTGATGAGGGACTTGCAAATAGGCCGGCTATCTATGTCCCATTCCCACAGGCGGTGCCGAATATTCCGGTTATAGACAGGGCCATATGTACATACTTCAAGACAGGAAAATGCCAGATGTGCAAGAAGGTCTGTGGAAGGGATGCGATTGATTTTGAGCAGAAGGACGAGCTTATCACTGAGGATGTAGGGGCAATAATAGTTGCTACTGGCTATAAACTCTATAAGATTGATAAGAAATCAAAAGATTCTACGATTAAAGGATATGGAGAGTATGGCTATGGAAAGTATAAGGATGTGATAGATGGTCTTCAGTTTGAAAGGCTTGCAAGTGCCTCGGGGCCGACCGCAGGTGAGATATTGAGACCTTCTGATAAGAGACAACCTAAGAAGGTTGTATTCATTCAATGTGTCGGCTCAAGGGACCCCTCAAAGGGATTTGAATATTGCAGCAAAATCTGTTGTATGTATACCGCCAAGCACGCAATGCTCTATAAACACAAGGTGCATGACGGAGAGGCTTATGTCTTTTATATGGACATAAGGGCGGGTGGAAAGGGTTATGATGAATTCGTACGAAGGGCAATTGAGGAAGATCACGTTAAATATATAAGGGGTAGAGTCTCAAAGGTCTATGAGAAGAAGGGGAAGTATATAGTAAAGGGTGAAGATACATTATCTGGAATGCCAGTGGAAATAGAGGCTGATATGGTTGTGCTGGCTACAGCGATTGTTGCTCAGCCCGAGGCGCCTAAACTGGCACAGACCCTCGGCATCCCATATGATAAATATGGTTTTTACGCCGAGGTTCATCCAAAACTAAGACCAGTAGAATCCTCAAGTGGTGGAATCTTTCTTGCAGGTGCCTGTCAATCTCCAAGGGATATACCTGAGTCAGTTGCAATGGCATCGGCGGCTGCAAGTAAGGCGCTTGTCTTATTCGGGAATGAGATGCTTGAGAGAGAGCCGATAGTTGCAAAGGTGAATGAAAATACATGTGTGGGTTGTTTTTATTGTAAGAAGGTCTGTGCATATAATGCAATAGACCTAAAGGAGATAAAGGACAGGAAGGGTAACCTTATTAAAGTGGTAGCCTCTGTTAATACAGGGCTCTGTCAGGGATGTGGTACCTGTAATGCAACCTGTCCCTCAAAATCTATAGAATTGGTTGGATTTAATGATGAGCAGATATTTTATCAGATAAAGGCTTTGTAAGTGAGGTATTTAAGATGGCTGAATCAACATTTGAACCTAAGATAGTGGCATTTGTCTGTAACTGGTGTACCTATACAGGGGCAGACCTTGCAGGGACATCCCGAATGAAATATCAATCAAATGTTAGAATGATAAGACTCCCCTGCACCGGAAGAATAGACCCTATGTTTATAATCAAGGCATTTGAATCCGGTGCCGACGGGGTCCTTGTCTCGGGCTGTCATCCCGGTGACTGTCACTATACCGCTGGCAATTATCACGCCAGAAGGAGATGGATCCTATTCAGGCAGCTGTTAAAATTTATCGGGATAGATGAGTCAAGGGTCTTCTTCTCGTGGGTCTCTGCCTCGGAGGGGAAGAAGTGGGTTGATGTCATTAATGAGGTTACAGATACAGTTAGAAATAAAGGACCGTTTATCAATTATCAAAAACTTAATAAGGAGTTTACACTAAATGGCTGATTTACTAACAGTGATAAAAGGTGTTTTTGAGAATAAAAAGGCAGATATAGTAATAGGTTATACAAAGGCATCTACAGAGGGAAGGACGAGACCAATTATAATCAGGTCTGTTGAAGAAGCGACAGGTCTCGTTGTAGATTCATCCTGCCTGAATAATCTCTCCACATATCTGACGAGAAGAGAGAATAAGGGTAAAAAGGTGGCTATTGTAGCAAAGGGTTGTGATATAAAGGCAATTGTTCAGTTGGTTGCTGAGAGCCAGATAAAGAGAGAGGATGTTTATATAATTGGTATAAGGTGCAACGGTGTTAAAAAAGGGTTTGAGGGAGAGGATGCAAAACATCTTGCAGAAAAGTGTTTGAATTGCAATGTAAAGACGCCACATCTCTATGACGAATTAATTGAGATGAAGGATGAATCGCTCACAGGGAGAGATGAGAAGGGTGAACTTATCAGAAAACTTGAATCAATGAGTGCAGATGAGAGATTTGCATTCTGGGAGGAGCAATTTGAGAGGTGTATTAAATGTTATGCCTGTCGTCAGGCCTGTCCACTCTGCTACTGTGAGAGATGTATTGCAGATAAATCAATGCCGAGATGGATTGAGACGAGTGCCACCAGAAGAGGAAATTTTGCGTGGAACATTGTGAGGGTCTTTCACCTCTCGGGCAGATGTATTGGCTGTAATGAGTGTGAGAGGGTCTGTCCCGCAGGTATTCCGCTTTCGCTTTTGAATAGAAAGATGGCAATTGTTGCAAAAGAGGAGTTTGGCTATGAATCTGGAATGAGTACAGATGCACCGACTTTGATTGGAAATTATGATGTAAAAGATAAGGAAGATTTTATTAAATAATGGAGTTATCAATGGAAGAATATCTTATTTCTTTTGAAGAGTTAAAGAGTTTGGCCGATGCCCTTATAAAGGAAAGTTATGATATCTTTGCCCCCTCTGCTGACAATAGAAGATTTGTTAAGATAGATAAGGCTGAGCAACTCTCTCTCTCTCCAGAGAAAAGACCCACTGACATATCTGCAAAGTCTGTAGTATTCCCCAAAAGCGACCCTTTGCTATATTATAAAAAGGTTAAGAGCAATATAGAACTTAAGGACATTGAACCACGGGCAAAAAATGTAATTTTTGGAGTTAAGCCCTGTGATGCCTCAGGTTTTAGAATAATGCACAAGGTTTTTAATTGGGATTATAAAGATGATTTTTTCAATAAGAGATTTGAGAATACAATAATAATAGGGCTTGCCTGCACATATTCAGACAACTTTTGTTTTTGCACTTCGGTAGGGCTGTCCCCGACAGATAGTAAAGGCTCTGATATATTCCTTATAAATGTGGATGGTTTTGGTTTTGCAGCTCTGGTGGTAACAGAAAAGGGGAGTCAGTTGATAAAAAACTATTCACAATATTTTAAGAAGGGAGATTCTCAGAAGAGCAAGGCTGTAATTGATTCAATCAAAGGTCCGGAGAAGAAGTTTGATTCAAAGAAGGTCAAAGATTATCTTGATAAAAATTTTGAGACTGACTTATTCAATCCTGTTGGAGATGTCTGTTTTGGTTGTGGAAAGTGTGCCTATGTCTGTCCTACCTGTCATTGCTTTGATATTGTGGATGAGGATTATTCTTATACAGAGGGGAGAAGGATGAGGAATTGGGATTCCTGTCAATTCTCCATCTTTACCATGCATGCATCCGGGCACAACCCACGCGATACACAGGCAAAGAGGTACAGACAGAGAATAAACCACAAGTTCAAATATTACATAGATAGATTTCAGGAGATATTGTGTACAGGGTGTGGAAGGTGCTCAAGAGGATGCCCTGTGGCGATTGATATTGGTGCTATTGTAAATAGGATAGGAAATCTCTCACAGAGGTAAGAAATATGAACAATATTTACAAACCTTATCTGATGGAAATTAAAGAGATTATTGATGAGACTGTAGATACGAGGACATTGAGGCTCCAATTTAAGAGCGAGGAGGATAAGAAGAGATTCTCATTTAAGGCCGGGCAGTTTGCAGAGTATTCGGTCTTTGGAGAGGGAGAATGTACATTCTGTATTGCCTCACCACCTACCAGAATGGAGTTTATTGAGTGTTCTTTCAAGCAGGTAGGGAAGGTTACAAATGCCTTAAGAAGGCTAAATGTTGGAGATACTATAGGTTTTAGAGGTCCTTATGGCAACTGGTTTCCCGTAGATGAGATGAAGGGGAAGAATATTGTATTTATAGCAGGTGGCATAGGACTTGCGCCGGTCAGGTCTGTGATTCTGAATGTGCTGGACAGAAGAAATGAATTTGGCGACATCACAATTATATATGGTGCAAGGTCTGTTCAGGACCTCGTCTATAAGAAAGAGTTAAAGGAATGGCAGGGTATGACTGATATAAAGACAGTTGTAACAGTGGATCCGGGTGGTGAGACATCTGACTGGAAGGGTGAAATTGGCTTTGTCCCTACAATAGTTGAGAAGGTAGCGCCAAAGAGTGGCAATGCCGTTTCAATTATATGTGGTCCTCCAATAATGATAAAGTTCACACTCCCCGTAATGCTAAAACTCGGATTTAATGAGGAGAATATCATCACAACTCTTGAAAACAGGATGAAGTGTGGACTCGGAAAATGTGGCAGATGCAATATTGGAAATATTTATGTTTGTAAGGATGGGCCGGTCTTTACATATTCACAATTAAAGGTATTGCCACAGGAGTATTAAAATTTATGTTTATAGGTCTTTGCAGGGATATTAACTATTTTTAAAGGAGAGATGAACTATGAATGACAAAAAGACAATTTTGATCATTGATGATGATGCCGATCTGGTAGAGATCATCAGGACGGTTCTTGAACAGAACGGCTACACAGTGCTCTCGGCGAGCAATGGGACGGAGGGGTTGACCAAGGTGGAGACTCAGAGGCCTGATTTGATTATTCTGGATGTGATGATGGATACAGTGACAGAGGGCTTTCAGGTCAGTTACAAACTCAAAAACAACCCAAAACTAAAGGATATTCCTATCCTGATGCTTACCTCTGTCTCGCAGCACACTGGCTACAAATTTTCAAAGGATAAGGATGGTGAATTTATTGCTGCTGAGGAGTTCTGTGAGAAGCCGATTCAGCCGAAGGACCTGCTCGCAAAAGTTGAAAAGTTATTGAAAAAATAAAGGAGGCAATATGCAGGGATACTTATTATCAAGAGATGATCTGTCGGGACTTGTAAGAGAGATGATGAAGACATATAAGGTGGTGGCTCCGGTGAAGAAGGAGACAAGATTTGATTTTTCTGAGATAGAGAAGTTTGAGGATATCAGACTGGACTATGACACCACCATTCTTCCACCAAAGAAATTTATTATCCCACCGGTTGAGACATTATTAAAGTTTAAGAGAAGTGAAAATAAGGCAGAGCCGGTATTTGATACTACTCCAATGGTTTTATTCGGTTTGCACCCATGCGATATAAAGGCAATCAAACATCTGGATCAGGCGTTTAAGGAGAATAATAACTACGACAGGCATTATCTGGCAAAACGTGAGAAGACCTTGATCGTTGGGCTGGAGTGTCAACCGTATGATTATTGTTTCTGCTCGAGCGTTGGGGCGACATTTGTAAAAGATGGTTTTGATATTATGCTTACACCTGTTCAGGACTCTTATTTTGCAGAGGCAGGGAGTGCAAATGGTGAGGCGCTTTTGAAAAAGATTGGTGCAAAGACAGCACAGGAGTCAGATGCAAAGAAGGCGGAGGCATTTCGCTCTGAGAAAGAGAAGAAGATCGTCCGAAAGTTTAATAAAGTAAATGCTACGACTGTTAAGGATCTCTTGCAGAAGAGCTGGGATCACAAACACTGGAAGGAGTTAGAGGAGAGATGCCTCGCCTGTGGTTCCTGCAATCTGGTCTGTCCAACCTGCTTCTGTTTTGATGTTCAGGATGATGTTGCCCTTAATCTGGATGATGGTGAGAGAAAGAGGATATGGGATGGCTGTATGCTCGTGGATTTTGCGAAGGTAGGTTCTGGTGAGAACTTCAGAGAGCATAGAAGTCAGAGAATCAGGCACAGAATCAATAGAAAACTCAACTATCTGCACGATAGGTTCAATTCACCAACCTGTGTGGGCTGTGGTAGGTGTGTCCGGGCATGCACGGTGAAGATTGACCCTGTAGAGATTGTTAATGAATTGTCAAAGTAAGGAGGAAGATATGGTAGCAAATATTAAAGAGAAGAGCCTTTATCTTCCTAAACTGGCAAAGATGACAAAAAAGGAACGATTTACTGACAAAGAGATGTTCTTTGAATTCAGGTTTGATGATAATTCAAATCTGAATCACCGTCCGGGCCAGTTTGTGGAACTATCAATCTATGGGATTGGTGAGGCTCCTATATCAATAAGTTCAAGTCCAACCCAGCAGGGATACTTTGAACTCTGTGTGAGGTCTGTTGGAAGGGTAACAAATTATTTACACAATATGGAATTAGGTTCCTATGTGGGTATTCGTGGACCATTTGGCAATGGATTTCCATTTGAAAAGTTTAAGGGACACGATATGCTCTTCATCTGTGGTGGCCTTGGTGTTGCACCTTTGAGATCACTTATCAACTACACCCTTGATAAGACCAAAAGGGGCGATTTTGGAAAGGTTTATATACTCTATGGATGCAAGAACAATCAGGAATGGCTTTATCAGAGAGAAGTTGAAGAATGGCAGAACAGGGCAGATGTAGAGACATATCTGACAGTTGATAAATGCACAGATTCCAACTGGAAGGGTAATGTAGGAGTCATTACAACACTTATTCCAAAGGTCAATTTTGATGTAAATAAGACAATCGCTGTCATCTGTGGACCGCCGATTATGTACAAATTTGTAGTCTTAGAGCTCAAAAACAAGAATTTTAAGGAAGAGAATATTTATATGTCTCTTGAGAGAAAGATGAAGTGTGGAGTAGGGAAATGTGGACACTGCCAGATCAATAATGTATATGTCTGTCAGTCAGGTCCTGTTTTTGATTTACCAACAGTTAGAAAACTTCAGGAGGCAATATGAAACCGAGAGTAGCATTCTTTGATTTTGCAAGTTGTGAAGGGTGCCAGTTGGCAGTAATCAATCTTGAAAATGAACTTCTTGACCTTATCGGGCATATAGATATAGTCAACTTTAGGGAGGCGATGACTGAGGCATCTGATGATTACGATATAGCCTTTGTAGAGGGATCAGTGACGAGGGAATATGATATCCCGAGGCTCAAGAAGATTCGTGAAAATGCAAAATTGGTAGTTCCAATTGGTGCCTGTGCCTGTACAGGGGGTGTGAATTTTAGAAAGAATTTCTATGAGTTAAACGAAATCAGGAACTATGTCTATGGAGATAGTGCAAAGTACTTTGATACCTTTGCAACAAGACCTGTTAAGGCAGTTATTCCTGTTGACTTTGAGATACCAGGTTGTCCAATAAATGGTAAGGAGTTCTTAAGTGTGGTTAAAGCACTCCTGATAGGTAAGAAACCAGAACTTCCAAACTATCCAGTCTGTGTGGAGTGTAAGCTCGCCGGCAATGTCTGTATGTATGACAAGGGGGAGGTCTGCCTCGGACCTATTACCAGAGCAGGTTGTGGGGCGTGGTGTCCTTCCAATGGGAGTGGTTGTGAGGGGTGCCGTGGTCTTGTGGATGAACCAAACAAGAATTCCGAAAAGGAGGTTCTTACAAAGGCGGGGCTCACGGTTGAGGACGCTATGCAGAAATTTAGAATTTTTGCTGGCTATTTTGAGGAGGTGAAAAAATGAGTACAAATATGAATATTAATGTCCATTATGTAACCCGTGTTGAAGGCCATGGGAATATAGTTGTAGATGTAAAAGATGGTAAACTAGAGCAATGTAAATGGGAGGTTATTGAGGCTCCAAGATTCTTTGAGGGTTTTATAAGAGGTGTTCATTATAAGGATGTATCTGAGATAGTCTCAAGGATTTGTGGAATCTGTTCAATAGGCCATACCACCGCATCTATCCGTGCAACAGAAGATGCATTTGGTTATAAACCGACCGAGCAAACACTCACATTGAGAAAGCTCCTTCTGGATGGAGAGACATTGCAGTCTCATATCCTGCACGTGTATTTCCTTGCCGCACCAGATTTTCTGGGAGCAAAGTCAGTATTTGCTATTATACCAACTCACACTGATGTGGCAAAGATGGCATTGAGACTTAAAAGGATTGCCAATGACCTCTGTGACCTGATTGGTGGAAGAACAATCCATCCAATCAGAGAGGTAGTGGGTGGTTTTACGAAACTTCCGACTGAAGCTGAATTGAAAGGGCTTAAGAAGACCCTCGAGAGCGAGGCATTGCCAATGCTGGACAAGACCGTTGATATATTTGCTTCACTTGCCTCCAAAATCCCAAACTTTACAAGGGAGACAGAGTACCTTGGACTGGTAAGAGACGATGAGTATGCATTCTACGATGGAGATCTGGGTTCCACAATTGCTGGTAGAACCGATATACATAATTATAAGAGCTGGACAAATGAGTATGTAGTGCCTCATTCATCAGCCAAGTGGACGAAAAACAAGAAGGAATCCCTTGCAGTTGGTGCCCTTGCCAGATTCAACCTGAACTCAAAATTATTACTTCCAAAGGCAAAGGCGGCGGCAGAAAAACTCGGGCTCAAACCAATCAATTACAACCCATTTATGAACAATATCGCTCAGGTGATAGAGAGTATTCACGCAGTAGAAGATGCAATTATACAGATTGATAAACTCCTCTCAAAAGGTATAAAAGAGGAGAAGGTTGACCCGATGCCACTAAAGGAGTGCCGTGGTGTTGGGGCAGTTGAGGTTCCAAGAGGAATCCTGTTTCATGATTATACTTATGACAGGACTGGGCATATTGTACAGGCAAATTGTATAATTCCAACCAATCAGAACTGTGCAAATATTGAATATGATATGAAGAAATTGGTGCCAGAGATTATGGATAAACCACAGGAAGAGGTTCAACTTATGTTAGAGATGCTGGTGAGGGCTTATGACCCCTGCATCAGTTGCTCGGTTCATCTGGTCAGGGTAAATTTTAAATAAAGGACCGTTTAACTTTTAAACTATGAATAAAGGCTGGTGAGATTGCCAGCCTTTTATTTTATCCATATCGTATCAATTCATCTCTTTAATGTCAGATATAATTTGTAGAACATAAAAATTTCAGCACTCAAGATCTTTCAAAATATTGCCTGATGCTTACAAAATCGCTCTGTATATTTGCGTAGATATTGCACAACAAAGGTAGTACAAAATCCCGGGTGGTATGTGGCATAAAGAGCCAGACTGTCCCGTAAGTCTAACAATGGTCACCTGTCTCTTATAGTAGTTTTTACTCAAAATGCAAAAGGTTTCTCAATAGTTTATGTCCCACCTAAGTCAAATCGGGTTTGGAGTTTACTTATACAATCAAAAATTCTGGTATATAAACAGACCTCCAAAAAATTTCTCTTGACAGAAAGATTTTTATTGATTACAAGGAAACCAAACAACCGTAGGAGGTTTGTGAAATGTCAAAGAAGTCGTCTTATCTTACCGCAAATTTAGTGATTTTGCTCACAATTTTGCTCGGAAATATGTTATTGGGCTATGGTTGTACCATCAAGCCCAAAAATGAGAGACCTGTGGCAACAATAGAATCCCCATCAGAAGGGCTTATTGGGGAACCAGTCTTGCTGGATGGGAGTAAGAGCAGCGACCCCGATGGAACTGGTATTACATATATCTGGGGTATAGAATATGTCCCTGCTGGCAGCAAGGTTGAAATAAACGGGAAAGGAATGGCTAAGGCATCTTATATCCCGGATGTTGAAGGGGAATATAAGATAAAACTCGTGGTCTTTGATGGATTCCTCTATTCTATACCTGCTTATGCAACTATAAAGGTAAAGATTGGAAATGTTGCACCAGTTGCAAATGCCGGGATGGACAGATGGGTAAAGATTGGTTCAACTGTCCAGTTGGATGGTTCAATGTCATATGATTTGAACAAAGACCCCCTGACATATCAATGGGACATCGTCTCAAAACCAGATGGAAGTATTGCTAAACTGAGCGATTCTACAGTTGTAAATCCTACATTTGTTGCCGACCTGAAAGGTGAGTACCAGATTAGATTGGTAGTAAGCGATGGAAAACTTTCCAGTGAACCAGATTATGTAAAAATAACAGCAGGTTCCGGAAATGCCAGGCCAGTTGCGAATGCAGGGGAGGACAGGATAGTTCTGGTAAAGAGTGAGGTAGAACTGGATGGTTCAAAGTCATACGAC
>JBMFOP010000086.1:0-12929 GCA_049969675.1 Myxococcota bacterium | reverse complement strand
TTCTCCTTTGCGATCTCCCCCTTCTCCTTCTTTTCTTCCCTCCTCTTTTGCATCTCCTTCTTCTCTTCTTCGGCATAATCAAAGGCGCCCGGTGGAGATTCCTCCTCTTCCTCCTCAACCTTTCTCCTGCTCTCCCTCTTTTCAACCTTTTGTTTTGGGGTATTCCAGATCTCCTCCTCGCTTTGAATCTCCTCTTCTTCCTGGGCAAAGGCAGGTATAATGACAGATAACAAAGACAGTATAATCAGTGAAAATATCTTAAATCGCATAAGTCGCTTTTCTAATAACATAATAGTCGCTTTTTGTATAGTATATTGATTGAATTACAAACAAAACAAATATTAAGAAGATTTATCTTACAAATGCATTTGTTGATAGAGAATATCATAGATGAGTTTTTTACCAATCTTCTAAATCGGGAAGGTCTCTGTCCTCAGGTCTTTGTAAATCAGCACAATATGTCTATCGGCGATCGGCTTTTCATTGTCAAGCAGTCCCTCTACTTCTCCACCAATCAGTGTTACGGCCTTAAAGTTCTTATGTTGCTCTGCCAGAATATCTGTATCTGTCCCTTTCGTCTTCTTTGCACATATAGGACAGTCAGGGATGCCATTGAACCTACCGAGATAAAGTGGCTTGTTTGCGGCAATACCAATCATAAAATCGCCTGTGCACAGTATAGATGTGAAGCTGCTTTTCATGCTATCTTTTGCTCCGGTAATATCCTCTACCACATTGATAGAACGAATAACCGCCCTTACCACCGATTCTCCTTTGAGTTCGGGGTTGTCCAGCTCCTGTGCCCTGTATAGTTCGGCAAGTATAAGATGGAAGAAGAGTTCACTATCAGTCTCACCCTGCATATTTCTCATCAGGAAGTCTGGTAGTTTGAAGTAAAGGCGTGTATCTATATTGGAGAAATTATATATAGAGCCAATATGTGCAAAAATAAAATTTCTGAATCTGAATGGATGGGTATTTTCAATCTTGTATAGTCCGGTCTCTGCAACTCTTATATGAATCATAAGTGTATCGGATTTTACATCTCGGGCTATGTCATAACAGCTCCTGTCTAATGTCTGTTTGTTGAGAGGTTTCTTAAATATTAATGCCCTGTAATCATTATAATATCCCATTCCATATCCATCATACTTCATCTCGGGATCCGGTCTATATACATCCTTCTTGTTATACAGAAAGCAACTCAATCTATCGGGATTGTTACATATCACTCCAAGGAGTCGACACATAATCTCTCCTAAACATTAAAAAGAAGGTATAAAAATAGTAGATTAAAAGAGGGGCTATTTCAAGAAAATAAGGACAAAAAATTTATATTAAAATCTGTCAAAATTTCCACTCCGAGATGCACATCTGTCCAAAATGAATTTTTTGATATGAGAACCTCGGTAGGGTAAGATTATTCTGTCAAACAAAAGCCAGAAAGGAGCTTTCTATGAGTAAATGCCCCGTCATCTCTGACACCACTCTACAAGAGGAGAAAGCAGTATCTCTGAATAAATCTATGATTGGCGTAAGCAAATTCAAATGAATTATTAGTTTTATAAGGTGGTAGAGGAGACGAAGCCTGATAGGGGAGTAAAGTTTTTTTAGTTGTTGAGTGCAATTAATAGCAATATGTCTATCTGCTACCGAAGGTGTATTTTCTCTTTTATTTTATTTATAGAGTATTTCATCTCCTCAATCCTGAGTAAATATGCCGATGTTGCAAAGACAATCATTCCAGTAAAAATACCCCCAAAGAGGTAAAGGCTCTTGAGTCCATATCTGTGTGGTTGAGTCCATATCTCAAGAGAGGAGATCTTGAATATCGCCACATACATTATCACCGAGGCAAAGGTGGTCTTGACAACTGTAATGAAAATCTTTTTTATCTCAAAGTTTCCAATCTTTCTATATAGGACATATCCAAGAGCCAAAAAGTTGAATGTATTTGAGATAGTGTTTGCGAGTGTAAGTCCACTCCCACCAAGTGGATTTATCAGAATTAGTGAGAAGCAGAGATTTAAAAGAAATGAGATAAATGCAATGATAACCGGTGTCTTTATATCCTTCATAGCATAATATGCTGGTGTAATATTCCTTGTCCCCGAGACAGCAAAGATTCCCAGAAGGGCGTTAAATGCGATAGGGGCACATTCCACCGTGTTTTCAAATGTAAATCTCCCGTGCTGAAAGAGATAGCTGATTATGGGGACATTCAGGGCGAGTACCCCGAACATCGCGGGAATGCAGACAAATAGAGCACTTCTGAGTGACTTTGAGATCGTTGACCTGAAATTCTCCATCTCATTCTTTGCATAATATTCACTCAGAAGGGGGAGAGAGACCGTTGCGATAGCGACCGCAAAGATGCCTAATGGGAGTTCAAAGATTCTGTCACCAAGATAGATATATGTAACCGTCCCTTTTGATATGAGAGAGGCGAGAGCCTTTGAGACCAGGAGATTTAGTTGATATATTGCGATACCGGCTGTAGCAGGGAGCATCAGAAGCATCATCCTCCTGACATCGGGGTGCGACGGATTCCATTTGAAACTCAGTGAATAATATCCACGCCTGATAGCAAAGTGTGCCTGAGTGATAAGTTGCAAAAGCCCACCCATTATAACCCCAAAGGCGAGGGAATAGACAGGTACAGAGAGTACTTTGTGGAGAAATATCGCCGATAATGCGATTACAATATTTAGTTCTATCTGTGATGTAGCAGGTACAGCAAATGATTTTTTTGAGTAGAGCACCCCGATAAAGAAGGAGGTGAGCGAGATGAATAAAAGATATGGAAACATCATCCTGTTCAGTATTACTGCAAGTCTATGTTGTTCTATTGAAAAACCGGGTGAGAAGAGATTTATAATCTGGGGTGAAAAGATAATCCCGAGCAGGACTACCAGAGAGGTGATCAGGGATAGGAGAGAGAGGGTGCTGGAGAGGAGATTCTGATACTCCTCATCCGATCTTGTAGAGCTGTAACTGCTAAATGTTGGGACGAATGCAATTGAGAGCGCACCTTCTGCCAGTAGCCTTCTGAACATATTGGGTATAATGAATGCAATAACAAAGGCATCTGTAACAAAGCCAGCCCCGAATATATGAGATATGGTGGTGTCGCGGATAAAGCCGGAGATACGACTTAAGATAGTGAGAAGACTAACAATACTTGCATTTTTGGATATGCTATCCTTTGACATTATAAATCCTCAAGTCGTGCAAAATATATGATAAAGATTCAAAAGATTCAAAGTATATTTTCCAAAATTAAAATTTTTCATAATCAGTTTTTTCAGACACCTTTTAATCGGTGTTGAATTGATAACCCCATTTGATTGTGTGAATTTAAAAAGGCTACAGAAGGGTTACAATAGGTACATTGGCAGGGTTTATTGCCAGACCAACAATAAGGATGTTTACTATGGACTGACGAAATTTTCATAATTGTTGAATGAGACTTTAAATTTGTTTAATGGTGTATTATAATTTAATATAACAGCGGGGGAGAGGAGAGATCTATGAAAAGAGTACTTTTTTTAGTTTGTATTATCCTTGTTCCACTCACTATGTCTTTTAAGACATTAAAGGATGCATATCAGGAGGAGGGGATGGTTGTATATGGAGAAACTCACTGGCTTAAGGCAGATATGCCGGTTAAATATTCAATCAATGAACTGGGTTCTGCCGATATATCTGGCGATAGTGAGTTTACAGCCATAAATAATGCCTTTGCCAGCTGGACCGGGGTAAACTGTGGGAGTTATATGGTGGACCTCAGCGTAAATTATCTGGGTAAGACATCCAATAGAGCAACATTCTTTGATGGAAAGAATACGATTGATTTTGTAGAAAATAAGAGTGAATGGCCACCTGAGGCCGGTGCACAGGCAATAGCATTTACAGTCCCCTCTATTCGCGAAGATGGGATTATAGTAGAGGCTGATTTGAGATTCAACGGAGTCAATTATACATGGAGCACCTCTGGAAGTTATGGCAGGATGGATGTAGAGACCATTGCACTACACGAACTTGGACACTTCTTTGGACTTGCAGACCTCTATGATAATTACTCCTGCTATACAATTCGGGCAGTAATGTGTGGTTATGGAGACACAGGGACGAAGAGGACCCTCAAACAGGATGACAAAGATGGAATCTGCTATCTTTATAACCCAAATGTATATTACCAATGCAGTAGAATCTCAGATTGCAAAGACGGTTTTGTCTGCAAGCCTTATGTAAATCTTGAGGGTGAGACCACCACATATTGCCTTGAACCATATTGTATACCGAAAAATACAAATGACCCATATTGTAACAACCCCTTAAATACAAAGGCAGTGGATTCTGGCAACAGGTGTGGAGATATCAACAATACCCCACTTAATATAGGAGATGATATCTTTTGCAAGAATCAGATGTGCCTCTCCTCCGGGGTATGCTCGGGGGTATGTGTAAGTGATTCAGATTGCCCAAAGAATATGAAATGTGAGAACATAACCATAAAGATTGATGAGACTACAAATGCTACACTTAAGGCGTGTAATACACCGCCGGGTTGCAAGAGCAATAAGGGTTGCCCTCAGGATAAGGCCTGCACCATATATAGAGCTGGTTCTGCACTTATCTCTGTGTGTAATAATTACATAGGCACCCAGAATGTTGGGGATGGCTGCTCTAAAAATACTGATTGTAAGACAGGTATATGTTATAACAACTACTGTTCTGCCTTCTGCTCACTGAATGCAGATTGTAACTCCTTTGGAGGTGATTATACCTGCACAAAGGACATAACAATTACCTATGATGGACTCTCCGATAAATTCTCAATATGTACCAGAAGTTCCGTTGTGAATGATGCTGGAGTAGATGTTGCATTTGATGTACCTGCTGATGTAGCTTCTGATGGAACTTCTGACATCATAGCTATTGATATCTCTTCTGATGTTTATAGGGATATAGCAATTTCTGATGTATCAAATGAGGTTTATGACCATGGTCTGATTGATACAGATTCTAACTCCTATGATACAGGTATAATTAAAGATGCAGGAACATCCTCAAAAGATATCATAAGAATAGATACATCTGAAGAATGCATCTGTGATATGACATATGGTTGTGACCCCGATTGTGAATGTGACCCTGAATGTGCAGAAGGTTTGATTGATAATTCTCAGGGGTGTGGTTGTACAATATTAAATTGAATATCCTATTGGGTTGAAAGTCTTTTGATTCTTGGAATTACAACCCTTGTAAACAGAAAAAGCAGGATTATGTAAAAAATTACAGAAATGCCTCCTATGTGAAAGAATATCTTATCAGAGGTGCCAGATAGATAGTCCTGAATAGTGCCGATAAATATGGTCCTCTTATATAGAACTATAAAAAGAAAGATTGAAACTATTATAAGAAAAACCATACGCATAATAACAGCGTGATGTTTCCCATTCTGTAGATTGGTTTCTGTGCTTTTAAGGGTGATAAAAAAGACCAGATAGTAGATAATTGAGAAGAGGATGGCAATGTATAATCTGTATCTATAGATTGAAATAATGAAGTCAGGGAAAAAGTATAAAAACACATATGCCTGATAGAACACATGCATAAATGTAGCCAGAGGGATAAAGAGCAGCGTGTAAAACATTACATATGAATAAAGCGGGAGGTTTAGGCTATGAAAATCTGAGCGGTGAGAGGATATTGCAGCGAGTGTGGCGGTAGTATATGTAAGAATCAAGATTGCTATAATATTCATCACTATTTCATTAGATATTTGGCGATGATATAGAGTGAGTAGCCAATTATTCCAGCCAGAAGTACGATAAAAGAAATTTTGATATATGAGATGCCTTTTGTAGTATCTATCTGTGATATCTTTAGAGATTTGAACTCATTTATATCTTTTTCATCATCTGCTGTAGCCTCAGTCTCAAAAGGCCCCTTTTCTGCGACATTCTTATAGTCAAGTTTATAGTGTCTCCCTTTTGATGGGATATCTCTGGATTTTGAGATTACCACAGTAGGTCCAAGAATTCTTCTAATAAATGAGCGAATGGTCTCCCTTGATTCAGCATATATTAAGTCAAATTCAACTCCAATGCCGGGGATTTGACCTTCGCCGGCCTTAACTATTCTCACTACTTTTCCAACAATCTTAAGCGGTGGTAATTTTGAATATCCAGGTAGGACAAATGAGAGATATATTCTGCTTCCAATCTCTGGAGGCGGATTAATATTTAAAAATATTCCATTCTGAGAGATATCTGTGGCGATGCATCTACCAACACTCTCTCCAACTTTATATTCTACAGAGAAGGATGTAGGGGCTCTTCTATGCTGTCTCTTTTCACTTCCTAACATAGGCATTATTAAAACACAAATCTATAAATATGGCAAGTTTTTGACAATCCCTATCCTTTCTTCCTCTTAAGTTGAATTTTTCTATTCTTTTGAGATGGGGTATCATCATCAATTTCTACGGGGACGAAAGTATAATCTCCCCCTATCTGCAATTTACTTATATATTCCATTGCGGCATTGTAATCATCAAATTTCTTCTTGCTAATTATCTTCACGAGGGATGCCTCTCTCGGAAAGAGAGAGTGAATCTGCGAATAGGTAACCTTGCCAATTAGATACATAAAATCACCTCCGAAGGAGATGTTATCTATTTGAATAGTAAAAATTTGTAAATCAAAAAATTTGAATCTTTTCTTTTATTCTATTTCACATCAGTCCAAAATCAAATCAATCCAAAATAATTTTTTTGATATGGGAGCCCCGATAGGGTAGAATTTTTTTCAAACAAAGACCCTGAAAAGAGACTTACTATATATAAACACCCCGTCATCTCTGACACCCCTCTACAAGAGGGGAAAGTAGTATCTCTGGACAAATCTATGATTGGCTTAAGCAAATTCTATAGAATTATTATTTTAATAAGGCGGTAGAGGAGACGAAGGTTAATATGGGGGTAAAGTGATTTTAGTTGTTGAATGCAATTAGTAGCAATAAATTTCAAACGTGGTTTACCATACAAAAATTTTTTGGAATGAATAAATCCATAAAGACCCCACCAATTGTGCCAGATGTAACCATTGTAGGGGCTAATGATTATTAGCCCTTACTAAAAGATATTTAAAGTTGGACAGCATTTTAATAGATAATGTATTGAAGAGAGGAGGGCAACCTGATTTTGAGAATATGGATTTACCTGTCTAAAATTTAACCTGTCAACAAGGATTATTTTGGACAGTGGTGATTTTATTTAAACACCATTATTTTTTACCTCATTTTATTTGAGGTTCGGGGTGTGAAAAGATTCACACTGTCTCTCTTTTTCCCTAAAAATTTCAAATTAGTTTATGCTTAACTAATTGATATTTATACATATTTTTTCTGGCACATCTCTTGATAGCAGAAAGAATTCGCCCTCATTGGGTTGTTCTTAGGAGGAGTACTTTTATGGATGTTTTCCTTATAACGATTCTACCGTTTACCATATTGGCATCTTTTTTTCTTCTAATGCTGATAGCCTTTTACATCAAGACACTGGTCTATGGAATGCCAAATACGCAGAGGATAACAGATAAAGGCGAGACAGTATTCTTGGGAAGGTTCTTTATGGAGTATTGGTTCTGGTTGATAGTCAATCCAGTTCAGAGGATATTTGTAAGTGCAAGGCTCTCACCCGATATTATTACGGTTGTCTCTCTCCTTTTTGGTATTGGGGCTGGAGTGGCCTTTCACTTCGGCTGGTTTGCGCTCGCTGGCTGGTTGATATTTGCCGGTGGTACCTGTGATATTCTGGACGGTGCTGTTGCAAGGGCGCTAAAGACGACAAGGAAGTACGGGGCATTTTTAGATTCAAATATTGACAGATTTACCGAAATATTCACATTTGCCGGACTTGCCTCATATTACAACGGGACACCGGTTGAATATCTGGTCTATTTTGCAATTGCAGGCTCTCTTATGGTCAGTTATACAAGGGCAAGGTCTGAGGCACTCAATGTAGATTGCAAAGTAGGGAATATGCAGAGGGCGGAGAGGATAGTCTATACCGGATTTGGAGCGGTACTCTCACCGATTGTTGCCACAGTTTTAGAGCCAGATGTTCTTCACCCAATGTATCATCTTATGATTATTGCGTTGTTTATAATTGCACTCTTTTCAAATATAACTGCCATAAGGAGATTCTTCTTTACCCTCGGTAAATTGAGAGGGATTGATAGGGCAAATAATAAGTGAGGAGCCTTTTATGATAAAGAGACTTGTAAAAATTAATTCCCCTGAACTCAAGAAGCGACTCTGGAAGCTCTCAGTGGTCCCATACAATACTGTGCTTGTGGGGGCGATTATTTTGACATTCATTAATGCGCGGGTATGGGAGATTGAGGGAAATCAGTAAGAAATTCCTTAATTTCAAATGCAGAAGAGACTCAAGATAGGAATTGTAACAGAATATTATTATCCGACACTCGGGGGGATTCAGGAGCATGTATATCATTTCTCAAAAGAGGCCGCAAAAAGGGGGCATGAGGTTCATATCATCACCTCAAATGTCATAGGAGCGGATCTCGGATATGATGTATATAATGAACAGGTAAAGGTTATCAGAATTGGTTATTCATTGCCTATAGTCTCAAATAATTCAATTGGCAGAGTAAGTCTTGCCCCCAATATTGCGAAAAAAGTAAGAAATGTCCTTGAAGGAGAGAGATATGATGTTCTTCACATCCACTCTCCTCTGCACCCCGTGCTTCCGATATTGGCACTTTCTAAATCAAACACATTAACAGTCGGGACATTTCATACAAATTTTGAGAGGTCTCTCTTCTTTACCGTCTTTAAACCATTTTTAAAAATGGGTATTGAACGACTGGATGGAATGATTGCCGTTTCAGAGACTGCGATAACCACTGTGAAGAATTATTTAAATCCCAAAAAAGAGTTTAAGATTATTCCAAATGGCGTAGATACTGAGATGTTCTCACCATCGGTGCAGAAGATACCCGCCCTCTCTGATGGTAAGATCAATCTACTATTTGTTGGCAGGATGGAGCCGAGAAATGGTCTGGATAGACTGATTAAGGCATTTATCTATGTAAGAGAGAAAGGGATTGATAATGTGAGAGTTATTGCGATAGGAGATGGACCACTAAGAAAGATTTATGAAGATATGGTACCAGTGAGATATAAGACTGATGTTATATTTACAGGTGCCCTCAATGGTGGTAGGCCAGAATATTTTTCCTCTTCACATATACTTTGCTTCCCCGCAACAATTGCCTCATTTGGAATAACTCTTCTTGAGGGTTGCGCAGCAGCACTTCCATTTGTCACAACCGCAGGTGCAGGTTTTCCTTCAATCTTTTCAAATGGTGAAAACGGCTTTTTAATTAACACAGCGGATGAGAAGGAATTTGGAGAGACTCTAATTAAATTAATCAAAGATGAGGATTTGAGGAGGAGATTGGGTGCAAATGGCCGCAGACTTGCTGAGAGATATTCGTGGAAGAATGTGACTACAGAAATTCTGAATTACTACTTTGAGTTAATGAAATTTCGCTGCTGTCCAGAACAATCTGCTTTGAGAAATTAACTGTTTGTAAAATGATAAACCCTCTATCTCAAAAAAGAAACGGGAAGGTCTTTAAGGCTGTAAAAATTTCTCTTTTATGTTATTAAGGAAGGTCGGAGGATTTTTATGAGAATAGGATATCATCTGTCAGCAATATTTTTGTTGTGTATAATCCAGATTTGTGGATGTACAAAATGCGCAGATAAATATTATGCAGATGAAAACGCTGTTAATGCCCTTTATATAACAACACCACTTAAAATTGATGGAAGACTTGATGAGGAGGTATACAGGACTGCAAGATGGACACCGTATTTTGTATCTGCCAACGGAGACCCAACAAAACCACGATTTAAGACAAGGGCTGCTATTTTTTACGATGATAAGAATCTTTATATTGCATTTGATGTAGAAGACCCTGACATCTGGGCAGGATATAAGAATGATGATGACCCCATATATAATGAAGAAGTAGTTGAGTTCTTTGTTGACCCTGAAGATGACAATCAGACATATTATGAATTTCAGGTATCTCCTGCAAATGTTCATTTTGATGCATATTTTGAATATCATCGCTCGGATCTGAAGAAGGCAATGGCATATCAGAGTGGTTTTATTAGTGCTGTACACATTGACGGGACATTAAATAAGAGAGATGATGTAGATAAGGGATATACAGTTGAGATGATGATACCTTTTGAGAAGATTAATAAACCAAAACCTTCAAAGGGGACCAGATACAGGATTGATATGTTTAGATTTGAAAGGCCAGCAAGGAATAAGATTACAGAGGCACATGCCCTCTTCCCAACTCCGAATTGGGACTTTCATTCACTCAAAGATTGGGGATATCTAATATTTGAATGATGGGCTTTTTCTTCCTATTTCTTTCCTCATTCATCAAATAATCGAAAAAATACGATTCTGGTGAGAGGTAGAGATACTACAAAAGATGGTGTATGGAAGAATACTGGAATCCCATTTGAGATTAAACAGAATGTATATTTTAAGTCCAATATTAAAGTAGAGGCCGGGGTTGTATTCCTTATTTCTCCAAATATGAAGATTACAATAAGCGATTCTGGTTCACTGAGGTTAAAAGGCACCCCAAATGAGAATATTACTATTAAGAGTGCAAAATCGTCACCATCGGCTGTGGTGATTGGAATGAGATTGATATTTATGGTACCTCAAATAACAATAATATCTGGGACTTTGTGAATATCTCTCATGGAGGCGGAAATGATTATGGCCAGGTCGGGGTGGATGAGGGGGCATCACTTACATTGAATAATTGTAGATTTGCAGATGGTAAAGTTTGCGATGTGTATGTTAACAATGGTGGAACAGTATCAAATACTATATATAAACTCTGTCAATAATGGGTGATTTTAAGTATTACTTAATTATTTTCAGAAAACTTAAAGAATACTTTTTATCATCAAATATCTCTGGGTACAAAACATAAATGACTGCGTAAAATCTTTGCTGCTCTGCATCCCATCTGAATCTAATTTGTAAAAATTGCATCTTATTATAAGTTATGTATCCAGATGTTTTTACAGTATTTGTAGGTGGTATAGCGACTGTATTTACACCTTGCATATTACCGGTCATTCCAGTATATCTGGGTATTTTTGCAAATTCGGGAAATCTAAAGAGCAGGTTTAATATACTTTTTCAAACCCTGATATTTGGGGTTGGTTTTTCAAGCCTATTTATTCTGATGGGACTCGGTGCTGCCTCAATAAGTAGAATAATTATAAGCAATAAGGTAATCATCTCCACAGTGGGCGCCTTGATAATAATTCTAATGGGATTTTTATATTCTGGATTTTTGAAAATACCATTTTTATTGCGGGAATACAGGCTAAATGAGGGTTATGTAATGAAGGGTGGGAGCAGATTTACATCCTTAATAGCCGGAATAGTCTTTGCAGCAGGTTGGTCCCCCTGTGCAGGTCCTGTTCTGGGATCGGTCCTTACATTTGTTGCACTAAAATCTGCAAATATTATTTCAGGTGCAATTTTAATGGGGATATTCAGTCTTGGCATTCTGACACCTTTTATAATCTTATCTATCTTTGCTGATTCATTGATTCCGAAGATAAAAAAGATTTATCGCTTTATGCCTATCGTTCAGAAAGCAGGTGGATTGATGCTGATTGCAGGTGGATTAATCCTTTTATATTCAAATCTACCACAATTGAGTTTTAATACAAAACATATAGAGACCAGAAACTTAAGTATCCACAGGGATAAGCCAGAGATGTTATTTGTCTTTTCAAAATCCTGTCCCGAATGTAAAAAATTACACACTGTATTGCCTGATATCAGAGAGGACTGCAAAGGTATGGATGTGGAGATTTCGGAGGTCTACTTAGAAGATGAGCCATATTTGAAACAGAGACTCGGCATCAATGTCGTTCCAACCATAATACTTTATGACAGCCTCGGGAGAGAGATTAAAAGGATATTTGGTAGTCAGAATCTGATAGATTTGAGGGTTGCGGCCGCAAGTATTATGAACAGGAGCTGCGCCGGAGAAGAACCGAATTTGAATAGGGTGCGCTCGTCAGATAAGAGCTGTGATAATTCTACAAACTGTACAGAAGAGAGATTTCAGTGAATAAATACCATTTTTTGTGAAGGTTATTGTTGGACTAAATAGTATCCTCAGACTTTTAAATTGCAGATTATAAAAAAATATTCTCAACAAATATTCTTGTTCGGCGTGAATTGAATATTTTGGAATTCCGAATAAAATTGTTAAATGAACCCAATTTCCTCTCAGTTGGTGAAAAATCTCTATTTGGTGAAAAAATTCTATGGATTTTTCCTAAGATATTATCAAAGACAAAGGTTGATAAGGGAGCAAAGTGATTTCGGTTGCTGGGGGCAATTTATAGCGATGTTATTTTGCGAATCATGGCTGGTTTATTCATTGTTTTACAAATAGTTAACTTCTCAAATCAAATTATTTTGGACAAGAGTGGCAATGCATTAAATTTAAATTGATTAAGTTCGTAGTTTTGAGAAATTTTGATTTATTTCCGATTTATGTTTAAGGCTCATAAAATTTATTCAGTGCGAATCATCTGCTGAGCAAAGCGAAGCAGGATGTGCATATGCGTAAGCACAGCACAATAAAAATAACATAAAACCACAAGTGCCATGTGGTCTTGTGTCCATAAGGGCTCGTGCCGATAGGCATTGCATCAAAAAATAAAAAATGGGGGATTCAAAGGGAGACCTCCCTTTGGAAATGGCTGAACGAAGTGAAGCATCGCGCCGTGTAGGTGAAAAGGCGAAGCAAAGCGTAGCTTAGTAA
>JBMFOP010000085.1:0-12973 GCA_049969675.1 Myxococcota bacterium | reverse complement strand
GCTGATCCCCGTAAGGGCTCGTGGCGATAGCCTAAATCCTCGTAGGATATACCTCCATTAAAGTTTATTTTGGACGGGATGTGATTTAAAGTATTCTTTCAATTCTATCAGTTAATAATAAATTCAGCAGGGAAATCCGTTTTTAAATATTTCAATCCAATTAAATAAACAACCTGTCAAGGTTTGAGTCTCTGGAGTTCTTTTAACTTCTTTGTAACCGAATCCTTTAGCCTCTCTTCAAGATTCTCCATCTTTAGAATCTTTTCATATATCTCTCTTGCCTCTTTAATATTATTCAATTTTATGTAAGTGTCAGCCAGATGGTCAGCTATAATCGGTTCTTCTGGTATGAGCCTGTACGCCTTTTTAAGATATCTCAGGGCTGTCTGATAATCTTCAAGTTTGTAATACATCCATCCAACTGAATCTATAATGGCTCCACTCCTTGAACTATACATATATGCCTTGAGAATCATATCTTTTGCCTGTTCAAGATTTATGTTATTATCAATGTATGTATATCCTATAAAATTGAGTGCCTCTGGATTTTCTGGATTGATTTTTAGTATCATCTTCATAATTTCAATGGCTTCATTGATCTTTGAATCTCGTTCAAAAATCATACCTATTTCATAAAGTATTTTTATCTTTTCATCTATCAGTATATCATATCTGTTTGTAGCCTCCCTGAGGAGCGAAAGTGCGGCATCCTTTGAGATTATCTTCTCATAGACCCTTGCCAGATAGATGATGGCATCACACCAGAGTTCCCTTTTCTTGAGTGCGCCCTCCAGAAGCCTCCTTGCATCCTCATATCTTTTGAGTCCTATCAGGGATTCGGCTTTAATAAAGAAGATATTTTCATTATCAAGATCTCTCTCTGTTGTGCACTGGTATGCCTTCTCATAATTCTTCCTCTCGAGATATGCTGCGCAGATTAGAGGCTGCGTATATTCAATCATTTTTGGGTCCTGAAGTCTTTCAAGTATTGCTATCCCTTCGTCATATCTCTTCATTGTAATTAAAAGTTTCCCGAGATAATATTTGAGCTCGTCATTTTTTTTATATTCAGCAATAAGAGGTTTATATATCTTCTCTGCCTCTTCATAATAACCCTCTTGAGAGAAGGTATTCCCGACAGCGATAGATGTCTGGACGATATCAGGCGAATTTCTAATTGCATAATCAAAGTATAACTTTGCGGATTTAAAATCTTCTTTTCTCAGATATAACTTTCCTATAAGGAGCATTACCTCAGTATCATCCGCTACATATCTCTGTGCCTTTTTGAGTACTTCAATAGCGTTGTCATATTTCTCTTCAAGTTCATATGCAATAGATAACATTACTGCGGCATCTCTATTGGCTGGGTCAATCATAAGTGCATTTGTAAAGTATTGGATAGCGGTTTTAATATTTCTGCGGTTGAGATAGATATTACCCATTTTTAAATAGGCACCGGATTTATCATCAGAATTTTTTAATATCTCATTTAAGGTATCAAGGGCTGATTTTTCGTCGCGCAAAAAGAGATAGATATCAGATAGTTTGAGATATGCATCAATCCTTTTGGGTGAGATTCTCTTTGCATCAATTAGAATTCTTTTGGATTCCTCAATCTCACCTTTTGAAAATAATAGGGTGGCAAGCAATAATCTTGAATCGTAATCCTCATTATCTGATTCGGTTGCTGACGAGAGTTGTTTAATTGCACCATTGATGTCATTCTTTCTAAGCAGGACTGATGCAATATTGTATCGTAAAAAGGATGAAAAGGGGTCAAAGACCAGAGCCTGTTTGTAATTTTCAAGAGCCTTCTCATAATTGCCGCTATTTTCATAAATCTTGCCTGTGATGTAGTAATTGATGGCAGAGGGGCTGAGAAATTCAGATTTCTGCTCTGCTGATACTATAAGAGGAGGAAGAAATATTAATATGAAAAATAGTATTTTACTTATTTTCTTCTGTATTATCGTCTTCATCTTCAATTATGACTTCCTCATTCGTTATCTGTTTACCAGATTTTATATAGGCGAGATAACCTGTTACCTCTCCCATATTCATCATAGTCTCACCTTTGAGTAGAACCCTTTTATCATCATCAGATATCCATAGTTTGAGCCGCTTCATAACAGACGGTTTGTCCTTCCTCTGCGCAACTCCTTCCACATAAATGGCATTGAAGAAACCAGCGGGTGTCTGTATACGTTCCTTCCCTTTCACAGAGCCAGATACATTCCAGAAATATTTATGATAAAATACCTCAAAGCAGTAAGTATTACCTTTATCAAGCGGCAGACCTCTTATCATATAGAGCAATGTTAAAAAATCCATTGTATTTTCACCGCCAGAATATCTCTTCTTCTCCTTCTCTCCATCTTTTTCTGTATCTGTAATTACTGTCCCGTTTGTCTCAAATTGATATGTGGTCTTCCTTCTTAACTCCTTCTCTGTTACATCTTCATAAAAACTGATGTTTGTAAAGTTTGGGAGCGAAAATTCATCCTTGAAGTATGCATTAACCTTATATATCTTTGAAAAGAATGAATTGGTCTTTGCCTTTGCAAGGATCTTAAAGTTGCCTTTCTCCTCCCTATTCTCCTCTTTAATAATCTTGAGATATACCTTGCCAATAGGGATGTCTTTCAATGCTACTATATAATAGAGTAATTCATTATCTGAATATGGGATTGCAATCTTCTGAATCTTCTTCTGGGAACATCTTTCCACCTTCTTTATTATCTCCCTCTTACCTGTCTTACCTCTGCTTAACTTCTTTTGAAGTTTTACTACCGGTCCCTCTTCTGCTATCAGGATTGCGGGGATAAGCAGAATAAGAAGCATCTTTATAAATCTCATAAAAAATTCCTTTCCTTGCAATAACTTCTTGCATACACAACTCGTATTTAATATACTAACATTTTTATGAATTATCAAAGAAAAATATTAAATAGTGTACTCCTTGTATTTATCATAGTGAATCTGATATTGATACCTTTGCCTTTTCTAAAACCTCTGATAGGTAGGTTCTGGGTGATGGCGATTGGCGGGGCGATTTTTTTATTAGCAACACTTATATTAGCCAGGAGGGAAGGGCTTGATATTTACATCCTTGGGATTTACACAGAATCATTTATAAAAGAATTATCTCTCTCTGCAATCGTAATTTTAATTGTCTTTCCTATATTCTTCTTTTTCAATCACCTCTATCAGACTATTCTCCTCGGGCATCAGTTTCAGTTTATTTTCAGAGACAATATACCTTTTAATGCACTGATTAATCTCCTGCTTGTAGCCATACCTGAGGAGGTCTTCTTTAGAGGTTATATTCAGCAAGAGCTAATGAGGGCTTATAATTCAAAGAAGATTTTCCGGGTCTTAAGTTATTCAAATCTTCTAACCTCTATACTATTTTCACTCGGACATTTTTTTATAAACCCCAATCTGGGGAGAATAGCGGTCTTCTTCCCATCACTGCTCTTTGGATTTTTGAGAGAGAGGAGTGGTAGCATATATCCATCTATAATTCTGCATTGGTTATCCAATGTCGTTATGTATATTGCTATTGGGATGTATGATTAGATACTATAGAGAGAGGAGGGCAACAGAATAGGCAGCAAATGCCCTACCTTTACCTATGTCACCTGTACCTTCCTGTGTTGTAGCTTTAATACCTACTGCAGATTCTGAAATACATAGTATGTCGGAGATATTTTTCTTCATATCGCAGATGAACTTACCTATCTTTGGTCTTTCAAGTAGTATGGTTGAATCAATATTTACTACCTTAAATCCCTTCTCTGAAATAATATTAAAAGTCTCTTTCAGTATTTTTAGACTCCTTACACCCTTAAATCGTCTGTCAGAGTCTGGAAAGTAGTATCCAATATCTCTCAGCCCACATCCCCCAAGCAATGCATCACAAATGGAGTGTATCAATACATCCCCATCTGAATGGGCGATTGCCGAAATTCCTTTCTCTACCATTACACCACCTAAAAATAACTCTCCACCTTTCTTTAACCTATGGATATCATATCCATATCCTACTCTATATTCCGGGTTTTCATCTATCATATCAATATCATCCCTGTATGTAATTTTAATATTCTTTCTACTCCCTTCGTATATAATGGGAGAGATACCAAGATTTTGAATTAGTGATGAATCATCTGTTGGGAGGAATCCATCTTTATTATTTATCCATTTAGAATATGCATAAGAGATTAACTCCTTATTAAATATCTGTGGGGTCTGAATCTGATAGATATCCTCTCTCGGGATTGTACTTACAATTCTGCCATTTTTAACAACTTTTATAGTATCTACGAGCGGTATGGCTGGAATGGCTGAACCATATTTTGCCGCTGTATTTAAACCATTGACTATCAATTCCTCTGTAATGTTTGGTCTTGCCACATCCTGAATAGCGACCAGTTCAGAACTACTATAGTTTAGGGCACGAAGTGCATTATATACACTATACGCACGTTCTCTTCCTCCCTTTGTAAAAATGACTTTATTATAGAGTGGATGGACTTTTATTGAATCCCTGATTTCCGCCTTATTTGATGGATGATATGTAACAATTATTTTGCCCAGACCCGAAATACTGGAGAAGATATCAAGTTGATACTCTATTAGACTCTTCCTGCCAATTTTTAATAAAGCCTTATTTTCTCCTCCGAATCTTCTCCCCCGTCCCGCAGCAAGGAGAATGAGGTCAAAGGTTATATTATGCATTAAAGATTGATTTTATCTCCTGAACTATAGACTCTTCGTTTGTATTCTTTACTATGGAGAGTTCATTTATCAAAAGACTCTGGGCTGTATCCAGCATCTTTCTCTCTCCAAAAGAGAGGTCCTTCTGACTCTTCAGTCTTGAGAGGTCTCTTATTACTTCTGCTACCTCAAAGACAGAGCCCGTCTTTATCTTATCCATATATTCTCTGTATCTCCTGTTCCATGTCTTTCTGGATGTGGGTGAGATCTCCTTTGACTTTAATATTGAATAAATATCTTTGAGTTTATCCTTTGAGATAATCTTTCTTAGGCCCTCTTCCTGAGCCTTCTTGGTCGGAATCAAGATCTTGCTCTCCGTCTTTAGAATCTTCATCACATAGAATGTCTCTTTATTCCCATTGATTTCTCTCGTCTCTATTGCAACAATCTCGCCCACCCCCTGTGCTGGATAAACGGCCTTTTCTCCAACCTTAAAATTGATGTTCATCAAAGACCTCCTTTGTCTCCAAACTATGGAGCGATGATATTATATACCTTATTTTTTTAAAAAAGCAAGAAAAAATTGAGACTCAATTGTTATCATCTTTGACACAATCCTATAAGGGCACTGGTCCGTAATAAAAATATTTATCACCTATTTGCCTCTTACTTTTTCCTGGATTGAGTGGCTCTTTGCATTAATGGGAAATTTTCAAATAATAGCATTCTGTGTTAGGGCAGGGTCTGTGCGTCGTTGAACCAAAAAATCTCTCTTATAGAGCCAGAAATGAGGATAGGGGGAGATTGCACAAATGTATTAAGTAAGTCTTTCTCTATTTGTTCGGTGAGTCGTCTTAAATTTATTGTATTTGATTTTCTTTGTGGTATTCTCTGCCTGTATGGGACTTGATGACATAATTAAAAGTAGAAGGATATTCTTTATTACGGGTAAAGGCGGGACTGGCAAGAGCACATATACGGTCTCATTGGGAAAGAAATCGGCATTGAGATATAAGACCCTGATTGTGGATTTTGACAATAAGAGGTCTACTCTGAGAGAGATATTGAGGTTCAGCAACATCTCCACTGAACCCGTTAAGGTTGATGAAAATCTCTTCTTTTCACATATAGAGCCCGAGGACGCCTTAAAATTCTATCTGGTAGATTATTTAAAAAGCGAATTTTTGATAAATCTGGCACTAAATCTAAAGCCTCTCAAGTCTTTTTATCGTGCACTCCCTTCTGCAAAAGAGATGCTTATAACCTATTTTTTGTTGCACCTTGTGAAGGATTATGACTTTCAGAAGATATTTATTGATATGCCAGCCTCCGGACATGCAGAACTCTTTCTGAAGATACCATATGCCGCAAAAGGGATATTTCAGAGAGGTCCGGTAATCAACATAATTAGAGAGATGAACCGATGGTTGTATTCTTCTGAAAATTCGGGTGTAATACAGATTTCACTGCCGGATGGGGTGGTCATATCTGAGACTATTGAATTCTTCCATCGCTTTAATGTAATTGAGAATATAAAGGTGTTATGTATCATCGTGAATAAAAAATATGATATGAAGGATATCAGGCTGGATTGTAGTGAAAACCAGATTAAGAGAGAGATTCTTGAGCTGTACAATTACTATCTGTCGAGATATCAGGAGCAGCAGAGACTTATATGTGACTTAAAAAGTAGTACATCAGATAATGTATTTGAAGTGCCATTCTTCCCTGATAATAACCAATCACAGAGGATATTTGAATATATTTGTAATTTATGAATTCAAAAAGTACACAGATATTATTTATGTTTGGTCCCGGTGGTGTCGGGAAGACAACTCTCTCCTCTGCACTCGGACTGTCCTTTGCGGCAACTGGACTTGATGTTCTTGTGATAACGGTGGACCCTGCCAGGAGATTAAAAGATGTATTGCGACTTAAAGATATTGGATTTGAACCTGTATGTATAAATGACTATTTCAGAGAGGAGAGTGGAGAGGTGCTTTTGGGTAAGATGGATGCGATGATGGTGGATTCAAAAGATGCCTTTCTAAATCTACTCAAAAGATATATCCCTGAGGAAAGTGTAATTTCAAAGATAGTTGCAAACAGGATATTCAAATTTCTCTCGGAATCAATGATTGGTGCCCAGGAGTATTTCGCCGCTGAGAAGATATATGATATCTTTCTTAAAAAGGAGTATGATATAATAATTGTTGACACAGCCCCCTCTAAAAATGCCTTTGAATTTATAGATGGGGCTCATAAGATGGTGGATTTTCTGGATAAACGGGTAATACGATTTTTCGCTGATATAGAGGATTCAGGATCCCTGACAGGGATATTTTTTAAGAAGACTGGAGATTTCTTATATAAGATTCTTGGGGTGATATTTGGACTTGAATTTATCTCAGATATGAAGGAGTTCTTGAATAGTCTATCTTCTATGTATGACAATTTATTAAATCGCGCTTATGAATTGAGTGCGCTTTATCTATCTGAAAATGTAAAGTATTTTATTATAGGCTCTCCCCAGAAAATTTCACTTGGAGAGCTCTCTCATCTTATGAAGGGTCTGAGGCAACGTGGCATCTCTAAGATTACAACAATTATCAATAGGGCGCCTTATTTTTATGGCAGAGAAGAGTTGATGGAGGAATTAAATATATTGATGACAAATTGTAAAAATAGTGATATAAGATTGAATCTTGAATTTATATTGGCACTTGAGAAGGAGATGCTGGAATCTATTAAGAGAGATATAAAAGGACTGGACGAGACCTTCAAAGGAGAGAAGGTGATATTGCCGGATCTATATTCGGATATTTATAGTCTTGGACAATTATTACATCTGGGAGATATATTAAGAGGAGGTTTTAGAATATGAGATTCAAACTGGTTTTTTTAGTAATCTTTTTGATTTTGTTCTCTTTTAATGGAATCGGGTCTGCTCAGGATACTGCTGATAATCTGGCTCAGCAGGGGGATGCCGCTTATGCGGAGAAAAACTATGATAAGGCGATAGAGTTATATAAGGCGAGCCTTAAGATAAATGGGAAGAATTGGAGAGTTCATGAATCATTGGGGAACGCCTATTTTAAGGCGAAGAGATATCCTGAGGCAGCGGCAAGTTATGCTGAGGCACTCGGCTATAACCCGCAGCTCGTCTCTGCATATTACAATATTGGGTATTCCTATCTTAAGGCAGGGTTATTTAACGAGGCTATCAAGTATCTGGAAAAATATATAAGTCTAAAAAGTGATGACCCGGATGGGGTTTATAGACTTGCCGAGGCCTATTATTCAGTAGGTGAGAAGGAGAATGCTATTAAGAATTACGAGAAGTTTTTATCAATGGCAAATAAAGATGTAAAACAGAGCAAGATTGATGATGCAAAGGCAAAACTAAATGAATTAAAGGGTTCGTCAAAGCAGAATCCAGCAGTGGTAGTTGCGCCAATCCCTTCAACCTCTCAACCAGCAACCACATCGACCCCTGCTCTATCAACTCCATCAATATCTGCCCCTTCAGTCGTAACCCCATCAGTGCCGGCACCTGCAACGGCTCCATCTCCTGTCACCTCTTTTGCAAAACAATCTACGAATACTACTCCACCAACAGAAAACATAAAGCCGGATAGACAACCAACTCAATCTACTACAAATAATGCGAATACTTCTGATACATCAACTATGAAGACAGCAACGCTTGCAAATGACCCGGCTTATGAGATAGTCAAGGAGGCGGATGGGCATCTGGCAAATGGTAATTATAGACTTGCAATTTCTACTTATAGAGATGCCCTGATAAGAAATCCGAATAGCATTCAGGCACATTACAACCTTGGAATTGCGCTTGCAAAGATTGATAGGTTGGAACAGGCGATATCAGAATGGGAAAAGGTATTACAACTGGACCCAAATAATTCAGGTGCAAAGGAGAATATAAACCGTGCTAAGGCAAGGCTCTCCGGGAAATCTTCTCCGTCACCTGATCAGAGTTCACAGGTTGCGGCACAAACCTCACAGTCGTCTCAACCGGCACCACAACAATCATCGCCAGTAAATGACCTGCTTGCAAAGGCGAATAAGGCAAATAGTGTGGGTGACTATGCAGGTGCAATAAAGTATATTGATGAATTGATGGTTATAAAGAAGGATGTCGCGGAGGCTTATGTCGTCAGAGGAGATGCACTCCTGGGGATGGCAAGATATCTGGACGCAATCAACGAATATAAGAAGGCACTTGCACTAAATCCTCAACTGGCAGATCCTCTATTTGGTATGGCAGAGTCATATAGACTTCTGGCGAAGGCTGATATGGCAATACAATACTATAAGCTATTTCTCAACTCACCATCTCAGGATAAGGCAAAGTGGAGGGTTGAGCGTGCCTCCAAGATGCTTAAGGCTCTTGAGTCAATCAGGTAGGATATATTTGCTTGCATTTTGGAATTTTATTCTATAAAAGAAATTGAAGAAATGTTGCTCCCCTGTTTAAGGATGTTATCTGGTTTTTGAGAGGAGGTTGTGATGTCCAGAATTGAGAGTATTCTTTCCAGGGCTGATGAGATGTTTTTTGACGCAGATGAAAAGATCAGAAATGGTCAGATTGTTGAGGCAAAAGATAAGATCTACAACGAATTTGGGATTATGTATGAATTGAGAGGGGATTACTTAAAGGCGATAGACTATTATAAGAAGGCAATTAATGCTTCACTTGCTGAGAAAGATATTGATATTTATAGAGAATCAATTAATAGATGCAAGACCAAAAAGGAAATATTACAATCAACATTTTAATTTTTTGCCTGAATCTGAATCTAAACAATAGAAGCTTTAAGATGTTCAATAATATTCAATTTTTTAGAGGTTTCTATGAGAAGGTTATTCGGTACTGATGGTGTAAGAGGTATTGCAAATGAGTATCCAATGACCGCAGAGATGGCTATGCAGATAGGGAGGGCGATAGCTGTCCTCTGTAAGAGAGGTAATCACAGGCACAGGATTATAATAGGGAAGGATACAAGGATATCCGGATATATGTTTGAGACATCCCTTTCAAGTGGTATATGTTCAATGGGAGTGGATATAATGCTGGTAGGACCTCTGCCAACACCAGCCATTGCATTTATTACGCAGAGTATGAGGGCAGATGCTGGCATAGTAATCTCAGCGTCGCACAATCCTTATCAGGATAATGGTATAAAGATCTTTTCAAGGGATGGGTTTAAACTCCCCGATGATATAGAGGAGAAGATTGAAGAACTGGTATTTGCTGCGACAATGGACTCCTTAAGGCCCAGTCCGGAGAGCATCGGGAAGGCATTTAGAATTGATGATGCCTCTGGAAGATATATCCAGCATTTAAAAAATACATTCCCTCAGGAGATGACTCTTGATGGATTGAAGATTGTGGTGGATTGTGCAAACGGAGCGGCATATAAGGTGGCACCTGTTGTCTTTGAGGAGTTAGGTGCCAATGTAATTAGTACCGGAATTGAACCCGACGGTGTAAATATCAATAAAGGTGTAGGGGCACTCCATCCCGAGCATATCTCGGGACTTGTGAAGAGGCATAAGGCTGATATAGGTATCGCCCTTGATGGGGATGCGGATAGGGTAATTATCTGTGATGAAGAAGGTAAGATTGTGGATGGAGACCAGATAATGGCTATAAATGCCCTTAATATGAGTAAGAGCGGAAGGCTCAGAGGGAATACAGTTGTTGCTACTGTTATGAGTAATATGGGGCTGGAGTTATTCCTGAAAGAGAATGGTATGAGGCTTGTGAGGACACAGGTTGGAGATAGATATGTGGTTGAGTATATGAGGAATAATGGTCTAAATTTTGGAGGAGAGCAATCGGGACACATCATATTTATGGATTATCTTACAACGGGTGATGGTATACTTGCTGCACTGCAGACTCTTTCTGTTATGAAGAAAGAGGATAAACCACTCTCAGAACTTGGAAAGATTATAAAAAAGTTTCCACAGGTGCTTGTCAATTTTAAGGTGAGCAAGAAGAAGGATTTGAGCACTATCCCCGAAGTAACGAAGGCGATTAAGAATGCAGAGAAGACTCTTAAAGGAAAGGGGAGAGTTCTGGTAAGATATTCTGGTACAGAGCTCAAGGCAAGGGTGATGGTTGAGGGGGAAGATAAGGGAAAGATAGAGAAGATAGCTGATGAGATCTCTGCAATTATCAAGAAATATGTATCATAAGAGGAGGCTATATGAGACCAAAGCTTGGAGTAAATATTGACCATATAGCGACATTGAGGCAGGTAAGACAGGCCATCTACCCAGACCCTATATACGCTGCTGTCCTGTGTGAATTGGGGGGTGCGGATGGGATTACAGTTCATCTGAGAGAGGACAGGAGGCATATTCAGGACAGAGATGTAAGGATACTGCGACAGATATTAAAGACCAGGTTGAATCTTGAGATGGCTCCCACAAAGGAGATGGTAGAGATTGCACTTGATATAAGGCCAGACTCGGTCTGTCTGGTGCCAGAGAAGAGGGCGGAGCTTACCACGGAGGGTGGTTTAAATGTGATTGAATCCTCAGAAGTCATCAGGAATGTTGTAAGGGCATTGAAAAATGCCGGGATTGAGGTAAGTATATTTATTGATCCAGACATTGACCAGATATCAATGGCAAAGAGGTGTGATACTGATGCTATTGAACTGCATACCGGCAAGTACTGTGATGCCCCCGATAAGAAGCATAGGGAGTTGGAGCTTTCACGCATTATTGATGCGGCAAAGGCTGCCAGTAAGATGGGTATAAAGGTAAATGCTGGACATGGCTTGAATTACCAGAACATCTTTGATGTAGTAGCAATACCCGAGATTGAGGAGTTTAATATTGGACATTCTATAGTTGCGAGGGCTGTCTATGTAGGTCTTGAAAATGCAGTTAGAGAGATGGTTGAACTTTTGAGGTACTCAAGAGGGATTAAATGAAAATAAGGATAAATAAATTTGTTGCAGGTGCAGGTTATGCGAGTAGAAGAAGAGTGGATGAATTGATAATTGAGGGAAGGATAAAGGTAAATGGTAAGCCTGTGCTGGAGCCGGGCATAATGATTGACCCCGAAGTTGATATTGTGACAATAGATGGCGAGGTGATATCAGAGGAGAAAGAGAAGGTATATATACTCTTAAATAAGCCCCCCAAAACAATATGTTCAAGCTATGATGATAAAGGAAGAAGGACCGTAATTGACCTTGTCAATTCAAGGGTGAGGGTATTTAATGTCGGTAGATTGGATTATGATGCTGAGGGTGTATTACTTCTCACCAATGATGGAGAACTGGCGAATATGTTAACCCATCCTCGTTATAGGGTTGAGAGGGTCTATCATGTGAAGATTAAGGGGGTAATGAGTCCATTGAAGCTTATGGAATTGAAGAAGGGTATTCATTTGAGAGATGGTTTTATCAAACCTGCTTCTGTGAAAGTTATTAAATCTACAGGGATAAATAGCTGGGTAGAGATAGTCCTGAATGAGGGAAAATATCACGAGGTAAAGAGGCTCTTTGAATATATCGGATATGATGTAATAAGGCTCAAGAGGGTGGAGTTTGCCGGACTCAGAGTAGATGATATGCCGGTAGGGGCATATAGAGAACTCTCTCCCAAAGAGGTCAAAAGATTATATGCCTATGTAAGAACAAGAACCCCCTCAAGAGTTACTTCTACAAATCCTGATAGGGTAAGAAAATAGTCTATATTTAGACCCTGACTCCCCAGTTTTGAAGAAGTATGTTGGTAGTATATCTGTAAAAAATAAATTTTCATTGAATTCACGAAGATATTGAATTTTTAAAATGGAGGTTTTCTATATAGGTCTAATTTCTATGTAAGTTATGTTTAAGATTATGGTTTTAACAATTCTAAATATGCAGATAAATTCCCATATATTAGATGGATGTCCAGAAAAGATGAGGTGTTTCTTCTTTTGCCTCTTTAAGAGTGGTTATGGTGTTTTCAATTACTCTATCCTTATATTGTCATCCATATATATGAAGTGGAATTATCAAAGAACCAATTTTTGATTTGTATCACCTGATCTGTGTATATGCCCAATTTCGCTGAAATCCTTTGTAAGATAACCTTCATTGAGAAATAGTTATGTATAAATAATGGGATTAAGAAGCAGTTTATGAAATTGACTTATCCATACCCATATGAGATATTTTTACAATCAACAGTCCACAATATAATAAATTCTGGTTGACCT
>JBMFOP010000084.1:0-13041 GCA_049969675.1 Myxococcota bacterium | reverse complement strand
CACCCCTTTTAAATTCATTATTATCTGCTCTGCAATCTTATAATCTATTCCTGTATTATAGAGTGCAACCGAGAGTGTCTCTCCTTCATTTATCTTTCCAAAAAATTTTAGCTGGTCTGTCTCTGGCCCAATTGGCTCTTTATAAATTTCCTTTCTTATTGTATCGTACTCCGCAAGTGTTTTAGGCCTGTTATATTCTGCCTTTATCGGTTCCTGCTTTTTATGACATCCACTAAAGAAGAATGTAGATAATATCAGAAGTGTTAAGAAGAGACGCATCAAAAATTAAGAGGTTCTGCCCCTAAAACGAGATAATAGCTCAAGCCTTGATTCTGCCTTTTTAA
The DNA here is from genome assembly GCA_049969675.1 of Myxococcota bacterium. GTDB lineage: Bacteria > Myxococcota > SpSt-1050 > SpSt-1050 > SpSt-1050 > SpSt-1050. Next base: position 12,697 of record JBMFOP010000084.1, on the reverse strand, counting down.
GTCTGTTCTCCCATTTATTATATTCAGGGTCAAACCGGGCAAGCTCCGAAAGCCTCTTTGTAGCCTCCTCCTTAAGTCTTATGGCCCTTTGCTCATCTATCTCATCCGGCCATTCGGTGGCATCCACTATAACATCCACCATATCGTCGTGCACACTCGCATACCCGTCTGATATACACAACTCCTTAATCCCATTTTCATCTTTAATAATTGCGATACCGGGAATCAGTTGAGTAAGAAATGGTGTATGTCCACTTAAAACCTCAAAATAACCATTTTTGCCGGGCAGGATAATACTTTGTACCTCACTGTGAATAACAGACTCTTCTGGTGTAACGATTATGAGTTTTATAAAATTCTTTTTTTCACTCATTACATCAGGCCTTTCTTCATCTTCTCTGCGTTCTCAAGGACCTCCTCAATACCACCGACCATATAGAAAGCCTGTTCAGGTACATCATCAAGCTTACCATCAACTATCATCTTAAAACCCTTTACTGTGTCCTCCATCTTTACATATTTACCTGGTCTACCTGTAAATTGTTCAGCTACATGGAAGGGCTGACTCAAAAACTTTTGAATCTTTCTGGCTCTCATAACTACCATTTTATCTTCGTCACTCAATTCATCAATACCCAATATTGCAATAATATCCTGCAAATCCTTATATCTCTGTAAAATCTGCTGAACCTGTCTCGCCACTGTATAGTGCTCAACACCTACCACCTCCGGAGTCAGAATTCGTGAGGTAGAATCAAGCGGGTCCACGGCTGGATATATCCCCATCTCTGCAATCTGCCTTGATAGAACTGTAGTGGCATCCAGATGCGAGAATGTGGTAGCAGGGGCCGGGTCTGTCAGGTCATCTGCGGGGACATATATTGCCTGCACAGAAGTAATTGAGCCCTTCTTTGTTGAGGTAATCCTCTCCTGCAATTCACCAAGGTCTGTTGCCAGTGTAGGCTGATAACCCACTGCACTCGGAATTCTTCCGAGCAATGCTGAGACCTCAGAGTTTGCCTGAGTAAAACGGAATATATTGTCAATAAATAATAGAACATCCTGATTCTCCTCATCTCTGAAATATTCTGCCGCTGTGAGAGCGGACAATCCTACTCTCGCCCTCGCACCCGGTGGTTCATTCATCTGACCATATATCAGACAGGTCTTATTAAGAACACCAGACTGCTTCATCTCAAGCCAGAGGTCATTTCCTTCTCTGGTTCTCTCTCCCACACCACCAAATACAGAAAATCCGCCATGCTTTAGAGCAACATTATGAATGAGTTCCATAATGACGACCGTCTTACCGACTCCCGCACCACCGAAAAGTCCAATCTTCCCGCCTCTCATATATGGCTCAAGCAGGTCAATAACCTTAATCCCGGTCTCAAAAGCAGAGATGGAGACATCCTGCTCAAGAAATGTAGGTGGGTGTCTGTGAATGGGATAGAACTTTTTTGCATTAATCTCACCAGCCTCATCCACTGGCTCCCCAATGACATTTAGAATTCTACCAAGAATCTCTCTTCCAACCGGCATCATAATAGGATTACCGGTATCTATCACCTCCATATTCCTGACAAGCCCATCAGTAGTATCCATTGCAATTGTTCTTACGGTATTCTCTCCAATATGCTGCGCCACCTCAAGGACAAGATTATAAGGCTTGTTATTTATAGAAGGATTTGTAACCTTGAGGGCTGTATAGATCTTGGGGAGTTCACCTGGTGGAAACTCCACATCAACGACTGCCCCAATTACCTGTTTTATTCTGCCTTTTCTTACTGATTCTGCCATATTACAGACTCCTTTATTACTTCTTTATTGCCTCTGCCCCCGTAATAATCTCTGAGAGCTCCTTTGTGATTGCCGCCTGTCTCGCCCTGTTGTATTTTAGAGTAAGACTATCTATCATATCAGATGCCGAATTCGTAGCATTCTCCATAGCAGTCATCCTCGCCCCAAATTCAGATGCCGCCGACTCAATAAGCGCCCTGTAGACCTCTATTGCAAGACATCTCGGGATAAGGTCATTTAAGACCTCTTCTTTTGATGGTTCATAAATATAGTCAATCAGATTTGTCCCTTCGGGTTTGGGCTTAGGTATTATAGGTAAAAGAGTTAATGATGTTACCCTCTGTTGAATCACTGACTTAAATTCATTGTATATTAAAATAACCTCATCCAGATTACTTTTGAGAAAGTTATCAATAAGGTCGTTGGAGATATCAAGAGCTATATCAAAATTGACATTATCAAATACCTTTACAAACTCCCTTCTCAACTGATAGTTCCTCTTCTTGAAATAATCTCTACCCTTTCTCCCAATACAACTGAATGTGATATTCTCATATTTTGAAGAACTCTCTCTAATGAAATTCTCTGCAAATCTAATTATATTTGAATTGAAGGCACCGCAAAATCCTCTGTCGGAGGTCATAATTACCAGTTCCACTCTCTTTACCTCTCTTCTGGTCAGGAGTGGATGAGAAGTAATATCAATTCGTGACGCCAGGTCCTCCAGAATATCGTAAGTGCTGATAGCGTATGGTCTTATCTTTATTAGATTTTCCTGTGCCCTCTTAAACTTGGCAGCAGCGACCATCTTCATCGCCCTTGTAATCTGTCTCGTATTGGTAATTGACGCTATCTGCCTTTTTATTGCTCTTAAGGATGGCATAGTTTATACCTGCTTATGGTCTAAAGATATCCTTAAATTCCTTCAATGCCTTTACAATCTCTTTTTTCAGGTCGTCATCCAGTTCTTTCTTCTCCGCTATTCTCTTAAGAATCTCAGGATGTTTTGTATCCATAAAGCTCACCAACTCCTGAACATACCTTCTGATAGATTCAACTGGATAATCTCTGATATAGCTCTTGCCGCTCTCATCCTTTTCTGTTGCTGCAAAGATAATGACAACCTGTTTCTCCATTGAATATGGTTTATAGATATCCTGCTTTAAGAGTTCTACAATTCGCTTACCATTTTCAAGCTGTTCCTGAGTAATCTTATCAAGATCAGAACCAAACTGTGCAAATGCAGCAAGCGACCTGTACTGCATCAAATCAAGTCTGAGTTTACCAGCCACCTGTTTCATAGCCTTTGTCTGGGCATTTCCACCTACACGGGAGACTGAGATACCGGGATTAATGGCTGGTCTGACACCAGCGTAAAAGAGGTCAGTCTCCAGATATATCTGACCATCAGTAATTGAAATAACATTTGTCGGGATGTATGCAGAGACATCTCCAGCCTGTGTCTCAATAATGGGGAGTGCTGTGAGAGAACCTCCTCCATATTTATCCGACATCTTTGCAGCTCTTTCAAGAAGTCTGGAATGTAGATAGAAGACATCGCCGGGATATGCCTCACGCCCCGGTGGCCTCCTGAGTAGAAGTGAGAGCTGCCTATATGCCACAGCGTGTTTTGATAAATCATCATAAATCAGGAGTGCATGCCTCCCACTATCTCTAAAATACTCTCCCATTGTGCAGCCAGAATACGGGGCAATAAACTGAAGTGGTGCCGGGTCTGATGCATTTGCACATATAACTGTGGTATATTCCATAGCACCAAATTGTGTAAGTTTATCCACCACCTGAGCCACCGTAGACTGTTTCTGTCCAATTGCTACATAGAAACAATATACATTCTGTCCTTTCTGATTGATAATTGTATCAATTGCAATTGCGGTTTTACCCGTCTGTCTATCTCCAATAATCAGCTCTCTCTGTCCTCTCCCAATTGGAATCATTGAATCCACTGCCAGAATACCAGTCTGAAGTGGTTCCTTAACAGGCTGTCTATAGACGATTCCCGGCGCCTTGATTTCAATATTCCTTCTCTCCTTTGCAACAATAGGGCCCTTCCCATCCAACGGCCTCCCGAGTGCATCCAGAACTCTTCCGATCACCGCCTCTCCCACCGGCACATCTGCGATCCTTCCGGTCCTCTTGACCTTGTGTCCTTCCCTTATCTCTTTATCATCTCCCATAATAGAGATACCCACAGTATCCTCTTCCAGATTCAGGACCATCCCCATAATATTTCCCTCAAACTCCACCAGCTCACCAGCCATAGCGTTTTCAAGTCCATATACTCTTGCAATACCATCCCCCGCAGAGATTACGGTACCCGTCTCCTTGAGGTCTATACTCTTATCTGCCTCAGAGATATAACTCTTTATGATTTCACTTATCTCTTGCGAAGAAATCTTCATAATACCTTACCTCTTCTTAAAAAATATTGATGTTTTCAATTGAATTAATCCTTCTCAGGATAGAGCCATCTATCTCCACCGAACCTATTCTTATAATCGCCCCACCTATAATCTCTTTCTGAATTACAGGGCTCAAAATAATCTTTCTATTTAATATCTTTGAGAGCTCACCCTCTGCCTTCCTGATGAGAGATTCATCTACCTTATTTGCAGTTATAAATTCGCCCCTTATAATGCCCTCTTTGCGGTCAATCTCCTCATCTATAATCTGTATTACCGACCCGAGATGATTAAGACGATAGTTGGCGAGCATTGCCATACATAGATTACTTACAATTCTGTGACAATTTATTCTACTAATAATATTATCAAGAAGGCTTCTCCTCTTCTCAACACTCAAAATCGGCTTTGATAACATCTCCTCCAGATCTGGAGAAGAAGATATAATATCAGATACCTCTTTTAATTGATTTCTAAAGTCTTTAAGTTCAGCATCAGTTGATGCACTCTTAATTAAAGCCCTCGCATATGTCCTTGCGATACTTTTTCTAATCATATCAGATACCCAAAATGTTTTCTGTTGACAGAGCCGAGAGAATTTACAAACTCCTCAACTATCTCTCTATCTCTCTCAGGTGAATACTTTGATAAAATTATGCTCAATGACTTCTCTGTGGCACTCTTAAGAATCTGTTTTATTAACTCCTTCTTAAGTTCAGCCTTTTCAAATAGGATGGTCTGTTCTGCGGCATTTATCAGCGACTGTGCTGTTCTACGGGCATGATTCAGGATATCCTCCTTCTCCTTCTTTGCCATATCAATATACTCTTCTTTTATCGCTGACTGATAATATGAAATCCTGTTGATTTTATCTTCAATCTCTTTTAGTTTTGCAAGTGCCTCATCTCTCAACTTTATAGATTCATCCATCTGACGCTTCATCGTCTCATAGCGCGCTACAAAGAATTGATTGAGCCTATTCCTCAATAGATAAATAAGACCGCCAAAGAATATTACAAAATTTATAATATACCAGCCCACCGGTGGACTCTCAGTATCTATAGAAAACCAGTTGATATGTACATCCTGATTCCCCCCACTGTGCGTCGCCATTATCTCAACCGGAATAAGCAAAAGTAATATGATATATATAACTCTCATAAATCCTCAATTACTCCCTGAACCCTTTAATATCTTTTCGGTAATCTGATCACTTATCTCATCAATATGTTTTGAGGCATCTGCCATAATATTATCCCTTTCTTTTTTGAGCTCCTCCCTACCCTTCTCAATTATCTCATTTACTCTCTGACGAGCCTCCTGAAGTATTTTTTCTCTCTCATTATTTGCCTCATTCTTAATATTCTCATACTCCTTCCTTGCATCTTCTCTTGCCAATCTAACTGATTCATCAAACTTCTGGGAGAGTTGTTCTACTTTCTGTTTTATATCTTCTGCCTCCTTACGATATCCAATCAGAATCTCATCCCTCTTTTTAAGGTTCTTCAGATATGGGTCAAAGAGGATAAACTTGAGGACAATTGCAAGTGTTATAAATAAGATTAACTGGATAAAAAAGGTATAATCTAAATCTATCATAGTCTAACCTTTATATCTTAAATCTACTTGACGATTAGCATATACTCCACACCAACGATTTTCAGTTAGCACACTATGACGCAGTATGTCAATAAAAAATCTTTATATTTTTTATTTGCCTTTTGAAGAAGATTAATTAAATTATAAGCAGCATTGTTTGAAAAAGTGGTCGGTAATATGTCTGATATTAATTTATTTAATCCAGAGAGAAATTTCCAGATATTTGACAATATCTCCGATGGGATACAGGTGCTTGATAAGGATTTAAGGTATCTTTATCTTAACAAAGCCTGTATCTCTCAGGCACGCAAAAATAGAGAGAAATTTCTGTGTCAGGTGACAGCAGGATATTGTTTAATATTTATGAAGAGATATTGCTATTAGCATTTTGAAAGATGCCAATTATAATGTACTCTCTACCGCAACTCCTGATGAGGCAATCAAGATTGTAGATTCATACAAAGATAAGGTAGACCTTTTATTAAGCGATGTAATATTGCCCGGGATGAATGGGTTGGAGTTGAGCAAAGTTCTGATTGAAAAGAGACCGAATCTAAAAGTCTTATTTATGTCTGGCTATACCGAAGAGATACTTTCACAACAGAATCTCACAGGGGGTTCATTCAATCTGATTCAGAAACCATTTGATTCAACAAATCTCAAAAGGAAAATTAGAGAGATACTAGATAGGTAAAATTATCTTGCAAAATCACATTTTTACATTAATCTAAATAATCTATTTTTGGAGGTAAATATGTATAGAAAGATTATTATTTTATTAATTTCTGTCCTGATTATCCTCATATCTGCCTGTTCAGATGAGGGATCTGATAGATCTACCCTTGATACATCTCATAAAGATGCCCATCCCGATTCAGTCTCGGCTGTAGATACAATTATTATCAATGATGCAAATGACATAAAAGATATTATTCATTTTGATACCGTTACAACAGATATCATCTCAGATACAGAGCCAGATACGACTATCACTCCAGAATCAATTGCCGATATCGGTGATGAAGATTTTAAAAATATTGTAGATACATTTGATGAGGTAGGTGTTGATGCATCTTCTGATGTGCAATACGAAGATATTCTGGATACCTCCAATCCCGATAATCAAGTCCTGCAACCTATTATCAATGAATTGATGGTTAGCCCCAACTTCTCAGATACCGAACTCGGACAGTATATTGAAATTTATAATCCAAATGACTTTGGAATAGACATAAATGGCTACAAAATTAAGACTGATGCCAAAGAATTTACCATTTCTAACTCTGATTGCGATACTGTAATTATGGCAAAATCTTATCTTGTTATCGGTGCAACAAAAGACCCACTTAAAAACTCCTATGCAAAAGTTAGATGTGAATGGACGGATAAATTCACTTTAACAGATGCAACATATGTTGAACTATTGAGAACTGATGATGTATTGGTTGAGAAGATTAATCTTTCATCTCTTGCAATCAAAAAAGGTAATTCAATGGAGAGGGATGGGAATATCTTCAAACCTGCACCATCGCTTATAACATTTCTTGATGAGACCGGACTTTACAATGGAGATAGAGGTTCCCCTGCAAAGCCAAATTATAATCTGATCATCAGAGATAAATTATTGGATTCAGAACCACAAAGAGATAGGATTGAATATGAAAATTCTGTCCACAGATATTCTGCCGAGCTCGCAGAGGGAGATATAGTTGCATTCTACGCAGATGTAGATAGAATAAATGGAGATTTAAAGCTCTTTGCATCCCTTTTAGACTCCAAAGGGGAATTTATCACTCCAGATATTTACAATTCAGATATCACCTATGACTTTTTTATATATCAACTCATAAAAGAGACTGGCACATACTTCTTCCAGATTCAGCCCGATTTCTTCTATAAATTTGTCCCGGCTGATATTGAGGCTACATATTTCAGGGCAGACGGAATAAAGATTAAGAAGGATTTCATTCAATTAAAAGTCGGCGAACAGTATCAGATTGAGGGGTTTGCCACATTTAGTCAGAATAAGGATTTAAAGGATTTCCCAATTGAAAAGACACTTCTCAGTTATAGCTCAAATGACCCAAATATTGCTGAGGTCTCCTCCTCCGGTCTGATAACTGGAAAGAATATTGGCTCTACAACACTTTACATAAGTTATTATTATGTTGATAATACAACTCTCAATACCTCAATGGTTGTAAATGTATATAATCAACCCTCAAACGAGACCTGCGATACCGCAATTGATGCCACAGATGGAATCAATACATATGGCTCAACAATTGGAGCAAATAATGACTATGACCCAGAAAGGTGTATATTCTCAATGTTTTCTGGAGGAGATATCGTATACTATGTAGATGCAGAGCCAGGTGTAACCTATGAGGTGACTGTAACACCTTACGGGAGTTTTGACCCTATGATATATGTAAAGGATGATTGCAGCAAAGCTGAATGCCTTTATGGGACTGTTCTAAATGGGGCAGGGGACCCCGAGAAGCTGAATTTCACCAATGAGACATCTTCAATTAAACGGTTCTATATTATAGTTGACGGCGAGGCTGGAGATGAAGGTTCATTTAATCTTACGATAGTAAAGAGATAATCCTCCCCGCAAAAAACATGGTCATCAAGAGAGCTATTCACCATAGATGTGAACTATTACCCTTCTCTCTCGAGGTCTATGGTCAAATTCGGCAAGTACTATCTGTTGCCATCTCCCAAGTATCGCCTCACCATCTTCTATAGGGAATGTAAAGGACTGTCCGAGCAAGGTCGCCCTCAGATGTGAATGCCCATTATCATCATTCCATGTCGCATTGTGTGCATAATCCCTATTTGCTGGAATAATATCTTCCATAAATTCCCTTAAATCTTTTACGAGCCCGGGCTCAAATTCCATTGTAATAATGGATGCTGTAGAGCCAATAACAAAAACAATTGAATAACCATCCTTTATACCACTATCCTTAACACACCTTCTCACTTCATCTGTGAGGTCTATCAAATCATTCTCACCTCGGGTATTTCTACTGATCTTATACTTTTTTAGTTTCATACTCACATTCACCTCAAATATTATCAAACCCACAATTCACCTATCCAACACCAATATTCCACAGATTAATCGCGTCAACCCTAAAGTGTCAATCAATTCTCAACAACATTCTCAAATAATTGTCTTTAGCAATGATTACTTAAACAAATCGGGATACATTATTCTTAAGTATTCTGTAAGCACTTCATACATCTCCGTATTCTTTGGTGAATCTGGCTCTGAGAAATCCATCAATAGAGACTTTTCGGCAAGTGCTCTCAACTCAGGTGTTAGATTCTGTATCCCTTCAACAATCTTATCTGGAATATTTCTTGGTACTGCCTTATAAGGGGTAAAGTCTGGTGAATTGGTAAAGACATCTAACATTGGAGCCGCTCTCAAATCGGTCTGATATAGAGAATTTATACCCAGAATTAACTCAAAGGTCTTAAAAAATGATGGAAAACTATATCTTATAGAGGAGACATAACCCCTCTTTATATACGGACCTATTGCCAGACATACCGTTCTATGAGAATCAATGTGGTCTGCCCCACTCTGCGGGTCATCTTCCACCACAAATACAACCGTATCCTTCCAGAAGGATGTATTGCTTAGATACTCAATGACCAGACCCAGTCCATAGTCATTATCAGATACCATAGAATCTGGGGCAAGTTTTCCCGGACTTACACCATAGGTATGGTCATTTGGTAGCAACATAAATATAAAAGTTGGCATCTTATCCGGCTCCCTCTCCCATTCAGAGAGTCTATCTCTAAAATATTTAGCCCTATCCTCATCCTTATATGCCATATTCCATATCACGCCTCCGGGCCAATTTCTATCTACATACTTATTAAAGAGTGGCTTTCTACCGTAAAGACCCTCAAGATCCGCCATTGTCCCAACAGATTCTCCATATACAAGGAAGCTTATCTTATTTCTCATCAGATGATGGAAGAAGAAATCAGAGGCTGGATAACTTGCAGGTTCCACACCTGGAATAAAAATGCGACTCTCATCGCCCACCAGCCAGTTTCTCTCAATATAATCATTTGTGGTAGATGAGGTAAGCCATATATGTCCCTGAACAGAGACCTCCGATTCTGCAAAGCAGTTATCAAATACTGCAAATTCACGAGCAAGTTTATGAGTATTAGGTGTAAATAACTCTCCAAATCTGACAAGATTGGGGTCTGCCTCTACCCCCTCCATATCTCCTAAAACCTGATCAAATGTCTTATTCTCCTTCACAATAAAGATTATGTGTTTAATAGGGGATTTGTATTTTTTATTTATAGGTACTGGTGAATCTATATTTTCACAGGGGAATTCATAATAACGACCAGCCCTTGAATTGTTATTGTATACCTGTTCGGAGTATCTCTTAATATTCTGCAAAACATCTTCTATTGAGATGATCAAGAGGCTCCCAAACAACATTTCATCTGCATCCTCCCCACCTACATTCGGTGCGCTTCCATTTCCTTTGGCATTTAAGACATACAATGACTTGTTGTCCTCAGATTCAATCACCCTCACTGGATAGAATCCAACAGGGAATCTTCCAATAACACTATTTTTTGCCGTATCAATTATAGAGACAGAATTTAATAATGCCTCTGCCACAAAGAGATATTTTCCATCTTTTGAGATGTCCATAGTTGTAGGAGATGTCCCATATGGGATCCCATCATTATTCAGTTTTATCGTGTCAATAACAACATTCTTCTCTACATCAATTACAGAGATATCATCTGTATCACTATTTGCGACATAAAGAAGTCTACCATCAGATGATAGGACCAGACCCTCTGGGTTCTTCCCCACCTTGATATTAGCAATTACAGATTCACTTTCAATATCAACTACAGAGACTGTATTATCACCCCAGTTTGAGACATATAATCTCTTCTCATCCTTACTGAGGGCAAGCCAGAATGGATATGCATAGGGCAGTTCATCTGTATGAATTCCTACTCTTACCGATGTCTTCCATTTGACCTCTGGACTTAGAGTTACAAATGCAATCTTATCTGCAATATGCTGTGCCGCATATAGACGACTCTCACTACTATCCATTACAAGATAACCAATAAATCCAGATAGAGATATTGAATTAATCTCTTCCAATGTCCCACTCTCATCCAATTTTAGCACAGGCACATTATCATTTGAACCACCTGATGCATAGAGAGTCCTCTTATCCTTAGCGAGGTAAAGCCCCAGAAAATTGCCATAACTCCCGGAAAGAGGATATCTACTGATTATCTCACCCTTTTCTATATCCACAACCTGCAGGAATCTCTTCCCTTCCAGGGTACGACCATTATTCGTAATGATGAGCCATCTTTTATCCGGGACCTCCACCGCATTCATAGGAAATGTATTTAGTGTTATATTCTTCCCTATAGGTGTAATAAGTCTCCCGTCTATTAAAAGTATCCCATCCTGCGTCTTTCCCGGTCTTTCATAAGCAATTGGGTTGATTTGATAATCACATTTCTTATCTTCTACATCAGTAATCCCTATATCTTCTGAAGTTGATATATCCAGTGAAGCGGTATCAGTAAGGAGACCATCCAATCTCAATTCACTTCTATCAGAACATCCCAATGCAAATGAGATAAAAAATAAAAATGTAATCACTCTCAATATCATAGTCATAAGACTACCTCCTTAATTCAGGAATATCATACATACAATTTTTAGATTATACAAGAGGAGTAAATTTTTTATGAAATTATTGAGAGATTTCAATTAAGAGACCCCAAAATGTCTGATGAGATTAATTACCCATGATAGAATAATAAGCGGTATTACTATAATCAATATCCTTATTTTATATCTCTCAAATAAAGGCTCAATTATTAATCTGTTCATTAATATCTCAGTTAGTGTCAAAAAGATACCAATAATCAACATAAGATAGAGAAACGGACCAATTATATTGAAATAAAATCCCTCAATAATTCTCAGATGGCCAATTGAGACAAAGGAGTGTGTCATCCCGCAGGCTGGACAGGGAAGGCCTGTGAATGTCTTAAAAAGACAGACTCCATAAGGAAGATCCGGATCCTCTATTATCATAGATGCTAAGAAAATAGTAAGCAAGATAAAAAAGGCTATCAATGACCTTCCTCTATCATTACTATTGTTAAAAATATATTTCATTACAACAACTAAAGTTCCAGTATAATAAACACCATATCCGATTATTATTCAAATAATTTTACAAGTCAATAAACATTCTATTTAGAGAAAAATCAGGAAACATCAACACCAATACAAAGAATCATACAGTTAAGGTTTTTATAATTTTCTTTTGCTCAATCTCTCTATTGCCTCTTCTGCTGCCTTTTTCACCTTTGGATATTCATCTTTATTATCAAGGATCTTCTTAAGATGCGGTATCGCACCCTTATCCCCAATCTTTTGAATCGCCCTAATAACAAAAAAATGGTCATACCATCTAATATTTTCATTAAGATATTCCAGCATAGTAGGTAGCGCAATTTTATATGGATTATAGTTTATGGCAAATATTATATCTGGTTTCATTTGTTCATCATCTTTGTATGTTAACAATGCCTTTATCTCTTCCTCACTGTGATAGTCTCTTTCTATCAGACTATATATTCCAGAGCATAATAATTCATCGTTTATACTTTTATTTATACACCCCTTTGATATTAAAACTAAAATATCAATTTTAGACTTAGGGCTATTATATAGTTTCTTTATATATATCTTCGCAACTGCTCTCGGAATTGTAGTTAAAATTTCGGTAGTTGGATCGTGAATAGATAGATTTCCCTTTTTGCCAAATGGC